>JAIBAM010000015.1 GCA_019695175.1 Bdellovibrionales bacterium
GATTTTGGCCCGCTACTTTATTTTTTCTCATAAGGGAGTTCCTTTGTTATTTAAATGGTTTACTTCATATCAAACCATCTTGAAGGACTCCCTTTTTATTTTCTACCATTTTCGGGACACGGCCCCTAAGAGTCTTGATCGGAAGATTTTGATGAACAGTATAAGGGCTTCTTTGTCTATCTTCCCAGCAGTAAGTTTTAATATTGACATCAACCAAGAAGACTCGATCCTGGTTTTTAGTTCGATTGGGAAGAGCATACGAAAAAGATGCACCAATGCCGAGGTCTTCAGTCAATGCATCAACATCATCGTGGAAAATCCTGATTGCATTTTCAACATTAACCAATTGCATGCGAGAAGTTTTAAGAAGTTGAGTCAAGCGAACCGACAGAACTCGGCCATCATCTGCTTTTACAGCATTTTGAGATACAGGAATTCTACCAAGAGTTTTGCTAGAGAGGGCATCAACTACATCAAAATTGATATCATCACCGCAACGAGCCTGAAAATGCGACTGACTGATTATTACATCATGTGCTAATGGAGCATAAGTAATAAAATTTTCCAGGGAAATAGCAGGAGTGGCTGCATTAGGATTTGCCCATTCAGCAGCATCGCCGCAAGCAAAAGAATGAGCAGGGGCTACTAAAAACGACGACACAAAAGCGGTCGCCAAAAGTGTGTTCATCTTCATTTTGACATCCAAATAGGGTTTACGGTCGACCTACCTTGATTTCAAAAGCCACAGGCAGACCGAGACTGATTTGGCATTTTATATAGCAATTGACCTGCCATATCAATTATTCAATTCGAGCTTTTAAAGTTGCTTACGTCTTGATGATAGTGCCAATAAGGTCGTTTTCTTTGTCAATATGGGCCAGTTTTTGGCACTTTGTAGCTCTTCACCTCGAATTGATCGTAGATAAATCACGATCCAGTGAATTTTACAATTGGGTGGTTCCAACTTTTGAAATCGCTCACTTTAAGTTTTGATGATGGGGAAAAACTTTTTTAACGGCGTACTAGTGACTCCATCTAAAGTGATGGAGCTTTGGAACTTCCCTTTGAGGGGGTCCCCGTCTTGAGTCCACCTTTGGTGCGCAACCATTGAATTTGCTTCCAATAAAATCAAACCAACCTAATAATTTAGTTTATAAGGAAAATGAATTCATGAACTTTTTATATTTTATTGGAATTTTGATTTTTGGAAAGAAATTACACAGTAATTTGCACCGAAAAATTGAATCTCTCAATGCAGACCTGGCCAAAATGCGAGTTGAATTAAGCTCACTAAAAAATAATGAAACCAAATCAGTCACTAACCAGTCAGCGACAATCCAATCTTATCAACCCGCAAACCAATTTATTACTTCAGAAAAAACTGATTTTTCTACTCAGAAAACTAGCTCTAATAGAGCCTTAACTGAAAACATCTCTATGCCACCGATTCAACAATACAAAGCTCCAATCCGCCATCCCACAACAACTTATCCTAAGCGAGAATATCGGAAAGAAACACCGAAGAAGAGTTTTAGGGATTCTGAATTCTGGAAAAATCTGGAAGTTCAATTTGCTGGAAATGTAACTGGGATTGTCGGCACTCTTGCTGTGGTCCTTGGAGTTATATTTTTAGGGGTGTATGCTGCGATACAGCTCGATCCACTGGGTCGCTTTGGCGTTGTTTGTATGTTTTCTTTGGGGCTGTACGCGCTTTATTTTTTCTTAAGCAACAAAACTTTTTGGAAAAATATTTCGCTCTGGGTTCGGAGCGCGTCAGGTGTGATTTTTTTAGTGGGCTGTATCGGCTCTGTTGGAATTGAATCAATGAAGTGGGTCAACGATCCTTGGATAGGGCTTGCTTTGCTAGTGAGTGGTTTATCAGCAAACTTAGTCCTTGGTTTTTTAAACGGTGGGCAGATATTTGCTTCGATACACGTTCTATTCAGTCTGCTTGCTCTGAGCTTGGTACCAGTCAACGAAATAACTTTTAGCATAGCTGCCTTGGTAGCTTTTGTCGGAATTGTTATGTCTTTCAAAGACCGTCAATGGGACAAGCATCTCATTGCAACAACCCTTGAATTTACTGCATTACATTTCTATTGGATCTATAGTTTTAAATCAAATAACCAAGAGTTTCCTATTCAGTCCATTCATGCAATTGTACTTTGTTTGATTGTTGGAGCAACGGGATTAATAAGTCACTATCGCAAGACATACAGCGGAGCCTCGGGGTTACAACAAATACCGTTTTTTGCTCATGTTATTACATGGGCTACATTAGGTTTAAATTTATATGCACATTCAAAGGGTTCGGTATGGAGTACGGTATTTCTAGCCCTTTCCGTTTTTCTTTCATTTGGAATGTCAATTAAAGCAGAGCGAATGTCGATACAATGGTTATATATTTGTGATCGTTTAGCGTCTCTGTTGTTGGCTTTATTGACTGTGATTTCATTGAAAAAGTTTGGCTTGTCTGGATACGAGATTTCATCAATTGCAGCAATTGTTGCGACAATCTTTTTGAGGATTGTAGCTCAAACCTTTGAAAAAACAATTTTTAAAATATCCAATAGTGCATTTTTATTTTCGTACCTCGTTTTAGCTGGACACACATTTGGATTACTTGGAGAATCTGAACAAGTTGCCACCTCTTCTCTCTTCATGCTTCTTTGTAGTTTTCTGATTTTAGGATTTGTTTTCCCTTATATCCAGAAAAAAGCCGAGGAAAATAATCAAGGCTTTAACTTTACTTTTAAGCAGCAATCATACCCATCAACATTTGTCGAAATCCCCTTGGCGTTGCATGGTTTTTTTGCGCTACTTTTAGCAACAAAAATTAAAGATAGCGAATGGATTTTAGTTTTGCCATTAGCGATGACGATTTATAATTTCTTTTTAAGAGAAAAGTTAAAAGGTCTACTCTTTGATTTTTCGATACTTGTTGGAACGGGTATGACCTTAGCGGTTGCGTTAGCACTTATTCTCGGTGATTCGAACTCCTTAATTTCGGATACGATTCTAACTGTAGGTATGTTGGTTGTGGGCATCCTGTCTTTTAAACTGAGCTGGTCTGAGCATTTCAAACAAAAAATAACTTGGTTTGGGGTTAGCATTATTTGGCTGGTTCTAATGGTGGCAAGTTATGTATTTACAAAAAATATATCGCCCGCTTTGACTGGCATTATTTGGCTACTTATTAGCCTCTGTGCTGGAGAGCTTAAAGATCGAGAGAAATTTTGTTCAAGCAATGGTGCTCACGAAAAATCGGATGTATTCATTGGATTATTTGGAATAGCGAGCTTATTTGCATTTTTGGCTAGGTTTTTTCTTGTCGATATTTCAAATGAGGTTCTTGCATTCGGAATGATTAGAATTCGGCTTTTTTCTGAGTTTTTAGGTCTTGGTTCAATATATTATTGGCTGTCAATTTCTAAACCTTCGCGGAGTGTTGTTCTTAAAGAAATTGTCGATTATTTTCTTGAGCTTTTTTTGGTTGTTGCTACGGCAATTATTTTGTTTGAAGTTGACAGTTACCTGCATCCTATCCTGTGGGCAGTGGGTACATTTGCTTGCTACTTCTTGGGTAAAAAGAATCATCAGTTTAATCGTTTGCTTTTATACAGCTACCTATTTTATTTTGGCTCGCTTTTTTATGTCGCATTCATTTCCACAACAATTGCGACTCCTTCGGTTTTACTCTTAGATCAAGCTTGGTTAATGGGTCTTATTTCAGTTTGTATCAACACCGCGTTTATGGTTTTTGCCCACAGAGACCGTGATTCATTTGCCAAATCACAACTGAACCTACCAAAGACTGTTAAAGGACTATCAGGATTCAAAAGTTTTATCGAGAAGCTCGAAGTTAAGATCCTTCTATATCCATTGTTTACCGCCATCGGATTTTTCCTTCTTTGGAGTTTCGATAAGACTGTGCTTTCACTGTTTTGGGTCATTGAGTGCTTTGTATTATTCCTAATCAGCATTCTAATGCGTGAGCCGCAATTTCGAATTGTTTCAATGGTTGGAATCGGTCTGATCTTTTTGCGTATTGTGTTTTATGATTTAACAGGTCGAGACTTTTTCATTAAAGCAGTCGTTTTTATTTCAGTTGGCTTAATTTTAATTGCAATGAACACAATCTATAACAAGTACAAGTATCGGTATGAATCAAAACAATAACCGCACAAGAAAATTTTTTATTATTCTACTGTTTGGTTTCGCTGGTTTATCTATTGTTGCTGCGTTAACAACGATAGATTTGTCTCAAAACAACGGCGTCACTTTTGCACCACTTTTTCAACTCTTAGGTAAAGCTCCTCAGTCGTTGAGCCGTTCGGTTACAAAAATGCTTCCCATAGATAGCGTTGATGAAGGTGAGCTGGGTAAAAACCTAAGATCGTACGACTCGTCTTCAAGGGCTTTAAATACCGATGAACAAAAAGCACTGACTTACTTGAATTCGATTATAAAACGTCTGCAAAGATTTAAAACGAAGCCATTTGATTACGAACTTCGTCTATTAAGTGCCGACATTCCGAATGCAATGGCTCTCCCTGGAGGCGTTATAGTTGTCACTATGGGGTTGTTGAAAGCAGTTAAGTCTGAGAGCGAGCTAGTGGCGGTCATTGCGCATGAAATGGGTCATGTCGAGTTATCTCACTGTTTTGATTCAGTTAAATACGAAATTTTATCAAAGAAAATTACCCATAATAGTTTGGGGGCTATTGCAGACTTTTCCAGGAATCTATTGATCCGTCATACATTTTCAAAAACTCAAGAGGATGAAGCGGATAACTATGGGTTTCAACTACTAACTAATAGTGAATACGACCCCGCAGCAATGTCAAAAGTCTTCATTAGGTTGAAGGCTTCAAGTCATCAGACTGGCAATTCACCCAATCCACTACGAGATTATTTTCTCTCACACCCACCTTTAGATCAGCGAATTGCTAAATTTTCGACTGAGGCTCAGGTATGGTGGAATGGTCGAAGCAATGAAAAAAGATATATTGGGATAAAGAATCTTGAGGAAAAAACGGATCTTTCAATCAAGGATTTTGGGGAGGGCGAGTGGACATCCACTTACATAGCTCCGTAATCTTACACAGCTCAGTAGTACTGAAGACCTATATCTGTTTTGATGCTTTTTAAAAGTAAAAAGTTTACACCGTCATACTGGTCCAATCAGCTGGGATTGGACACCGTTCATGTGGACTCATTTATGCCAAGGTCTTTGGATGCTTGAGAACAACCGACTTTCTTACCTAACTCAACAGCTTTGGACTTAAACTCATTAGAACATTTTCTTTTATTTCTTTGACTTTCTCTTCCTCGATTTACTCCTCATCATAGGGCTAAACCGCTTAAACAAACTGTCCACTAAAACGGGGGCGAGTCAAACTCCAGTTGAAAGGTTGGAGGTAATTCCAATCGATGAATTTTAATGGGTGAGGTCTAAAATCCTTTAATACTTAATCCCAACTAACCCCATTCATCCATCTTGGAAATTTCTTTGCTGGAGTTGTGGTTAATTCCCTGGCCCTGATTTGAGCTATCAAGGTCCTTCTTCTTCCCAAGGATTTAGCCATTTGTCGGTCCTACAATCCTTGTTGTATTTTTAATCTCATGTCTTCTATGTTCGCCCACTTTCTTTAAGGTAGGAGGGATTTTTTTCTCATCCCATAATTTTTATCTAATTCGAGATTTTAGACTAGATTATCCATACATTGGGTTGTGATGTGAAATTTCTTAGATGGGCTTTAATAAAATATTCATTTTTTTGAAAAAAATATCGAGTCCTTCTCTTTTCTCTTTTCAATTAAATCAAAAAAATTGACTTCATCAGATGTATTCAGTAAGCCCTGACCACTCAAAAATTTTTCATCCAACATTTCCAATCTTACATTAGGGGCTTATTGTAAGAAATTAATCTGGATAGTTTTTGTGGACAAGGTAAAGGGTGGTTTTTCATGAGACCAAATGATTTTCATTTTGTTTTGAATTTTTGCGTTCAGATTTTTAATTTGGCACGCCAAAATATTCGAAGCATAACAATGTATTTATCTGTTTGCTTGTTGTTTTGGTTTTCTCCCTTACTTGTATACGCTAATGAACCGCTTATGCTCACACCGGCGCGAGCCAGACAACCGATTTACCTTGCGGATCAAAAAGGACTCTCAATAGTAGATGAAAATGGTAGATTTAACTTGGTTTTTCCTGGACAGGTGGGTTGGTTAGATGGCTGGCAGTTATATCCTCTTGATCTTTATGGGACGGATTCAAGTGGAACTTATCCTGCTGTCGCAGTGATCGATGGAAAAGTTATTGTATTCAATAGAAGATCAACTTTGGATAGTCCGAGTTCTTATATCCGTTTAGAAAATATCGTGGATCCATTACAATTGGGTCGAAGTAGAGCTGAAATTGATCCACTATGTGTACTTGATACAAGGTCTTGTAGAAGACGTGTGAGTGTTACTTTTGACACCAAAGATACAGGTTCTAAACAATTTTTTTTCATCTTTTTTTCCACAGAAACGTTTTTATATTTACCCAATCAGGAAGTAAGGACAGCCCATACGGCTTCTGTCGTTATCACTACCAATGCAAAAGGAGAGTTAATTCCAGCTTCGCCAACTGTACTTTTAGATGATAGCTATCATAGTGAACCCGAACTAAGAACAGGATTTGTCCAAACGCCGAATACTGGCAGTGATCGTACCTGGGACTTTTTATATCTGCCTTCCCCCAGAGGATTACAGCAACGTTTAGCATATCTTGGTTTAGTAGCCCCACAGGGTCAAGGTGCTACCTCAACAGATGCAACTGAAACGGTACCGGCGGGTCACTTTGAGCTGTTGCGAGAGGTAACACATATCCAACTCATGATGAATACTGCAGCCCCTTTAGTTGCTACTTCGGGAATTTCACTGAGATTTAATCCTAACAGAAGTGTGTTTGAAGATCCTAGAGGATTTTTTAGGGGACTATTCTCAGAGAGATATCCAGCAAATCAAATAGGTAGTATTGACCCTGCGCCTGAAGTATATGGAGTACAAGAATATTCGGGAGTAGATGCCTATAGAGCCATCGAAGGGGTCATGAAAGTTGGAACTGGCAGTGGGAATTTCGTACTCCCAGGCTTATTTGCCTTTAGTGACCATGGGTCCGGTAGAAGAAGTTTTGCTATTTATGAATTTAAACCTCCCACGAATGACCCTGCATTTATAAGGTCAATCCTTGTAGTTTCATCTGCTGGTCATTTATTTTTACATATTCCTGAATCACATACAACCATACCTCTGAAGTTCAATCTGCCGTTGGACAAGGTGGATCCTGTGGTATCACAACTTCAGTTCGCAACTGTACAAAACCCAGAAGGTCGTCTCGCTGTTGTATTAAATTATGTGACTGAGAGCGTTCCTGGTAGCAATAGATTTAATTTGAACGTCATTACAGTTCCGTCAGTATCAGTAAATGATACAAAAATTCAAAATACATTCTCATTTGAAGTAAGAGGTTTTCTACCAGACTTTTTATCTCGTTTTGTCAGGGGAAATGAGGGTAGAGAATTCCAATTTAGTTTTGGCAATTTGACTGAGGCAGATGGAAGATTACCTGGTGGTGTGGATTTATTTCGCACTATGTATGCAACTAGTGGGACCGCAGTTCCAGCTTTTGAGAAACGAGAAAAAATTTTAACCTTTGTTAATCATAATGAAACAGCAGGCGACTCCTCACTAGAGTTGATAACTGATCCTTCAGCGGGCGCTAATCATTCTCATTCAACCTTGGCTGGAGGGATTCATCTAGTAACACCTCGTACTCGAGTTCCATTGGCAACGGGGACCCCTGTTCCTTTGCCTCAAAGGCTGGCTACGTCAATAGGTGGTACTTCAACCCTGCAGTATACTTCACCATCAACCGGAGAGCAGGTTATTTTTTCATCTAAAGCTTTCTTTTTAGAGGGTCCAAATAAAAGGGATAACACCGTTGTCGTTTTAACATCTTTAACTGAGGGCTCTACAACAACATATCACCTCGGTAAATGGAGTTTAGATGATTTAGCTGTTGATAGTGTAATGGAAGCCGTGTTTGTGTACAAAGTACCTCCAAATGATAATGTGACACCCAGCGCCGATTCTGAAAGAGTGGTTTTATTAGTTTTAAAAACAAAGGATCAATTGTTGGTCTATAAGATATTTTCTGATAGAGGCAGAAGGGAGTTTGATCCTTCCAGAAGAGCTGAACTTTTACCTCCAAAGGCACATTTATATCGAACTGATGTTTCAGGCTTAAATGGTAAAAGAATAGTTGATTTTTTAGGGAAAAATCCTGCTACAGGAGATGTATCTCTTTTGGTTCCTAATCTGGTACATAGTGATCAGATAAGAACTGTTCTTCTTACTGGGATGGGTGAAGGGATACCTTCAAATGCTATAACAACAGGCCCTATAGGTATTGCATTAGAACCCTATGACCCTGCTTTTCAAGTAAGACATCCTTGGGGGGTGAGTGTGGGTAAGATTTTAACTCAAATACAACCTTCTTCAAATCCTTTCTTACGTGCATTACTTGCAGATACATCTGATAGAGCGGAACGAGTTTTAAATGAAACTGATGGTAACCATTTCCTATTCGTTTCTGTTCCAGGTGATATGAGGGCAGCATTTTTAAATGATATTCTTCGTCGTATCGCAATTGATGTCAGTAATTTTAAACCAAATAGCTTAATTTATGTTGTACCTAAGTTACAAAGTCAGGAAGCTTTTTTGTCCGCACTCAGAAGTTTGCCTAGAGAACAACATATTACCCTTGTAATAGGAGAAAATTACAAATTTCTAACTGGAAAGATGTTTCAACATGATCCACGGTCCATGAAGACTGATTTGGCTCATCTCTTAACTTTTGGTTCGGATTCCGGATCGTCCCCAGCTGTTGCTTCCAAACAACTTTTAGGGCCAGTGGAATTAGTGCATACATTCTTATCAAATGATAGCCCGAGGAGATCTAGTATAACTGTCGTGGTTGTGGATACTCCAAGCGGTAATGCAGGTGTGGTAGAAGCTCTTGGAAGGGGAAGTAGAAATAATGGGAGTGATATCGATTCAATCTATGCTGAACAGATAAGTCCATCAGTTTTTGCAGAGCTTATTCAAAAAACACTTAGAGAATATCTCTTGATAAATTCAAATGTTAAGTTTGTATCTCCTGATGGAGCAGTAGAAAACATCGATCAAGGTAGATTTAGTTCTAAGTTTTTAACCTATTTGATGGATATCGCAAATCACGTGCTTCATTTAAATTTAGATGCAGCAAACCCTGATAGTCCCAATTTCAGAAGGGTAGCTAATTATTTAAAAATACTTATGGAACGCTTAGATGCTCTTTCTGAGCAATCCGAACAAATAATTGATTCAGATTTTTTTCTCACAGTCTTAACTCATGCATTTCCAACTGCGGTTTCGTTAACAGTAAATCAACTTTCCAGTACTCATTTTTTAACCAGGTTAATGAATTTGACTGAAGGAGGTTCTCCAAATGGTATTAGGAGGTTTCATAACACCCTAGTAGGCCAGGGATTTTTGGGTGGTTACGATCAAACCGAATTATTAGTACGGCTCTTTTTGGAACCCATGCAAAGTGAGCATAGAACAGACATAGCCCAAACAGGTATAAGGCCGCTCATTTTTTTAGGGCCACCAGGCACCGGCAAAACTGTATCAATAGAAGCTTTTCTTAGGGAATTAGGTTTAAATGTAGAATTTGGTCCAGATGAAGCGCGTTATAAAGAAATAGTAATGGGTTTAGATGGCGCGAAAACTCTGCCAAAGGGATTCCATGTAGGACCATTGGTACTCAAAATCTGCTTAGCTGAAATAGAAACAAGAAAAGGGGAAAGAACAAACTTTCCAGAAATAGCTCGTAAGATTATTGAAGCGTGGCACAGAGGGCTCCCTCATGGAGTCGGTGTTATTTTTGTTGACGAAGTCGCCGTAAAAGTCAAATTCCCTGACTTACTAAGGGTATTATTGGATGATGGACGATATTCCAGAGTGGTAATGATAGGGCTTGGCAATCCTTTGGATGCCGTCGATTCTAAGAAATCAGCTCAAGCTGCCTTGGAAGAAATCTGGAGGAGAGAATTAGAAGCTGAACTTCCTGCTCTCACCTCTAGAGTGAATAAAAGGGGTAGAGTAGTTTATTGGCCTACATTTGCACCTACAACATTTCTTACCGAAGCGGCTGCCAGGGCTTATGCGAATCTGATGCACAGGCTATCCGCTGGATCAGGTTTTGTTTTTATTTCTCCAAGAGTTTTAATTGAGTTGGCTGCGTGGTTAATCAGAATCAATGCAAATGACGGAAGAGTTGTCGTAGGTGGCATTGAGGCTGCTATTAAAGCTGCAATTATTAGGGGATCAAACCATGGAAAGGGGCCACAATTACTCATGTTGAATCATTTATTAGACAATTCTCCAGTTGATAAATTAGATAGCGCATTCTTTACAAGAGATATTCCTAGAACACTGTCCAATACTGACTACACTCATTTAAATGGAAAAGAGATCACCGTATTAAGAGAAGTCACTTCTGTTGTGGTTGAAGCTTTTAGGTCAAAACTGTACATGGCTATTCAAAAAACAGGGTTTCATCAGTGGTACAATACTGCATTAAGTTCAGGACTTTCTCCTACATTGCAGGCGTTAACCCAACACCTTAATCAATTTCCCATTATTCCCGCGAGTGAGTTAATGCGGATCCCGCAATCAAACCTTTTTGTATCGAATAAAATTGGTCAAACAACGACTTCGCCGTCTAACGAATCAAGATTTCCACTTGATTCAAGCGAAGTTGAACTTAAAATGAATGAGGCAAAGTTGGCGGCTCTTTCCAATT
Source organism: Bdellovibrionales bacterium (assembly GCA_019695175.1). GTDB lineage: Bacteria > Bdellovibrionota > Bdellovibrionia > Bdellovibrionales > UBA1609 > JAIBAM01. Next base: position 10,900 of record JAIBAM010000015.1, read on the forward strand.
TTCGAACAGATATTAAAAGAATACTTGTTGAATACTTTAGTAAAGAAGATGGTGTTTCTATTTTTTCACCCAATACTCTAGAGAGATTGAGCAAAATTCAAAATCTAGAAAGGTTAGCTGGGGAGATCAATGGGTTAGTATTTAGTTTTTGGAAACATAAAGCTTTTGCGAATGATAATGTCTCCGGTATGGCAGAACTAGCCCAAATGGCCTTTATTGTATTAGAACAAGAGTTGTTGTTAATCGTTGACTGGATCGGTTTAACTCGTTCACTTTTAAACTATATTGGGAACACTGATCTAGTTCATGCACCACAAAATGCAGCCGGAATTTTGGATTTATTAGGTTCGCCAACGACACTTCCGGGACGAGGTGCCGGTTTTGAGCAACTCCTGAAACAAATAAGTGAACAGGTAGTGAAAACTACTGCTTTTGGTTCAGCTCATTTAGGAGTTCCAAAGCCAATAAATAATGCTGTTTGTCATGATTTGCTAACAGGCGGAGGCGAGTCCTCCTAAAACCGTTCGTCGAAGGTCACATCACCACTAATCCCTATTTGATAGGCTGAAACTCTTCGTTCAAAAAAGTTGGCCAGCTCTTGAGTGTCTTGTAGTTCCATAAAATCAAAGGGATTCTTCACTCCGAACTCGTGAGGCATATGAAGTCTTTCCAGTCTTCGATCAGTGATATATTCCAAATAGGTTCGCATATCACGAGCGCTGAGCCCCGCCACTCCATGGTCTAAAATGTCATTGGCAAATGCCATTTCACAGTCGATGGCGTCTTTAAACATAGCGACAACCATATCCTTCATACGATCGTCAAAAAGTTCAGGTTGTTCCTGTAAAGCAACTTCGATGACTTTAAAGGCAAAGTCTATATGACAGCTTTCATCGCGGAAAACCCAATTCGTGCCGGTGGCAAGTCCATTAAGCAAACCTTTGGAACGCAAAAAGTAAACATAAGCAAAAGCAGCAAAAAAGAAAAGTCCTTCAATGGTTCCAGCAAAACAAATTAAGTTTAGTAAAAATCTTCTTTTTTGCTCCAAGGTGTGGAGTTGATTCAACTGGTCGATGGAATCCATCCATTTAAAGGAAAAGTTGGCTTTTCTTTGGATTGAGGGAATATTGTGAATAGCAGCGAAGGATTTTTCCCTTTCCTTCAAGTCTGGAATGTATGTATCTAAAAGTGTTAGATAGAATTGCACATGAAGGGCCTCTTCGTAAAGTTGTCGGGATAAGTAAAGTCGGGCTTCAGGTGAATTGATATGTTTGTACAAGTTCAAGACTAAATTATTACCCACAATGGAATCACCTGTTGCAAAAAAGGCAACGAGGCGATTGATTAAAAATCTTTCGGCCGAAGTCATTTTTTGGTTAAGATCCACGATGTCTGAGTTGAAATCCACTTCATCCACAGTCCAGGTATTCTTAATAGCGTTTTTATACATTTCGTAAAAAACAGGATACTTCATAGGTCTTAGAGTCAAATTAAATCCTGGGTCTAGAATCATGGGCGGAGGCTCCTTTTTTTTAAAAAGTTGACGGTTTTATTTTGCAGTCTTGAAGATTTAAATACAACACAAAAACCATTTAACTTAACTAAACTAAACTTATTGACAAGCGTCACATGTTTCAGGGTTTTCTAGAGAGCAGGCCAAAGCCTCGCTTTCGCTGTAAGTTGTTTTTGGACTTACGGCAATCTGCGAGGAGCTATTATGAGCGGTCACCTTGGCAATTTTTGTCGCCGGTCGGGAGCGCAAATAATAGGTGGTTTTTAAACCCTTTTTCCAAGCATACATATACATGCTGGAAAGCTTGCCAATAGTGGGGCTCTCTATAAATAAGTTAAGGCTTTGACTTTGATCAATATAAGCTCCCCGTTCTGCAGCCAGATCGATTAAACTTTTTTGTGGGATTTCCCAAACTGTACGGAAGATTTTTTTGATCTCCATTGGAATAGCTTCAATATTTTGAATGGAGCCCTCTTGGGTTTTAATCTGGTTGCGGATATCATCAGTCCATAAATGAAGTTTTTTTAATTCATCGACTAAATATTTATTAATTTGGATGAATTCACCACTGAGAGTTTCCCTTTTAAATAGATTAGATATTTGTGGTTCAATGGCTTCATAAGCACCCACAATGGAGGCAATGGTCGCTGTGGGAGCAATAGCAATTATAAGTGAATTTCTTAATCCTATTTTTTTAATTTTGCGACGGAGCTTTTCCCATCGTTCCAAATTTTCAGGGACCACTTTCCAATGATCAAACTGGAGTTCCCCTTTGGCCGCACGAGTCTCTGCAAAATTAGGGTGAGGGCCTTGACGTTCTGCCAGTTGGCAGGAAGTCAGAAGAGCATTGTAGTAGATCTCTTCTTGAATCCGTGTTGATAATTGCAAGGCTTCTTCTGAGTCGAAAGCAAAACCCAACTTGAAAAACACATCTTGTAAACCCATAACTCCGAGGCCTACAGGTCTCCATTTGGCGTTGGAAGAAGCCGAAGTTGGAATGGGATAAAAATTAATATCAATCACCCGATCCAAATATTTAACGGCAATTTGTACCGAACGAGAGAGCTTTTCAAAATCAAATTTTCCATCGACCACATGATTGCCCAAATTGACCGAGCCTAAGTTGCAAACAGCGGTCTCTTTATCTGAAGTGACCTCTAAAATTTCGGTGCAAAGATTGCTCAAGTGAATGGTGTTGCCAGGAGTTGCCGTCTGATTACTTTTAAGGTTGCTGGCGTCTTTAAAAGTGATCCATCCATTTCCTGTTTCAGCCAGAGTTTTCATCATGCGCGCATACAGGTCCCGCGCTTTTATTTGTCGCGAGTAAAGTTTTTTTTCTTCAGCTTCTAGGTAGGCTTGATCAAATTCAGTTCCAAATAATTCTACAAAATGGGGAACCGTTTTAGGGTCAAAGAGGGACCACATCTCATCGCTTTCCACCCGTTGCATGAAAAGATCTGGGATCCAATTAGCTAAATTAAGATTGTGGGTTCTTTGGGCTTCATCTCCTGTGTTTTCTCTCAGAGATAAAAACTCTTCTATGTCGGCATGCCAAGTTTCCAAATAAATACAAGCGGCTCCTTTGCGGCGTCCGCCCTGGTTCACAGCGGCAACAGAGGAATCCAAAGTTTTCAGCCAAGGAATCAATCCATTAGAATATCCGTTGGTTCCTTTGATGAGAGATCCGCGGCTTCTCACTCGCGAAAAGGAAACTCCAATTCCCCCGGCAAATTTGGAAAGAAGTGCAATGTCGCGATATTTTTCATAAATAGAACTTAAATCGTCTTGAGGCGAATCCAACAAATAGCATGAAGATAGTTGAGATCTTTCAGTGGCCGCATTGAAAAGGGTAGGGGAGCTCGGCATATAATCTAAAGCAGAAATAAGCTCATAGAATTCTTTGGCCTCTTGAAAGGTTTTAGTTAAACCACAAGCGACTCTTAAAAAGAAATACTGTGGAGTTTCAATAACCAATCGAGATTGGGGGTCTTTCAAAAGGTAACGATCATAAATGGTGCGTAAACCAAAATACTCAAAACGTAAGGTGCGAGAAGAATCCACAATAATATTCAAGGCCTCTTTGTGTTCTTTTACGAATTCAAATTTTTCCTTGGAAATAAGTCCAGCTTTGTAACCACAAACGATGGACTCATAGAAGTTTCTAATATTTTGCACGTGCACTTCTTCATCAATGTATCGTGCAAGTAAGCGGGCCGAGAGCTTAGAGTATTGAGGTTCCTCACCGATAAGGAGAGCCGCAGTTTGAATGCACAGTTGATCTAATTCTTTAGTTGTAGCCCCATCATAAAGTCCGCTGATGACTTTTGTTGCTACACGCATAGGGTCAACTTCATTCAACCCGGTGGAGCAAGCTAAGGCCACATTGACAATTTTATTTACATTAACGGGCTCATGGGAACCATCTCTTTTTTTGACACGCATAATTTTCGGCCCATCAGATTCGGAGTCCACAGACTCGGTGGGTGGAGCTGAAGAGGATATTTTTTTGCCTGGGTTTAATTTATTTTTAATAATTTCTTCTTTTGTTTCCAACTGTAAACTCATGTTGCCTCCATTGAAAAACTTTGAGCTTTCAAAACTGTTGACACAATGCAATCACCTTCCCTTGTCGAAGGAGATCTTCGCCAAGAGTCATAATTTTTTTGTGTTTATTGCATTTTTAACCTGGACTATTTGTTGTTGGCCCGGGGAGCAGTTCTCCTTAACTGCTTGCTTACTAAACTCGACGCTATCGCGCTCTTTTCTTCACCGTCAAGAGACAAGGTCTTCGCCGCCGTGCGATTATTTTATTATTTTGAGGAATAAAAAAAAATTTGATGATTTCAATGGTTTATTTTTTTCCACGGTGAATCAAAATGGGGATTATTTAAAAAAATAGTGGAGTTTGCTTGACAGGGGGGTGAACATCAACCCAAACATCAACCCCAAAAAAATAAGAGAACGAGGGTGTAAGATTTGAAAGGATAAAATGGAAGAAAATAATTGGTTGTTTCTTCGGGGATTGGGTCGAGAACGAAGACATTGGTTGGATTTTCCCGAAAAGTTTCAAGCAAAGTTTCCCAATGCTAAAATCGAATTTTTGGATTTTCCAGGGCTGGGGGAGTCCATCCATGAACCCACTTCTTTAGATTTAGATTCCTTCGTATTTAAACTAAGGGACCGTTGTTCCTTAGTTAGGGAGAAAAAGCCCTTTCATATTTTAGCGTTATCTTTTGGTGGAATGGTGGCAATGCACTGGGCTTCGTTGTACCCTAATGATTTTTTAAAAATGGTTGTGGTGAATTCCTCTGCGGGGAATTTAAATCCTTGGCATGAAAGAATTCAACCCCGCGCAATTGGTATTATACTAAATTTATTTAATCCTTCCGAGCCAACAAAAAAAGAAGAAATTCTGATGAACTTATTGACCCGCAAGCCGGAGCAACATCACGCGGCTATTCAACAGTGGAGTTCCATCTCAAAATCTTGTCCCTTGGATTGGAAAGTTTTGCTGCAGCAGTTGTGGCTTTCAAAAAAATTTGAGATTTCAAATTTGAAAAGTCCCCATATTCAGGTGCTGTTTTTAGCTGGTCTTGGTGATCAGTTGGTGAATCCGGTATGCACAGAAAATCTTGCCAAGCATTGGGGAGCTGAACCCGTCTATCATCCTTGGGCGGGGCATGAAATTACCCTGGATGATCCTGACTGGGTTTTAGATCAAATCAAGAAAATGGCGGGTGACTAGAAAAAAACAGAAAAAGGGTTAGCAAGAGGCTGCCCTAGAATTTTGGTTTCATCTCAAAGAAAAAGCTCCAGTTACCTTTTTACAATTTGTCATTAGATTGTTGATCTGAATTCGTGTCCCATTTTCAATGTAGAACAGGAAGCAGAAGACTTAAAAAAATGAATTATAACGGCGGGTTGAAATATTCCATTGGAGCCTGGACCGAAATAATAAAATATTTTGCGAGTCAAATAAAAATTCTTAGGATTTGTTCAAAGATGCAGTCTTTTTGAGTAAGCACTTAAAGCTCAAGGCGAGGGGGGGAACTTTGCTGGGAGATGAAGGTCAGTTTCAAGTTGCAGGGGTGAGTTTTTTACAATTTATTTATGGTCATCGAATTCTAGAGGAGGCTCTTTTACGAAGAATGAGTCTTTTCGTTGGGATTCTCATTTTATTTACTCCTTTTTCTTTTGGAAAAAATCTAACTGAATCGACTTTAGGATTAAATTATTCCCAGTACATTAGAGCCGGTGAACTGTATTATCGGGAGGGTGCCGCCCACTCCACTCAGTCACTCCAATTGGGGTTGCGCAGTGAGGTCCAGCGTAAATCATTTTTTGGGAGACTTCATTTCCGAGATGATTTTCAGGCTCAAGAAGACTTTCATTATGTAAAACCTTTTGAGTCTGATGTAGGTTGGCACAAGGGGACCTTAAAAATAAGTGCGGGTCGCACCCTTTTTTCTTGGAGCGAAATGGATGACCTTTGGCGACTGGGTTTATGGCAGCCCCGATTTATGGACGATAAAATAAATCGAGAGCCCGCAGGTTTAGTCGGATTATTTATTCAAGATCGTTTTCAGATATTTGATGTTGTGCTTATGGTTACTCCTCTTTTTATCCCTGAGATCGGCCCTCATTTTAACGAATCCAATGGGGCTGTTGTTTCTAGAAACCCTTGGTTTCATGAACCTACAAGTGAAATCAACATGGAAGGTACAATTTATCCTTTAAAATACAATATTCAACAACCCTCAGTAGGGGAACTGATTCAACACGGTTCTATCCTTGGAAAAATAAAATGGAATGGCGATGGAAAAACATTTTTTCAGTTGAGTGCTGGGTTGAAGCCCATGAATCAACTTTTTTTAGGTTTACCGATTAATAAACAACAAAGAGATTTAAGTTTGGCCCAAAGCTATGTAGAAGCTTTACCTCACACTCGTTTGTTGTACCATCAATTATGGAGTGTGGAAGGTGGATTGAAATCTCGAGGCCCTTGGACTTTGTGGGGTTCCTTAACGCGGGAAACACCCCTCCGAGATCAAACCCCAGAAGGTTGGATCACACAGGAAACCGGCCCAGCGTGGGTTGGATCTCTCCACTTAGGCTATCGAGCTGGTGAAGGTTCATTGGCTCCTGAGTTTTTTATAAACTATTTGAAGTTGTCGGGGGGAGATTTGCCCGATCGAGGTCCTTTTGTAAGTGAGGAATCTTTTTTTGAAAGAAGATATTTATTTCAAGAGGCCCTGCAGTTAGGGTGGAAGGGATTGCTTCCGGGAAAATTAAGTTCTTTACGATTTTCTTCATCACTTTTATGGGAGCAGGCTCAGCATGGGGTTTTGTTTCGGAATGAACTGAGTCAAATGGTACAAAAGAAAATTTACGTTCAATTGTATGCCGATCTTATAGGGTTGGTTGATAAGTCGGGTTCGGTTACAAATGGTTTTACTTCGCTTTATCGGGCCAACGATCGTGTTGGCACTCAGTTGAGTTATTCTTTTTAGGCGGGTGAGAACAAAGGGGGGGGGAATGGAAAGGATTTTAAGTTTATTATTTGTTTTTATTTTTCTTTTGGGTTGTGTGGGCGAAAAAGATCCTTACTTCAATCCCCCCGTGATTAGTATTAAAAGTGGAAAGCTGCAATGTCTCTCCAACATAGACCAAACTTTGGAGGATTTTTTTTCAGGTCAGTTGGCTGATAAAAAAAATGAAGAAAAAATTAACCAACTTTGGAACTGCGTTGACTATGCGATTTCACAATTTATGAGTTTGGTTAATGGGCAAGGGGGAAAAAATTATTCCCCCCACGAGTTGGCCAGCTTTCTAGATGAACACTTTCTGAATCGCCGGGGGCTTAATAATGAAAATGAATTTTTAGAGGAGCTCATGGAAGTAAAAAAATTGCTCATAGGTGGTTCCTCGACTTTAATTTCATTTGAAGATCTGCAACTCAGTCTTAAGGTGGTTTTTCCTGAAATCAAACGAATTATGTTGATGCTTAATCCTCACATGGAGGTTCTTCATGGCCTTCTGGTGTCAAATAAAACCGCCCTGTCTTTAAACTCTGAAAAGGTTCAAAGGGCCTTGCAGGGGTTGCAAAAAACCAGTGAACCTTTGGCTCTCTTGTTAGAGAGGACTCAATCAAAATATTCATTTTCACATCTAATCCATTTAGTTAAAGGGTATGAAAGTTTTGTTAAAAAATCCAATTCGAACTATTCTTTAGCTCAAACTCAATTGACCTTAAATCTCCTAAGTCATGTGAGAGGATTATTTTTGGGTCCTCCCCTAGATGAGATTGAAGCCAAGGATTGGAACTTCCTATTTTCTAAATTTATAGAAGTGCTCACCTGGAGTGTGCAATTAAGAATGAGTTTTTCCTCTGAACAGTGGCAGGAAGGGTCTGGTTTAGGGACCTTAAATCAGTTGGTTGGAACGATTTTTCAGACTTTGGAACAAGGGTTGAGGTTGCAGCCAGAACAAATATTTAGTTACACGGCCATGGAAAAAATTGTTTCCATTTTGGAGCAAATGCATTTGATTCCATTAGGATTGGATGGATCAACTTTAAATGAAGTGATGATATTACTAGGAAATCAAACTCTATCCGTTGAAGGATCAAAGGTAGGGTGGGATGAAAAGGATATTTTATTTTTACAAAATGAAGTAAAACGTTGGTTTGAAATACAAAAATTTAGTAATGAATATTTAAATCCTAAACTCAGTAAAAATATAAAAAGTGACTTGGAGTCGAATCCAATTCATGAAATGAAACAGTTGTTAGAAGGTTCTCCTTGGCCCTTAAGACTGGATGAACAAGGGCGTTTGGAGTTTAACAACAATATTAAAAACCAACAATACAACCAAAAAAGTTTAACTACTTTAAATTGGCAAAGAGCTTTGGTGCGGTTGCTTTTGAGACCCTATGGGAATTCAGAGAGTGGAGACGAAGTCACAGGTTTATCTTTAGAACAACTGAATCGTTTGGCTTCAGACTGGCATAAGCTGGCCGAAAAAATGGGTCTCTTTGATGAGGGAATGTTCGAACAATCTGCTAAAAAAATCCTTATTGAGGCCAATTTATTTATGCCTTCTGGACAGGGCGATGGGAAATTGGATTTTATTGAAGCCGTACAGTATTTAGCTACAGTGATTTCAGGAATGAATATGGTACAGACGTATTGGCCCTTAATTCAAGGCTCCTGTGCCAATCTTGGTGGGGACACCCATGAAGAGAAGTTCCTATTTTCCTGTGTGAATAAAGAAATATTTTTGAATAAAGATAAAATATTGCATTCGATGCCGTTACTTCTCGGATTTACTTTGGAGGATCAGAAGGTCTGGCTCGATTATTTTTCCATGGCAAGATTGACGACGAATCGAGATGGACTAACGCAACCGGTGAGTCGCGGAGACTTAGTAGAGACAATGGTTCTTTTCCACTATATAGAAAACTTTTATGCCCGTTTTGATGCCAATCAGGATCAAAAAATAAGTGTGGAGGAAACTCTGATATCCTATCCCGTTTTTAAGGAAAACCTTAACTTGGCTTTAGGTGGTTTTCTGTCGGATACAGATTTGTTAACTCTTTATACTTACCTTTTTAAGTACGGAAACCTGCCCTTTAATGAGTTTGGCGGTTCGGTTAAGTATTTAAACTGGAAATGGAAAAGAGAGCGAAACGAGTGGTTTTACCTAGCAGATAGGTTCAGTGTTATTAAAATTTTGGCTCAACTGAATCAATCGTTGTAAAATATATCATTAAATAAGTAATTATTATATGATTTTTCATTCACAAATTGCACTCTTTTAAGTTCTGTTTTGAATAGTGGATATTTAAAAACAAAAATTATAAAAATTACAATTTAAATGTAATTAATTTTAAAAATATAGATGCCATTGTGAACGGGGATCTGAACCGTTTACAATCGAGCCACTTCTTTTTTTTACACAATTATGAACACGTATTAGAAGTTAAAAGTTTCAAGCGCGTCGAACAAAGTTTAAATGTTTGTAAGAGCTTGATTTGTCGCGTTGGCATTTTGAAACCTTTCAATAAGGAATCTTGTGAAGCGTATTTGTTTCATTTTAGTTTTACTAATGGGGTCTCGGTTCACTTTTGCCCAATCAGGGTCTCTTTTTGTAAAAAAAACTCTCGAAGTACAGCTGTTGCAAAAACAATATTTAAGTGAAACGCAAAATTCCAATCAAACAAATCAATACACTTCCTTTGCGGGTGGTTTTAGTTTTGAATCTAAAGCTCAAACCCAGTGGCCATTTGGGGGCCACTTTTTAGGAATGATTTCAGTCGATGGTTCCGAGCAAGCTTACTTGGCAGCACCCGAACTGTATATGGGAGTGAGGTCTCTGGAAGAGCAGGGGTTGGGAATTATAATCGGTCGAAAAAAGCTCCAATGGAGTCAGTTTAATGAAGACTGGCGTCTTGGAATTTGGCAGCCGCAAATCCGATGGGATTACTTACGTCCTGTTGAACAGGGGCTCACAGGATTTTTTGCCTCTGTTCGGGGTCATGACTTTAATATAACTGGATTTATTTCCCCTTTAACTCTACCGGATCAAGGGCCCAACTTTCACCTTGTTAACGGAGAGTTTGTTTCCAGCAATAGATGGTTTCGGCAACCACAGAGTCGTCATATGGTACTTCAGCAAGATCGACCTGTTAGTTATGAATTGGTCAATCCTAAGATCTCCGATATTTTATTTAACTCCGGTATGGGACTTAATATTGTACTGGGTCATATGGAGAATGGTTTTTGGCTTAATACATCCATGGCAAATAAACCCATGAATCAAATTCATTTAGGTATTGAGGGATATCATTCGGTTTCATCCGATCGATTTATGGAATCGGTTGCAGTCATCCACCCTATGGTGGCTCGTCATTCTGTGGTCACGGTTGAGTCTGGATTTAGTTCGGATGATTTTAGGGGATGGATTTCTTACACTGAAGAAAAACCAGAAAAACCAACTCTTCCGAGCGGATGGAGTCAGTCTGCACTTTCCAATGCAAAGTTTTATGGAGCCTCTGTATCCCACCGCCTTCCTTGGTTGGGGTGGAAAAATCAATGGGCAAAATTGGGCTATATGTATTTAAGTGAAAGTAGAGTTTCGATGATTTCATCAGCTTCGTCATCTGGTGGGATCGGGGATGATACGTTTGAATCGTCCTTCGATCGATATCCTTATCGCCAAGTGGTTAGTTTAGGGTGGCAAGGCAGTCTTTTGGAACAATTCAGTCAACGCATTAATTTTAAATTAAACTATCTTTATTCTATACCGGAACGAGGCTCTTTGTTTTCTGCAGAATTGGAGTACAGTCTGAATAAAAATACCAAATGGAATCTAGGGATGGACATTTTAGGTGTTGAAACCGATGGTTCACAACGTGGACTGATGGGTCTGTATCAGAATAATGATCGCATCACTGGTGGGCTCAGTTATATTTTTTAATAAGAAAGGTTAATTAGTTATTTGCATGAAATGGTTATCTAAAAATTCAGAGTCAAAGCATTTTAAATTTTTGTGTAAGTTCTTAGTTTTTATTTTTTTACCAATCTATTTTGTCTTTTTTTTGAGCTCCTGTGGATTGAAAGTGGGAGAAAAAGCTCCCCAGGATAAGCCCATTGTCATTGGTGGCTATGCTTGTATGACAAAGGTGGGCGAAAAAGTGGAGGCCTTTTTAGGTGCGCGTCTCTCGGATGCAGATATTATTCAATTTGTAGAATGTGTACAGGAATCTTTTATTAGCTTTGGTAAGTTTACTCGAGGTACTTATCGGGACAGTTTTACTTCAGAAGAAATTCGTACTTTCTTACATCAGTATTTTATTCGGGATCGTGAGATCAGTGATGCCTTTTTAACAGATCTAATGGTGGTAAAACAGACCATGGTGGGGGGTCCTGCGGATCGTATCACCCGTTCTGATTTGGCGCGAGCCATTGAAATTTTAGGGTTTTTATCCCAGCAGTTCGTAAAGCTCAATCCTTACATGAAGGTTTACAATTTCAACTTAAATCTCTCCAACTTGTCTTCAGGTTTTTTTCCTAAGCCGGAGGATGAAAAACAAAATTTGGATCAGGCCACTCGTACTTTGGAAGAAGTAGGTAAAGCCATTGGTGAAAAATTCATGATGGCAGAACAAAATTATCCTTTGGAAAAAATGGAAAGTTTTATTGACGAATTTCGTGAATTTTCTGGATGGAATAAACTTTTTCCAGATGCAAAACCTGCAAAGGTTTGGACAGATTTAATTACGATTTTTAACACCATTGTTACTGGAAATGAAAAATCTGAAGTAAGACCTCGTGATTGGCCTGTTTTATTAAGACAAATGGCCAAGTGGTATAATTTTAAATTAAAATTGAACTACACCCTAAAGCAACCATCTCTGCTTTATGGGGACGGGTTTCAGAACTTAAAAGAGTTATTTGAAAACTTTAAAGAGATTTTGCGGTTTGGAGTGAATGCCCAATCCCCAAAAATCGTTTCCTTTTCTAAAATTAATCTGCTTATAGAAAGTTTTGAAAGGGCCAACATGTTGTTTACCATTCCCACGTTCAGTGCCTCTAAATCAAAACAAGGGGTCATTAACCCCCAGCGCATTTCTTCAGCTAGTTTGAAGACCGTCGTGGAAGTGCTTTTGCGTCGGGGATTCAGCCAAGATCAAGTGCAAAAAGTGATAGCTAATGCTAGATCCAGTTCGGGTTTGGATGAGTTTTCCATTGTTCAGTTGGAATCTGAAGTGAATTTTTGGTTTGAAACTCAAGAATTTATAACTAAAAATTTTAAGGATAATCAAAACTTAGATCAAGTTCTTACGGGTTTGGATCTTATTTTTGAATCTGAGGCAACTGTTGATACATCCGTCCCGAATCCCTCGGACATCGTAAAGGATGGTCCTAGCGCTATTTTTTATTTACTTGAAGGACTTCGACCTTTTTTTAAAAAGGATGAAGATCAAATTTCTTTATTGAACTCTTCGGATGTTAAGGTGTCTTCCCGGGCTCAGTTCCATAATTTGTCAGTAATGAATGTGATTCGAGGGTTAATTTCCCTGTTGATGCGTGGATACAGTAATACTTCTAGTGGGAGAGGGACGTTTGGCCTGGGGAGTTTTCTTTCAAAGGGGGAATTGCGGAATTTTTATAATGAGTTTAGGGATGTTGGGATTGAGTTTCAGCTTTTTGATCCTGCAGCTGAAGACACTCCAGAAAGGGTTTTTCGCGACTCAAAGTTATTTACTTACTCAGGGAATGGAAAGTTTCCCGAATCAAATTTGCTTCCACAATTAGGTGGGAAAATACGACTCTTTCCTGATAAAATGAGTTTTGTGGAAGCCGCTGAAATTGTCACATTTAATTATTCGGGGGGAATGTTAGCGCAAAAAATTTATAAAGATTTAATGAATGATAATGGATCTTGTTTGGAAGCAAGTAAATCTTTGCCCCTTCTTGATAAGAAGGGGTTTGTCACGCAAAGTATTCTTGATATCCCTGGTATTGAAAAAGAATGTTATAAGAATAACTTGTTTAATATATTGATCTCCCATTTGCAAAACCTGCCTCTGCTTCAGCAGGAGTTTAACAAATTTTCTGATACTCAAAAAAATATGTTAGTAAATACTTTATTGAGCTTGGTTCCTTCTCAGCTTGGAAGAGAGAATATTGTGGATTGGAGTCAGATAACCACAACGGCTGTGATCTTACACTATGTGGAGTCGGTTATAACTCGTTATGACTTAAATTCCGATGGTGAGTTGACAGGTGAAGAGGTTGACAGAGCCTATGAAATATTTGAACCGTTTTTATCTATTTCCTACAACCAACAACCAGGATCACTTTTGCGTAAAGGTTTCGAGTTTTTTGTTTACTGCGGACGTTTTCCAGATTTACAAAACAGTCCTGACAGGTCATACATTAATTGGGGTGAGACTCTCGTTAGATTTTCGCATTTTTATCTAGCCACCCCTAAAATAAAAATAGATAGACTTGGTTTGCTTAGTTTATTTGCACGGTTAATGTCGAGAAGTGATGTTACAAAAGCTCCACAGGAAATATCTAAAGAATCTTCGGACGCAGATCGGAGTCAATTTTGTGGTGAACAAGGAAAAAAAATAGATAAAACGCATTCTGAAGCAATCCCAATAAATGGGGGTTCACCTGGAGCAGAGGCCAGACCCCAACTTGACGAATTGATGTTGCCTTGGGGGCCCTAGGTTTGATGGCTTCGTCATTTATTCCTTGAAACTTCAGCGTTTAGCTGGAACACTTTTCTAAGGCTGGTTTCAAAATCAGGTGAAAGTCGTGTATGAATGAAGCTTTTTTCCAGAGTACTTTAAAAGTAATTTTATCTCCCTTGTTGTTGAGTGCCAGTATTTTTTTGGTCGCTCAAGTTATGCCTAACAGATTTAAACATTTTTTATTTTCTTTTGGGGCTGTCTTAGGGTTTTTACTCACTTTTTTACAAGTTGTGGGAAAGCCTAAATGGCCCTTTGTTGGAAATGTTCAGTCCTTAGTGGTGAGTTCGTTTTTTGTGGTTTTATTAGGAATGAGTGGTTCGTTAAATGCTAATTCCCAAGGAAGTTGGCTTAAACGTTATTTAATTGTTGTGTTATTGGCTTTCATAACTTTGAGGACGTTTGTAACCTCACTGTGGAGTATGAATCAATCCTTACAAATTATAAGTTTAGTTGGATTGGGGGCCATGTTTACCTGGGCCGCTTTAGAAAAGGCCCAGCTGAGGACCTCTACCAGACTTATGGTAATGACGTTGGTCTCAATTGCTGTGGCTGTAAATATGATATTTGAAGGCAGTCTGGGGTTAGCGCAATTGACCTTAGCGGTTGCTGGGATGCTCGCACTTGCCATGGTGATTTCAGCAGTGCCCCTTTTTAAGGGTGGAGTTCATTTAGATGGATTTTTTATTTTGATTTTACTTACGTTGTGGTGTGGGCATTATTTTTATGTAAACAAAAGTCTTGCTATAACTTGGGTTTGGATCTTTGCGCCTATTTTTATTCTGGTTTTACAAGCACTTTTTTCCATCAATTTCTATTCACTCATCACAGAGATCGTTTTCTTTACTTTATTTTCTATTGCGCCTGTGTCTTGGGGGCTATGGCAAGCTTATGAAAGGTACAAGATGGCTGCTTCCAAATGAAAATAGTTTCTAAAGATTGATGGTAGCATGTGTCTGGGATTGGGGACCGATCCCGACCCACCTTACCCCAATACCAATTAAGTCTGACAAAGACCAAAAAGGTCGGCTCGAAACAATGATATTCAACAGGCAGCAGATGCTGCGTAGATTACCTCTAGCAGCCGTGGTTTTGGATTTAGTTTTTTCCTCTCATAAAACCGTATAGTTTCATGAGAGGAATGTCGCCATAGAATTTAAGGGACAGGAAGGTCAAGAGGGTTTTAGCCTTCCCAATCAGAACTTAAGCTAACTCTAATTTAGCTATGGTTTGTAACTGCATATTGCTGGTTCCTTCATAAATTTGACCAATTTTGGCGTCTCTAAAGAATTTCTCCACAGGGTACTCTTTGGTAAATCCGTTTCCTCCAAAAAGGTCCACAGCCTGGGAACATATTTTTTCGGCATTTCGCGAGGCCACCAGCTTGGCAATGGCGGCTTCTTGCACGAAGGGTCTGCCACAGTCTTTAAGGCGGGCTGCATTGTAAACTAAGAGTCGAGTTTGTTCTAAGAGACAACGCATTTCAGCCAATTGGAACTGCACGCTTTGGAACTGAGCGATGTTTTTACCAAATTGCTCTCGGACTTTAATGTATGTCAATGTGGCTTCATAGGCTCCCTGGGAAATTCCCAGCATTTGAGCTCCGATACCTATTCTCCCCTCATTGAGGGTCTCGATGGCAATTTTATAACCTTTACCAATTTCTCCAATGACATTAGCGAGTGGAATTTCACAGTTTTCAAATATAAGTTCGCAAGTGCTGCTGGCTCGAATTCCTAATTTATCTTCTTTTTTGCCAATTTTAAAACCCGGGGTTCCTTTCTCTACAACAAAACAAGTAATCCCCTTGTATCCTAAAGAGAGATCCACATTGGCAAACACTAAAAATATGTCGGCTTCATTTGCATTAGTGATCCAAAGTTTGTGCCCATTGAGTACAAAATGGTCCTTTACTTTTTCGGCTCGTAATTTCAAAGCAAAAGCATCAGATCCACTTCCGGACTCACTCAAGGCATAGGCACCAATTTTCTCTTGGGATAAAAGAGGTAAATATTTTTTATTTTGTTCATTGTTGGCCCAACGTAAGAAAGCATTGGTGACCAAAGTGTTTTGCACATCTACCATAACGCTGACCGATCCATCAACTCGCCCCAGCTCTTCAACAGCAAGACAGGCCATAGTGAAACTTCCGCCGGTTCCACCAAAACTTTCTGGGGTTTCAATTCCCATTAAACCCATGGAAAAAAGCTTGGCAATGAGTTCCTTATCCATGGCAGCTTTCTCATCCATAGAGGCTACCAGAGGTTGGACTTCACCCTCTGCAAATTCACGGACAGCCCTTCGGAAGGCCTCTTCGTCTTCGCTGAATTGAGTGATGGCAAATCTTTGGTTGTCGGTCGATGGGTTTTTCATGGGGGCCTCCTTATTTTCGAAAAGAGCTTATTAGTTAATCAAAAAACGACACTACATTCGAGATCAAAGTAAAAGCAAATCAAGACGAAACCATTTTTTAAAATAAGAGTCACTATAAGTTTCTTATCTTGAGTCAAGGAATCGGTTTTTTTGAGGCTAAGGAATGGGTTCATTAGCATCCGAATAAAGTACGGCTTCCAAATTTTGCCCCGGATTATTTTTTGATGGACGAGATCTCCAATCTTCGCTAGATTTTCGCGATGCGAACAACTCCCGTTAGAATCTTAATTGCAAAGCCTGGTTTGGATGGTCATGACCGAGGAGCCAAAATTGTGGCCCGGGGTTTACGTGATGCGGGTTTCGAAATCATTTATACAGGCTTACATCAAACGCCAGAAATGGTGGTTTTAGCTGCTTTGCAAGAGGATGTAGATGTGGTGGGTTTAAGTATTCTTTCTGGGGCTCACATACCCCTGGTTTGTGCCGTCCAACAGCTTATGAAAGAAAAAGACATGGCTCAACCTATTTTTGTAGGGGGTATTATTCCAGAAGAGGATGCGAAGTTATTGTACAAGTCGGGTGTACAGGCCGTTTTTGGACCAGGAACTTCTTTGCCCGAAATTATAAACAAAATAAACATGCTCGTGCAGAAAAACTCAATATGAGTATGAGTGCATTTCTTTCTGTTTTTGCAAGACTGAGTCTTCTGGGATTGTTTTTGTTTAGTCTTAGTTCTAGCGGGGACCAAAAAATCCAGGCTGTGGATGAGACTAGTTATCTTTTATTAATAGAATCTACTTTAAATGAAATCGCTCCATTATTGCGTCAAGGTGAGGTTGCAAAGGAGTCAGAAAAAGCTCAGGAAAGTTTGGAGCAGTCTTTTTCCATGGGAATCGACCCCTTAAGTGGCTCTAATATATTTGAAACTTTGATTGAACAGGTGAAATTACTCTTGAGGAACGAAAATATTAATAGTCTTTCCCAGTCGCGTTTGGTCCAAAGCGAGAATTTAAAAAAAAGAATCATTGAAGTCACAAGATTCATACTTGAAAACCAAAGTGAATGTGAAAGATTGACCCATGAAATGGAAAAATGGAGTCTCAAAATGCCTGTAGAAGCGATAAAAGAGGGTGGAATATCGAGATTTGAATTGGGTACTCCCTCACGCTTTATATTGACATTGGAAGAGAGTATAAAATCATGCTCCGATAAGAATGATAAGGCAAGAAGACAACGAGATTATAAAGGACGTGGGCGATCTGAGACCGGTACTATCGATTGTGACGGGGTCGTCCTAAGCTTATTCAAGTTAAGGCATAAGGTTCTTGTCGACTTGAAAGAGGAAGCAGATCGTAAAGCTTGTATTAAAGATTACAACCAATTTAAGTTGAAATTTGATTTAATGGATTGATTTTTTTCTCCTTAATCCAATAATTATTAGCCTATATTTGTTTATATACAGTAAATTCGAACTGAATCTCATTCCCTTTTGCTTCTTAATTTTTCTAAAATTCCTTTATCCTCAAGTAAATCATAAGTTTTTGGACTTACATAAACTCTGGGGATGAAGTTTCGGTACTGACTTAAAATGGGCATGAGCGAGTTGGAAACCTCCACTAATAGCTTGAGCTCTTGGTGGCGGGTTAAAACTTTGACTGAGTCTCTGACGTGGAGAGCTTTACCTACTTTGGTGTCTTTCCTAAGGGAGGCAAAATTCTTTGTAAACATAACATCTTTAGTCGGAATATCAAAAATAATCCAGGCCTCAGGGTCCAACTCTTTCAACTCTTGAGTGAGCCACTCCACTGTAATAGTGGCTTTTTCGACCAGCTCTTTTCTATGGTCTTCGCTGTGAACTAAAGTGGGCTTTAACGGAGCTATTTTAATTTGAGCGGGAGGGATGCGACGAGCGAGCATAACACATAGTTCATGAATCATTGGATGTTTGATTCTTCCCGCTAAATATTCGTGGAGTTTGGCCATAAAATAGGAGTCATTAAAGGTAAAGTATTCATTTGGGTTTTGGCTCACGTTGTCCATAAGATGTTCAAAGGAGTAGGCCATGCCATTTTCTAAAAAGTATTCACAAATTTTGGCGGCAAGCAGATCGAATTTGTACCCTGTGCCGTCGTTAATAATTTGTGAATACCAAAAATAGCGACTGATTAAAAAAGCGTCGGCTAAGTTCATTCCATCTTCATGAATACATAAAACCTCATGTCCTCCATCTTCAGTCGTTGTCAGGTTACGCATTAGCATATCCAAATCATAGACCCCAAGTTTGATACCAGTATGATGGGCATCGCGAATTAAATAATCCATGCGATCTGCGTCCACATCTGAATGCATAAGCTGATTGGCCAGTAAGCTTTTTGATTTTCCAGCAACAATTTTACTCAGTTCTAAAGGATCAATTCCCTCTTCTTCTAGAATTTGGGTAATGCCACCAGGAAAGCGGGTACTTAGAATAAGATGAGAGCCCAACGTTTCATGGTTGGCATTGTACTTGGTAGGGCGACCGTGGGATTTTTGTCGTCGCCAGTGATTTATGTAAGCAAGTTCTATGGAATGGGAGAATGGAAATGTGCCTAAATCATGTAGCATGGCTGCCAGTCGCATGAGACGATGAAAAGTAGTTTTATCGTCTCTGCTATTGGGGTCGAAGAGATGGTTTTCGGGAACTGCTTTATGAATTCCCTTTAAGATTCGATCCATAACATGGAGTACACCAACGGCATGGGCATGCCGAGTGTGTGTGGCTCCAGGGAAAATATAAAAACTAAAACCCAGTTGTCGAATCCAGCGTAATCTCTGAAAGTAAAGCGTTTCTAGAATTCGAGTTTCCACCCGATTTAATGGGATGTGTCCGTGAATATTATCAAAAATAACTTTTTTAAATTCTTTAGCCACATCTTATTGTATACAATAAATTCACTGGGAGTCTTTAAGAGCCTTTTAAGAAATTATGCGTCAATATAGTTCGTTGGATTTTGGTCCATACAAGTTGTTATTTTGCAGTCGGAAGCAGCTTTTGTATATTGAATTAAAGTGATAGCCTGCAGTTGAATTAAAACTATTCCATAGTTAAAGGATGTTTATGGCAGAAACAGCGAGTCGGGTTTTGATGTACTTTGTTCCTTTTTTGTTTGCGCTATGTTTTCATGAATACGCCCATGGGTGGGTGGCTCGCCTAAAAGGCGACCGAACAGCAGAACTTATGGGACGTTTGACTTTAAATCCCATGGCCCATTTAGATCCCATAGGAACAGTTCTACTTCCCATACTGGCCTTGGTTTTTAAATTTCCTTTTTTTGGTTGGGCTCGACCTGTTCCTATTAATGAAAGGAATCTTAAAAATCCTCGGAAAGATATGTTCTGGATTGCTCTTGCAGGGCCTCTTTCTAATATTTTTTTAGCGATCCTAGCAACTTTTGCATTAGTTCTTTTACATCGATTCCAACAAATAGGTGGTCTTTTATCAGGTGCAAAGGATTTATTGCAGGTTTTTTTGATTATTAATTTGTTTTTGGCAGTGTTTAATTTGATTCCCCTTCACCCTTTGGATGGGGGAAAGGTCTTAGCAAGGTTTTTACCAGAACATTTAAATCGAACTTTAGAAGCCAGTCAGTCCACAACTTCAATAATATTGATTTTATTGATGGCGAGTGGTGCGTTTAGTTATCTGGCTGTTCCTGTTTATATGACCGCAGAATTTTTGTTGCATCTGGCAAGTTCGGTTGCAGGATAAAAATTTTACTAATATCAACTAATATCAGTTGAAAAATTAAAAACCTCTTGATTCAATTAACGCCAGTGGGTGCCATGAATTTACAAGTACATTTGGAAAAATTTGAAGGTCCTTTGGGGCTCTTGCTCCATCTTATTCGTAGTCAGGAGATGAATATTTTTGATATCGATATCTCCAGGATAACTCAACAATATTTGGATTATATTAAAGCAATGAAGAATCTGAATTTGGAGTTGGCGGGGGATTTTGTCGCTATGGCGGCAACACTGTTACAAATTAAAAGTCGAATGTTATTGCCTCAACACGAGGGAGATTCTGATGAAGTTGTGACGGAAGATCCCCGTAGAGAACTCGTACAAAAATTATTGGAATATCAAAAGTTTCAAGACGCTGCTAAATACTTAGGGGAAAGAAAATGGATGGGACGAGATGTTTGGGCGCGAGGGGAAAGATTTGATTGGCAGGCACTAAGCCAAGAAGCTTTAGTGGTGGATGACAATCCACTTTTTTCACTAATTACAGCCTATCGGATGGTGATTCGTTCGATGAAGTCCGGTGTCCATCGAGTCGTTGAGGCTCTTGAGTCCATTGCCTCAAGGATTGAATCCATAAAAGAAAAGTTTGTTGTGGGTCAACAGCTGCAATTTCAAGAATTACTTTCGGCACAGGGAGCGCAAAGAACCAATCAAACTTTGATTACATTTTTAAGTCTTTTAGAATTGGCAAAAATGGGTTTTATTTATCTGTTTCAGACGGAAAACTTTGAAGAAATTCGTATCGAGACCCGAAAGCCCATTGACCGCAATGTGGTCGCTAGTCATGTGGAGGATTATGCAAGTAAAGTGGACAACAGTTCCCCAGAGGTTGTGTCCACATTAAGCGTCGAAGTCAGTAGGGATCAGATTCCATTGGATTTTAATAGTAAAACTATACAAACCGAAGAGTTAGTGGGAGCAGAGATGGCGACTGATGCCGAGATTGAAGCCGAAGAGAAACGACTTTTTGAACAAGAAAACGGCATGGAATCAACGAGTGAACAAGTGATTCAGGAACCCAGCTTATGAAGATAAAAAACGATTCAACCGACCCAAGTACAAATGAATCGATGGAAGAAGTTAATAAATTGGCGGATCAAGCTGCAAAAGCTTTAGCTTCCTGGGGTGAATTGGAACATTTTGAATTCATTGAGACCGAAGGAGATACTTTCCAACCTTCCCTTGAGGAAGGGGAGAATCAACCCGTGATTCAGACTGAAGGCACGGAGTTAGATGAGTATGATGTGGTTTCAATCGAAGAGATGGAAACCTTATCAGAAGAAAAAATAGTTTCTATTCTGGAGAGTCTGTTGTTCGCCACGGATCGTCCCCAATCATTAACTGTATTAAAAGGTGCATTTAAGAATACACAAGTAAGTACAGAGGATATTCGTCGGGGGTTGGATCAATTACAAATTGAGTATGGCAACAATCAACGAGGGGTTTATTTAGCAGAGGTGGCCGGAGGCTATCAATTGCGCACCAAACCCGATAATGGCGATTATTTACGTCGAATGGCAAAAATAAAGACGTTTCGAGTTTCAGGACCTGCCTTGGAGACACTCTCCATTATTGCTTATAAGCAACCTATGACAAAGGCTCAAGTGGATGAAATTCGAGGTGTGGAGTCGGGTCACTTATTGCGGGCATTGATGGAAAAGGGGTTGGTTCATTTTGCTGGTAAGAGTGAGTTACCAGGGAAGCCCATGTTGTATGGAACCACGCGTAGGTTTTTAGAAACATTTGGTTTGAGAAATTTGCAGGAGCTCCCCTCGCTTTTTGAAATTGATCAGCTGATACCTGAGGGTATTGGGCAAGAACAAGAAAAAGTAACTTTGGGTGACCTTACAGGAGACCTTTCCCAGGAAACGAGTCGTTCCTATTCAGAGGGTGAAGAAGAGTTGCTTAAAATTTCCAGTGACTTGGAAAAAGTTTCAACCACCACGGATTTTTTCGAGCAAGAAAAGCTTCGCCAAAAAGCTCAAAGGGAGGCTGATCGAGCTCAGGAGATAAGAGAGCGATTGGTCATAGAGGGCACCGTGAGTGAGTCAGATAAAAAGTGGCTGGATCGTTATGAAAGTCAAACATTAGGCGAGTTGAGCGCTGCAAAATAAATTTGCAAAGTTTGCATTTAAGAAGAAAAAGCCTCAGAGTTTCTATCTATGAATTTTTTTTGGTGGGGGCTTCTAATTGTCCCCAAAAATATTTTAAGTCGAATTTTCGGTTATTTCTCTGAAAAGAGATGGCCGGACCCATGGAACCAATGGATTCTAAATTGGTTTATCAAAAAATATCGTTTGAATATGCATGAAGCTGAAGGGCCTGTTGAATCCTATGTAACACTACAAAAATTGTTTACTAGAAAGCTCAAGTCGAACCTAAGGCCATTGGCAAAATCTCCACTGGTCCATCCTTGTGATGGTGAACTGACCATTGTGGGAAAGATCGATTCCGGAAGTTTAATTCAGGCTAAAGGTTTAAAATATTCTGTAGCTGAATTAGTGCAAGATTCCGAATTAGCTAAAAGATTAGAAGGCGGGGGATATGCCACATATTATTTGTGCCCTACAGATTATCACCGTGTTCACAGTCCCTGCAATGGATTCGTTTCCAAACTATTCTACCAGCCTGGGGCTCTGTGGCCAGTCAATCATTGGAGTGTGAGAAATGTGTCGAATCTTTTCTCAAAAAATGAGCGACTGATTTTTCAATATCGTATTTATCAGGAAGGACAGGCTGGAATTCCTTCTCAACCAAGTATTGAGAACCAAGAAAATGCCTTTGCTCATGTCGTCGTTGTTATGGTTGGGGCAACGAATGTGGGAAAAATGGGGACTCCCTTAGCTGAAAAGTTGTTCACTAATTCGTGGTGTGGTGGTCAACCCAGAGAGATAAATTTCAGCCCAAACAATTTCGTTTCTGTGGGACAAGAAATTGGAATTTTTAATTTGGGAAGCACGGTCATTTTACTTTGGGATAAAAACCTCAACGGGAAGACCCTCTCCCCTCAGTCCGTGCAAATGGGGGGGGCTTTAATTATATAAACTTTAGTTAATTCAATAAATTTTCGTTCGAGAAATCGAAAGAAGGCAAACTATGACTCTTAATGGCTTATTTGCTTACAGAAGCAGAAGTTTCAAGCATCACCGTCGTTGCCGATGGCTTCCACTGGGCAGCCCTCCATAGCTTCAATGCAAGCGTCCTCCTCAATTTTATTTTGTGGTTGTTTATTCACAAAGGCATGCCCATCGTCTTCATGCATGGAGAAATGATTGGGGGCTGCCAGGATACAGGCGTCACAGGCAATGCACTCCCGGTCGACGAAAAACTTTCCTGGACTATTTTCAGGATACTTTTTGGCTTTGTCAGCCATGCAAATCACCTTTTGCCCTCTATGCTATACTACATTATTGGATTAGCCCTCTATATCAGCCCTATAAACGAGCGTTAAAAATCTTGTATTCATTTTAACTTTAAATGAGTAAATAATAACAAATTTTTATACTTGAGAATTGAAATGATGAACAGGGAAAACTTATAAGAAGTGTTGCTCGTGTTTCCAAAACACGACTATCATCCTGAAACTGTTATAAATGAGAGCTCAATGGCGTAAGAATAGGTTCTTAATGAACCTACTTTGGTGTTGTTTTTGATATTGAAACTTAAAATGAGAAAGAATTTTAATTCAAAAAGAGGCGCAAGTTTATTTTATGAATGAAACAGGTGGACCGTTGTCCTTTACCCAAGAAGTAGCCAGACGAAGAACCTTTGCCATTATCTCCCACCCCGATGCAGGTAAGACCACAATTACAGAGCAGATTCTCTGGCATGGAGGAGTGATTCGCGAAGCCGGGCAAGTTAAAGGTAAAGCAGGTGCTAAGAAGGCAGTGAGTGATTGGATGACTTTGGAGCAACAAAGAGGGGTTTCTATTACTTCCAGTGTGTTGCAGTTTGATTATAAAGGTTTACGGGTCAATTTGTTGGACACTCCTGGGCACAAGGACTTTGGTGAGGACACCTACCGCACTCTCATCGCTGCAGACAGTGCTGCGATGTTAGTGGATGCAGCAAAAGGTGTGGAGGCTCAAACAAGAAAGCTTTATGAGGTCTGTAGGCTTCGTAAAATTCCTATTTTTACTTTTGCCAATAAAATGGATCGGGAGGGTAGGGAGCCTTTGGCACTTATTGATGATGTGGAAAGTACTTTGGGGATAAAATGTTACCCAGTAACTTGGCCTTTGGGTATGGGAGATCGTTTTTGTGGTCTCTATCATCGTTTGAGCCATGAAGTTTATTTATATAAGAAGGGGGAAGAAGAACCTCAGGTGCATAAAGTTTCTTCATGGAAGGATGCAAAAATCATAGATTGGGTGGGTCCACAGATTTATCAAACATTTTGTGATGAAATGGAGCTTCTTCAGGGGATTATTGGCGATTTCAATGTGTCCGATTTTATGGCAGGTGAAGTGAGTCCTATGACCTTTGGTTCGGCCAAACACAATTGGGGAGTGGATTTATTTCTGAATTTATTTGCGGATTATTCACCTGCGCCTTCCCATAGGAAATCAAATCTAGGTGAAATTTCACCCTTTGATCCTGCAATGACAGGTTTTGTTTTTAAAATTCAGGCCAATATGGATCGTCGACACCGGGACCGCGTGGCTTTTTTAAGGCTTTGTTCGGGAAAATTTGAGCGAGGAATGAAAGTTTATCATGTCAGATTGGAACGTGAATTGCGACTGGCTTACGCCAACCAGTTTATGGCACAGGAAAGAGAAACTGTTAATCAAGCTTTTGCGGGTGATATCGTCGGAATAACAGATACAGGGAATTTTCAAATCGGTGACAGTGTGAGTTTGGGTCAAAAAATCATATTTGATCCCATTCCTCGATTTTCTCCAGAATTATTTGGCCGACTTTCTATTAAAGATCCATTAAAAAGAAAACAATTGCAAAAAGGGTTACAGCAGTTGGCTGAAGAGGGGACAGTGCAGCTTTTATATGAACCTCATTTGGGAAAACAAGATCCCATCGTAGGTGCGGTTGGTGAACTGCAATTTGAGGTCTTATTGTTTCGTCTCAATGATGAGTACAATCTTGATGTGAAATTGGAAAAGTTACCCTTTACCGTGGCACGATGGCCTGTGGATTCAGAGAGTCACAAATCCTACCAAAATCCTATTAAAGGGGGGGGTAAAGTCGTGGTAGATGCAGAGGATCGACAGGTTGTTTTAGTGGAACGGGAGTGGGATCTTAATTGGCTCAAAAAGGAAAACCCTGGGGTAGAATTTTTGTTTTCTGCTGCAAGGTAGCAAGGTAGGAACCTGCGTAGGGAAGGAGAGTGTGATTGGAAAGTGAAAAGGGTTCAGTTTTAATTATTGGCATTGCCGGAGGGAGTGGCTCTGGAAAAACTACCTTTGCACGAATGATTCAGGCCAACTTATCTGATCAGTTCTGTGGTTGGTTGGCTCAGGATCGGTACTATCGCGAGCACACACCTGAGCAAAGGGGGAAAATAAATTATGATCATCCTGAGGCCATCGAATTCGAACTGCTTGCTACCCATCTACAATCTTTAAAGAAAGGGGAGAATATTTTAGCGCCCCAGTATGACTTTTCAAGTCACTCAAGAACAACGACTCCGGTGGAGTTTCAAGTACGACCCATTGTTATTGTGGATGGAATTCTTTTATTGACCCAAGAAAAAATAAGACGTCATCTTAACTTTAGTTTTTTTATTGATACCCATGAAGACATTCGCTTTCAGCGACGTCTTTACCGTGATGTGCGTGAACGAGGACGAAGTACGGACGGAGTTAGGAAGCAATTTTATTCCCAAGTCAAGCCCATGCATGATCAATTTGTTGAACCATCGCGAAATTTTGCAAGTCGAGTCATTTCTGGGGAAAGAAGTTTTGGCCCAGTCATTGAAGAAATAGTTTTTGGCTTGCGTAGACAATGGGGAAACCGTTAGCATTCCTACATGGTCGTTAAGAACTTCTTTTGTACGTTTCAACTTAGTAGGCGGTGGTGTGTGGCTAAAAATTTATTTGCTTTATTTATTGGGGTGGCACTGTTTCTAGGATGTAAAAGCAATCTGATCAAGAGTGATAAAAACAAAGAGGATGCTGACGCAAAAAGTTGGGCCGGTGAAATGCAAGGGATGGCTAAAGAAGTCCATGAACTCATCCCTTATATCTACAGTCGTCAGGCCTTTAATGATCCTAAGAATTTTAATAAAATCAGCCATGGTTTGAAAAAACTTTCTTCACAAGTTCATCAAATTAGTCCTGAGATGGGGAAGACTTTCTTTGGTGAAGATCCTTTGGTTTCCTATAGTTTGATTAACTTGCAGAGCGATTTGACTCGAGCCGCAGAGTCTTTTCAGATGGGACAGGTTGAATATGCTCGAGGTGTTGCGTTGGCGGCTACGAACCATTGCTTTCGTTGCCACTCCTTGACTAAAGTAGGGGCTCAGGCTCAATGGGATGTGAATAAGATGACATCAGTGAATATGCGACCCATGGAGAAAGCAGATCTCATCGTGGCCTCAAGACATTATGAACAGGCAATTCAGTTTTTAGAGGGCCTTATGATGGATAAAGAGTATATGCAAAACTTCCCCTTCGAATATGAAACAGGTTTGCGCAAGTACCTTACCCTAATGATTCGAGTGGAAAAAAATCCCAATCGTGCTGCAACCCAAATAAAACGAGTCCTCGGGTTTAAAGAACTACCCTATTCAGTCATGGAAAAGGCAAAGGTTTGGCAAAGCTCTTTGCTGGAATGGAAAAATAGCTTGGGCAAAAAAAATAAAAAAAGTTTAGTTGACCAGGCCAAACGCAGAATAGCTCGGGGTATGGAGTTGCAGCAATTCGCCAAAGATCATGTGGGGGATATTGAGTTTTTAAGAGCGACGGAATTGGTTCACGAGTTCCTTCGTCAGGAAAAAAATCCAGAAAAAAATAGTTTAGTGATCGCAGAAGCCTATTTTTTATTGGGACAAGCTTACGAGGTTTTAGATGACTTGGGAGATTGGAATTTGCATGAGGCTTACTTTGAATCCTGTATTAAAAATGCACCCCGCACGGTTCTGGCTCAGAAATGTTATGGACGGTTGGAGTCTTCAGTTTACCTCGGGTTTTCTGGAAGTTCCGGAGTTCATATCCCTGCCAACGAAAAAGAAAGACTTAAAAAATATAAAGAAATGACCATGTAAAACTACATGACAAAAGAAAATTTCAAGTTAGAATTTGGAAATAGGATTTATAAAATAAACTAATTCAATTAATGAAACGTTGAAAATGGTTTTCAACGAAACATATCCTTAAGGAGGATTTATGAAATTAGGAAATTTGCTAGTTGCTTCGTTGTTAGTGCTTGGTGTGAGTGCATGGGCTGAAGAAGGCGGAATGCCTGCGGATCAAGGCGGAATGCCTCCAGCTCAACAAGCTGAGCCAACTCCACCTGCTGAAATGGGAGCTAAACCCAAAGAAGAAAAAAAGGTGCCTATTAAAAGAAAAAATAAACACAATAAGGGTGTTCATGGTGATCATAAAGCTAAAGCACCAGCTCACGAGTAAGGACTTCAGCAAAGGCCAAGGTATAAATTCTTGGCCTTTGCTCTTTTATGCTGAAGTACAAGCAATTAGTAGGCTGGTGTGAATGGGTGGAACTTCCTGAGTTTGGGGTCACACTTAAAGCCAAACTGGATACTGGGGCCAGGACATCAGCTCTTCATGCTGAAGATATTACTATTTTACGCCATCGAAAAACAGGTCTTCGTTCGGTTCGTTTCTCTTTTTCCCCTCAAAAAAATAAACGTACATTAATTGTTGCCAAAGCTCCGCTTCTTGGCTTTAGGAAAGTGAAAAGTTCCGTTGGACAGACGACGATCCGACCGGTTATTTCTACCACTCTTCGTTTGGGATTTAGTGAACTGTCCATAGAAGTAACTTTGGTAAATCGTGACATTATGGGTTTTAGAATGCTACTGGG
This sequence comes from Bdellovibrionales bacterium, assembly GCA_019695175.1. Taxonomy (GTDB): domain Bacteria; phylum Bdellovibrionota; class Bdellovibrionia; order Bdellovibrionales; family UBA1609; genus JAIBAM01. The sequence goes on from JAIBAM010000015.1 coordinate 38,829, forward strand.
ACGGACCGCTTTACAAAAAGAGATTGTGATCGACCCCTCAAGAAAGTATTTATTAAGTAAGGCGCGAGGAATACGAAGCTCAAAAAAAAATAAATGTTAATCTGTTTAATTAAATAAAATCTATGGAATTAATAATAATATGAAGATATGTATACTCTCGCGCAATCCACAACTCTACTCCACTCGAAGGTTAGTTGAAGCTGCTGAAAAGAACGGACACCATGTGATGGTGGTGGACCCTTTACTTTGCTATATGAATATTACTTCCCATAGACCTTCGGTTTTTTATCGGCAAAATGTTTTGGAAGACATTGATGCGGTTATTCCAAGAATAGGGGCCTCAGTCACTTTTTACGCAACGGCAGTTTTACGTCAGTTTGAAATGATGAATGTTTATTGTTTAAATGAATCCGTGGCTATTTCCAGGTCGAGAGACAAATTACGAGCAATGCAATTGTTATCTCGAAAAGGCATTGGAATGCCTATTACCGCATTTGCTCATTCCACTAAGATGAAACAAGAAATTATTCGTATTGTGGGGGGAGCGCCTCTTGTTATTAAGTTGGTGGAGGGAACTCAAGGTAAAGGGGTTATCCTGGCAGGGACAGACAGTGCGGCCGAAAGTTTAATTGAAGCTTTCCGTAATTTAGATGCTTATTTTTTGGTACAAGAATTTATTTCTGAAGCAGATGGTGCTGATATACGTTGTTTAGTTGTGGGAAATAAAATTGTGGCTTCCATGCTTCGTAAGGCTAAAAATGGAGAGTTTCGTGCGAACCTCCATTTAGGTGGATCTGCCCATGAGGTCAAACTGAGCCCAGAAGAAAGAAAGGCGGCTGTTCGCGCTGCTAAAATAATGGGTTTAAATGTTGCCGGTGTGGATTTGCTAAGAAGCAATCACGGACCTTTGATTTTAGAAGTGAATTCATCTCCAGGACTCGAAGGTATTGAAAGAGCTTCGGGTTTAGATGTGGCAGGGACCATCATCGATTATATTGAAAAAAATGCTCGCCCAGGTGTCAATCGAACTAAAGGTAAGGGATAAAAAGGTAAGGGACAAAAAACAAATGTTAGATATTGATATTCTTGATGAAAGTGAATGGTTAAATCGTCTGAAAAAAAATCGTCAGACTGCAAGTTTAACAACAAAAAATATTTACTATGCAATGTACTCTTCGTGGTGGAATGGGGTTGTACTGAATCCTTCTTTAATGTTAGTGCCGGTGGATGAACATATGGTCCATCGTGGGGATGGAGTCTTTGAAACAGTACGGGTTTCCCAAGGTGCGATTTTTGATTTGGATGGTCATTTAAACCGGTTGAAACTTTCTGCAGAAAGCATTCAGCTTGCTTTGCCAAAAGAGCTGCATGAAATAAAGAAAATTTGTTTAGAAACGGTAAAGGCCACCCAACTGCAAGAGGTGACTCTAAGGATTTATGTGGGGAGGGGGCCTGGAAGCTTTACCCCCAATCCGTATGAGTCGGTGGGTTCCCAACTTTATGTGATCGTTACTGAGTTTAAACCTCTGCCTGAATCGGCATACCTTCAGGGGGTGAGCGCTATGGTAAGTCAAGTGCCACAGAAGTCACCTTTTTACGCTCAGATTAAAAGTTGTAATTATCTTCCTAATGTGTTGATGAAAAAAGAAGCGATCGATCATCAAGTGGATTTCAGTTTGGGATGTGACTCTGAAGGAAGAATTTTGGAAGGATCTACTGAAAACTTACTTATACTCAGCCAAGATAATCAATTTTGCATTCCAAATTTGAGTCGAATATTAAAAGGAACCACGCTTGAGGTTTTAAGAATAAGCATGGAGAGAAATCCTTCTGCAGAAATGCCAGGAAGTATCTATGAAAAAGATTTTTTTATCCATGACCTTTTAAAAGCCAAAGAGGTTTATATGGTGGGGACGACACTTGAGGCTTTACCGGTGATTAAAATTGATGGGAAATTAATTGGAAAGGGTCGACCGGGTCCCTTTGCAAAGGACTTACGATCCAGAATTCAGTGGGCCGTAAACAGCAAAGACTCACCCCATCGGACCGAGGTGTATTCTTAGGGTCAGTTTCGCGTAGACTTTTAAAAAAGGCTGTGTTTTGTCAGTGGTCGCATCTATAATATAAATTGAATTTAGGATGTAAATTGAATTTAGGAGGTTTCGACATGAAGAGAATTCATTTTTTTACCGGGCTTTCGGGTTTGTGTCTTTGGACAATTGCTCTGGGATGTACCCAAAAAAAAATCCATTCTGAATTGGAGTTAGAAAAACCTCCCCAAAAAGTAATCACTGCAGCGGTTGCTGAAATTCACAGTGTGAATCAAGGTAAACTCAATGGAAAAGCTCATTTTACCCGAGTCGGTTCTGATGCTGTGGAAGTGATTGTCGAAGTCACCGGTTTGGTACCTCCTGGAAAACATGGCATCCATGTTCATCAGGTGGGTGACTGTGGTGGTGTGGGTGCAAGTAAGGCGGGAGGTCACTTTGATCTACATCAATCCTCGCATGGGGATCCTTCAGCCGAGCCGCATCATTCAGGGGACTTGGGTAATATCCAAGCTAACAAAAAGGGAAAGGGTTTTGCCAAGCTTATGTTGAAGGGCATAGAGTTGGACAAGTTATTGGATAAATCCCTTGTTATTCATGGGAAAGAAGATGATTTAAAAACGCAACCGTCAGGTAATTCTGGAGATCGAATTGGTTGTGGCATTATTAAAGCTGAGTGATTTCTAATTTTTAGCAGTAATAAAAATCAAAATAGTTGCGTTGGGCTTTGTTTTAGGTTCAATATATACAATCCATTTTTATCGTAAAATCGAGGAGAGGAGATACAATGAAATTAAAAACAACTATAGTTATGGGTCTTATGTTATCTTTTGGGTTGTTGTCCGGATGTTCTAAATGCAGTGAACAACCAACAACAGAAGCACCACCTGCAGAGGTCACTCAACCAGCACCTGAGGCCGCTCAAGCTCCTGCAGCAGCAGCACCTGATGCAGGTCAAATGCCAGCAGAACCATCAGCACCCGCAGAGCCACCACCTGAAGGCGGCGGTGATTGATCTAAAAACTTTTATCATTTAGCTAAATGGTAATTTTTTTTAATTTATGCTTTAACGCCCCATTCGATGGGGCTTTTTCTTTGCGACTCTTATGTCAGTAAGAGTCAGTCGGAGCTGTAGCTGCTTGCTACAGCTCTTCATTTACAAGAACTTTGGATGAGTTTTGCAACAAAGAGGGTGGATGTATGATCCAATTGGGAATCGATCGACTTCTTTCTGAACAATCATTGCAAAGCAAGCTTAAAAATAAACGGGTTGCTTTCTTAGGTCACCCGGCTTCAGTGACAAGTAGCCTTTCGTCGTCTTTTGATGAGCTTTGTTCACTTAAAACAATAAATATTGTTTGTGCTTTTGGTCCTCAACATGGGATGAGAGGGGAAAAGCAGGATAATATGATTGAAAGTGATGACTATATTGATCCGCAACAAAAAATTCCTATTTTTAGTTTGTACGGTCAAGTTCGTCGACTCACTCCCTCTATGTGGGATCAGTTTGATGTGTTGCTTGTGGATCTTCAAGATGTGGGTTGTAGGATTTATACTTTCCTTACAACTTTATTTTACATTTTAGAAGATAGTTGTAGATATCCCAATAAATCCCTATGGGTTTTGGATCGACCCAACCCTGCGGGTAGACCAGTGGAAGGGCAAAAATTAAATATGGATTATGCCAGTTTCGTTGGCGCAGCCCCACTTCCTATGCGTCATGGTTTTACTTTAGGTGAAGCCGCAAGTTGGTATTGCAGCTTTCGGAAAATCAATATTGATTTACAAATTGTATCCATGAAGAATTATGATCCTGAGCAAAAACCTGATTTTGGTTGGCCCCAGCAGCAATTATGTTGGGTAAATCCTTCGCCCAATATGCCGCGATTGACTACCGCAAGACAATACGCAGGTACGGTTTTGTTGGAGGGAACCACTCTTTCAGAGGGGCGGGGGACTACCCGACCTTTGGAAAATTTTGGAGCTCCTGGTTTGGATAGTTGGAAAATTTTAGCTGAAATGGAAAAGTTTGCTCCCCAATGGCTTAAAGGTTGTCGGTTGAGGCCGTCGTATTTTGAGCCCACATTTCATAAATACAAAGGTGAAATGGTTTCAGCCATTCAGATTCACGTGGATGATGGGGTTTATGATCCAGAACAATTTAAACCCCTCAGATTGATTTGCTCCTACTTAAAATCTGTAAACAAAATTTATCCAGATAGAACACTTTGGCTAAAACCACCTTATGAGTATGAAAAAGTTCTAATGCCCATTGATATTCTGACTGGGGATAAAAGAGTGAGAGAATGGGTCGAAGACAAATCTGCCACAACTCAAGATTTAGAGTCTATTTTTTCTGCCGATGAGAACGTTTGGAAAGAAGAAAGTAAATTTTACTTCTTGTATTAAGTACTAAAAAAAATCTTTTAGTAGGAGGGGCTTCGTTTGAAACTGTTTGGAAATTTACAGGTTGCAGTATTAAACGAAGTGTTTCTGAGAAGCTCTCTAAAGTGGACCCCACTGCTAGACAATGGGGTCTACCCTATGAAGTGCTCAGTGCCTTATCTGATAACTGCACTTAATGAAGAAGTTGTGAGCCAAGTAGGTCACAAAATAAGTAGCTAAACTCTAGCTAAGTAGAGAGGAGTTTGAAATCGTGCGATTAGGTTTTGCTATTACGAGTCAGATTATATAATCTAATCCAGATGAACCTCTTCTTTCGAATTTTTTTCATGTTATCTCTTATTATTGTGTTGTTACTGGCTTGGTTTGGTTTTGGACGTTATGAAATGCGATTTATAACTCAATTCCAGAATCCGCCCACGATTAAAATTTTGACCGATCATCCTGAGGTTTGGTACCGATTGTTAACGAGAAATCCTGTAATTCAGGACTTTAGTTTGGAAATTGAGAGTCTACCGCGGTCGGAATGGATACAAAATAAAAATGAATTATCCTGTAGTTTTGTATCATTGAAGTCCTACTTTATCAGTGATTTGGTTGATAATGGGTGGTTGAGTCCCTGGCCTGAAAATGACCAAATCTGGTGGGATCGACTGTGGCCTGATTTTAAAGGGATACAAAGCGATCCCAATGATAAATATTTTCTGCCACTGTTATGGTCAGTGACCCAGTGGCAAGGGAATGAATTATTTCGAAAAAATGAAACCTACCAGTTATTAACTTCAGTGGATGAGGCTTTGTTGTTGGCCTATGACTTAGGGTTGCCAAACACAATTGAGTCCAATACGGAAAGTGAGGATGAACCTGAATCGGACTTTCTTGTTGGACAAATTTGGAGAACTCTTCAGCCTTTGGTTCATTTAAATTCTCCAGGTATGAGCGAAAAGGATAAAAGTGAGGATGAAAACAAAGATAAATCGACTCAGTTAACCCAAAACTTCGTTACAAGTTATATTGAGGAGTCCAAACCGAATTTAGGAGAAGAAGCTGAGTCTTTTAAAAATCAGTTGGGACTTTGGTTTTTGGGATTGGGAGTTTGTCCTCAGCACAAAATGACGGACTTAGATCGTAAATTTTTAAATTGGATTTTTCGCCCTGAAATACAACTCAATCTTGTTACTGTAGCTCAGATGGCCTCCACAGCCACAGTGTCAGAACATCTTCATATAAATAACGAGTGGAAAGCTTCCTCACTCCGTACGTTTCCTCTGACTCGATTAAAACAGCGACAACTTCCTTGGTCTCAGGCCAGTTTGTGGCCACAAGTTGTGAATGTAAAATCTAATTAGCCATAGTGCTGACTCCTGCAAGTTAGAATTCTGATTTTGTTTTCAAAATATATAACTATAAAACTATAAAAATATATAACTATATAATTGTGGCTTTATTTTGTTTCAGGTTGAGATTTATGCAAACAAAAAAAATTGTCTTATTAGAACTCAATCAAATTGAAGCGTAGTCTTTAGTACAGAGTTTGTTCAATGTATAAGACTTAATCAAATCCTATCCTTCTTGATCAGTTAATTAGTTTTTAGACGGCCCTCTCTTTGCTTTCTACGTAGGCTGGGGGTGTCATGAAACTTCGTATCAGTTCGAAACAATCCAAAACTTCTTTTTACCTGATAAGATTGGTTGCAATAATAACTCTTATATTTATGCTCAGTACGCAGTTTCAAAACTGTGCTCCGGTTGGAAATAGTGGAGTCTCTAAAACACAAAGTCTTTCAGGTATAAATAGTTGTAATTTACCTCCGACTTTAAGTAAGGGTCCTCAGGATTTAATGGTTTCTTCAGGATTGGGTACAAATGCTGGGACTGTTATCCCACCAAATATTATTTTTAGTCTCAGTTTAGGTTATTCCACCCAAGGGGTTAGTTTTAATTGCAAAGCTAGTGGTGTTGAAAGATTCAATGTTTCTTGTGATCAAAATAATAATGATAAGAATAGTAATAAAGTCACTTTAAGACTGGAAAATGAATGCATGTCAGGTCAAGCTAATGTGACGTTGGCGGCCACAGATAATCTCTGTCTTACAAAATCAAATGAACTTTCTTTTAAAGTTAATTTAAATAATTCATGTCCCACACAAATCAAAACAAACAATCCAGATCCTGAGCTTAATGATCAGTTCGGGGGTAAAGTGTCCATGTCCGGTAATTACGCTGTGGTTATGGCTTCCAGTGACAATGAAAAAACATCCAATGCAGGTGCGGCCTACGTTTATTTTTATAATGGAACCACTTGGATTTTTAAACAAAAATTAATGCCAACTGAATTGACATCACAATCTGAACTTTATTCAGCCGCAATTTCTGGCAATACCATACTTTTAGGGGCTCCCTTCCAGGGGGATCATGGTTATGTTTATGTGTATAGGTTTAATGGAACTCAATGGATCAAAACTCAAACCTTAGAAGCCAGTGTTAAAAACTCCACTTATGATCAAGATCTTTTTGGATATGACCTCTCTGTCGATGGAAATTTAATTGCTGTTGGAGCTCCGGGTAGCAATCGCGGGGACTATTCAAAATCAGTGGAGTCTGGAGCTGTTTTTTTATTTCAAGATAATGGAACAACCATCAGTGAAATAGCACAACTTAAATCCTCTAATGGTGTAGCTCATGATTATTTTGGAGCTACTGTTGCGGTATCAGGAATTCGTGTGGCAGTGGGAGCCCCTTCGAGTAGTACTTCAGATAAGACTATATTTACTGGTAAAGCTTATTTATTTACAAAAAATAACAATATGTGGAATGAAAGTATCTTAAACCCTGGAAGTGATTTGACCCCAGGGGCTCAATTTGGATCTGCGGTGGACGTGGATGATTCTAGAGTGGTTGTTGGAGCTAAAACTGGGTTAAAGACTGGAGGAAAAGAGAAGTCTGGTGTTGCCTTTGTGTTTAAACTCACAAACGGTGTTTATAATTTGGAATCCAAACTGACTCCAATTGATGGTGCTGATGGTAATTTGTTTGGTGCATCTGTAGCGTTGTATGGAGAAATGATTTTGGTGGGGGCTCCAATGTATTCAATGGATAAAACACAATTCTCTGGAGCTGTTTATCAATATGCTCTGACTTCCAACCAATGGGTTCATAAATTCAAATTAGTTCCAAGAATGAATGATCGTGGCACGGAGGATCGATTTGGTGAGAGTGTAGGTACAAATGGAAACTGGATGATTAGTGGGTCTCGTTTAGATGATGAGGCCGGATCTGATGGAGTTATTTATTTAAATTCAGGTTCAATATTTTTTATTAAGTTACCTTAAACAAAGGTGAGGTTATGTCTAAATTATTCTATATAAGAAACAAGCACAAAGACTTGATCTCTCATCTTTTAAATCTGAAGTTTTTGACTGTGCTTTCGACGATTTCTTTATTTGGTTATTCTGTTTATGCAATAGATATTGATGGAAAAGGGGCTCTACCAGGGGTGCAGGCTTTGTATTCTTTCAAAGACTATCAATCACCTAGCAGTTCCTATACAAACAATTTTGTTCCTGACCTCTCAGGATCCTCAGTTCCATTGAACTTAGAAGTGGATAATCCAAGTCACTTTATCTTGTCTACCGATGAAAATGGGAAAGTGGGACTCACATTTAAAAGCGTTTCTGTGCTTCGTTCCAAACTGGCTGCAACAAGAATTGTTCAAAGCTGTAGTGCAAGTAATGAGATCACCATTGAAGCTTGGATTCGCAATCTTTCCGAAGAGCCTGTAGGTAGGCAACAACCGGTGCGCATCGTGGCTCTGGGAAAAAAGAATTTGGTCTCTAACAAGCCTGTGAGTCATACCGACTTGATTTATATAGGGCAGAAATATGATGGACTTGGATTGTACTCTGGAGCTTTAAATTTATCTTCCATGATCAATTTTAATTCCTTAGGATCACCCGGTACTCTTTTGTTTGGAAGTAAGATGCCAGCACAAAGAGTGGTCTACACCAAAGATAAAAGTGGAGTCTCTCGGTTTTGGCTAAGTAACTCCTCTAATACATTGATCTTGCAACAAGAGACCATCAATAGTTCGAGTTTGAGTATTTGGAACTCAGATCCAGATAAAGATAAATATTATTTGTCTATAGGAAACGAACCCTTCTACTCGGAGTTTCCAGAGTACGATGCTGGACCAGTTCCTGGAAAAGAATGGAAGTCTTGGTTGGGAACAATCTATTCTCTGGCAATATATTGCCAAGCATTGACCCGAAAAGATTTATTGGGGGATTTGGATCCTGGTTCTACTTTGCTTGCAACTTATCCTGTAAATCTCAATGCACCCATCACCCCAGAACTTGAAAGAGCTCAAACAATTTTTAAACGAATAACAGGCATAAAGACACCTATTGATAATCCTATTCTTCAAAAAATGGCAGACAAAATAAAAGAAGAAAAGGCTGATGAAGCGGCTTTGCTCGCTACCGACGATAGTAGTTTTTACAACATTACAGTGCGAGATATGGCGGCCAGGATGTCCACTCGAGATGAAACTACAAATACTCCTTTAAATGATTTAGTGGCGACCATCATAGGTGTAGCTCGTGATGATCTTCCTGCGACAGATTTGTTGACAGGAAATTATTCTTATCGTGGAGATCCAAAACTGACCGCCGTTCCCAATGATGAAATTAAAGATTTCCTTTTATCAAATAATCACTATCAATATTTGGAACAAGGTCGTTATGATCTAAAAAAGGTTTTGATGAAGGTGGTGGGTCAAAAACTTTACAATGGTTCAACTGGATCTGTGGTGCCCAACCCGGATACAGCAGGAGTGATCACTAGTCGTGCTTTTATGGCGGCTCATGCGGTTGCAGGAACCAATCGACGATTGGTTGAATATACTTTTAGGGAATTTCTTTGTATTCCCATCAATCAATGGGCCGACACTTCTGGTACGGATACCTTTGTGGGAAGAGATGTGGATCGCGCACCTGGGGGTATTCATGAGAAGTATAAAACCACTTGTCGATCGTGCCATTCTGTTATGGATAGTTTTCGCGGGGCCTTTGCTAAAGTAGACTTTTCAGCCAATTATGTTAAAAATGCTGATGTTTTATATGGTTTAAGTTCTGCCAATGAAAATGACAATACTTCCCCACTTATTTTATTTCAAAACCCAATAGGAATTGCGGGAAAAATGAACCGCAACAACACAACATTTCCAGAGGGCAATGCTGTGGAAAGTACAGCTTGGGTTAATAATGCCAATCAAGGATTAAATGCTTCTTATTTTGGATGGCCCGAGCTTTCTAAAAATCAATCCACTCACCAAGGTTATGGTATCAATAGTTTCGCCACTTTGGTTTCGCAAAGTAAAGCATTTCCACGCTGTATGGCAATTCGGGCATTTCGTTCGGTTTGCAAAAGAGATCCTGGATCTCTTAAAGATGAAAAAGAATCACAAAGCGAAAAAGATTTTATCAGTGATATTGCCGCTGGTTTTTCTAGCACTGGTTATAAATTAAAATATTTGTTTTCTAAGGTGGCTGCATCAGAGAAATGTTTAGGTAAATAAATTATGATTTTTTTTAAAATTTTCTATGGGGGAATTTATGACAAAAATTTGGCATCAAAAAAAGATTAAATTATTGAGTGTGGGGAGTTCCCTTTTGCTGGTGGTGATTTTTCTAGGTCATGGTTGCAGCCAAATGGCTTCTAATTTAAGTAGTGTAAATTCCTCTTCTGAAGTGATGATCGGAACATCAGGGGGAACAACTGGTAGCAGTATTGATATTTTTCCAAACGCTTCGACAGTTTCTTTGATTTACAATAAACAATTGGTTGATAATTTAGTTTCTTGTACAGGGTTAGGTTTGGCGTCCACACAAACATTGGCGGAGTGGTCTAAAAGACAAAGTAGTTTTTCAGAATATGGTTATGCAACAGACGTGACCGCACCTATGTTGATGGCCATAGCCGCCGTTTCTGGTGAAATTTGTAATGATTTGGTCAGTACTGAAAGTGTTCTTCCTCAAGAAAAACGAAGAATTTTTAATGCCATTAACTTTAGTTCTGGAAGTGCAACTTGGGTATCGCAAAATGTAGCCGAAACAGTTCGTCGAATCACTCGATCTTGTTGGGCAAGAAATGAGACCTCGGAAGAGTTGGGAATTATTCAGGAAGAAGTTGCAACTGGATTGTCGGGCGTGAGCAGTAGTGATCTTCAGCAAACAAAAAATATTGCATTAATGGTTTGCACTGGAATTTTATCCAGTTTATCTGGGATTACATTTTAAATTGACTTATTTTGATTAGGGGGAATTATGAAAAAAAAGAATAAACAAGAATTAGAGAACCTAAAGGATAATGAAAAAAAATCAGAAATGGAATTTATTTCCCCTCGAATCAAGTATCCTCATGGCGTTCCCAGGACGCGAAGAGAATTGTTAAAGGCAGGGCTTATCCAGTTTTCTGCAGCCATCACTTTACCTTCGATTTATCAATTGCTTATGAAATCTGAAGAAGCTCATGGACTTGATCTGGTATGTGGTGGACAACAGAATGTGAGCTCCATGGCTGTTTTTGTACAACTAAGTTTGGCAGGCGGAGCTGCTATGGGATCAAATTTTGTCCCTCATGATGCTGGCGGGCAGTTACTTCCAAGTTACAATGTGTTAGGTTTGGGGGCGAGTGGTAATTTAAACATTACTCGGGAGTTTGCAAACAAAGCCCCTTTTGCAGGAAATAACGTCAGTGGAATGATTAATGGTATTCGTACAGGGGCTAAACCAGCAACATTGCAAAATGCTGTTTTTGCCGGAATTCCAGTTCGTTCTCAAGATGACTCCACAATGAATAAATTTGATATAACTGGAGCGGTGGATCGTGCGGGTCTTAAAGGAATATCTTTACCTAGCTTGGGAACGGTCAATTCACCCACTGGGGGGCGGCATCAACCAGCCTACATTCAGCCGCCTGCACCTTTAATTGTTTCTAGCTACACCGATTTGGCGAATGCGATTAATGTAGCAGGAAGCTTAGCCACATTGAATAGTAAACAAAAAGTCGGTTTATTTAGAATGGTAAATCGCTTAACTGTTGCTCAAGAGAGAACTTTGGCCTCCATGAGTGGTGGTTCACAGGTAGCTGCGCTTACGGCTTGTGCTTCATTAACGAATCAAACTTTGGTGTCCACTGGAACTACAGGGACAAGCCCGTTAGAAAACCCCGCGCTTGCAACCGTTTGGAATATTAATAACAATTCTGATCCGGGTTCACAAAACTTTGTATTTGCTGCCATGATGTACAACGCGCTTAAAGGAAACGCGGGAAGTGTAAACTTAACGATGGGGGGCTATGATTATCACGGGAATGCACGGACCAATACCAACGCTTCTGATACTGCAGCAGGGTTGGCGATCGGTAGAATTCTAGAGTCAGCGGCAGTGATGGGTAAAAAAGTATTTTTATGTGTCACTTCAGATGGGGGAGTAGGGTCAACTTTGTCTGATTCATCTGCAGTGAATTTTTCCTCAGATCGAGGTTCGGGTGGTGTCGCCTATATGATTGCTTATAATCCGACCAAGCCGCCATCAGCAAGTGGTTTTCAAGTGGGCCAGATGACTCCGGGTCAGGCTGCTGATGATAAATTTATAACAGGAGATTCACCTGAACTGGCAGCCGCAGCTATGTTGGCTAACTATATGTCTTTCAATGGTAAATTAGGATTGTTTGAAAATATAGTTTCTCGCGTGTTTACTCCAGAGCAACTCAATCAAGTGGTAAAAATTGCAGAATAATAGGTGGAGAGGGTTCATATTAAAATTAAAAGAATTTTTCTTTTAATTTTATAAAAAGGGGAGTGTGGTAATGAGATGGTACGTTTTACCGTTAATTCTGTTTGGCGGAATGATTGCGGGAATTTTTTTTAATAACTGTTCTTCACAGCATTCAGAGTTACTAAGTCAGAGTGCCGTTTCTGAGGAATCATCTTTAGTTCCTTGCTCTTACAAAGATGAAATGGATCTCTTTTCTCAGACCTATCATAAATTCACCACTTCTAAATGTGCAGGTTGCCATGTGGAAGGCGGCGTTGGAAAAGGGGCTTTCGCTTCATCCGGCCTTATGGTGGCCTACAACTCGTTTGTTTTTGTTGGTTACGAAAAGCTTTCAGGATATGCGATCGACTCCAGCCATAATCCTCCTTATACCGGAATCGACAATATTGAAAAAATTAATTTATTAAGGAAACAATGGGTTCAAGGGTTAGAAAATATTTCTCTTTGTGAGGGAGGTTATTCTACCAATCCAACAACAATTAATGAGTCTGATCGATTAGAACTCAAATCAAAACCTATGTATCCATTAAAGGCATTAAAGGAAGGGGAAGTTAAAACATTTAGCTGGTCTTTGTCGCATTTGGAATCCGACTTGATTCAAAAAGACAATACAATTGCTCTTCCACAGCTGGGTGATGCCAAGTTCATGGTGGATATTAAAAGAACTAAATTTGGCGGCAAATCTTATTACGTATTTTACAAGCCTCGTCTGGTTACAGATACTGTTGATATTTATATAAAAAGTATCTTAATCAAGCTGAATGGAAGATTGATTTCTCTTCAAACCACCTTCAAATATATTGATGCTTTTGTTCGTAAGCAAACGACCTCTCCAGTTGTTCTGGCACCGGGGGCCATGATTGCCGATGAAGTGATTATCGATACGGATTTAGTTTCAATATCGATAGGAACTTTAGAAGAAGCTTTAAATCTTCCGCCTCCTGAACCACCTTCACTGGTGCGTTTTAGTAAGTCAGATATTCAGATTAAAGAGACTATTGTAGCTTCTAGTGATAATTCTTCAAATCAAAATTTATTGGCCGTGGAATTACAGCTTTCCCCTGCACGTTCGGCTGATTATGTGACGGCGACAGTAGCCATTGAAAATACGAATGATGTAAATGCAGCATTAAATCGTAGGAGCATGAAGATTGTTGTAAACAATAAAATTGTAGAGGTAGATCGATGGGATTGGGATTATCAAGTGGATACTTTGGCTGTTGTTTTCGCTCCAGGAGAAACAAAAAAGAATTTAATTTTCAAAATAAGCAATGATCAAAGAATTGAACCTAGGGAAACCATTAATTTAAAAATCACTTCTGTGACCAACGCCGTGATAAATCAAACTGACAATAGTGATAAAGCGGTTATTACTATCATTGACGATGATGCCCCCAATGTCGAGGGAGTCCCCACATTTTCTTCATTGATGCAGCCTGGAGGAGTGCTTTTTGAAAATTGTTTTAAATGTCATAACTCGGTAGATAACCGTGGGGGTTATAACTTGAGTGATTATGATTTGATGATAGCAAATAAAGTTTTAATTCCTTCAGATGTTACTAGTAAAATGTTTGTGAGAATGAATGCAGAAATTTCTGGGTTAAGATCTATGCCATTACTGGATAACGGTACGGGCAGTTTGTTAGAGCCAACCTTAAGAAAAAAGGTAGAGGTTTGGATTAAAGGGGGAGCTAGAAATGACTAAACTTAAAATCATCTTTTTATTATTTGGTATTTTATTTCTAGTTGTAGGGTTTCAAAATTGTGGTAGTGAACATCAACTTGGGAATAATAGTACATCTAATAATTCGTTGAGTTCTATCCAGTTTCAGAACCTTCAGAATAAAGCATTGGAAATATTATCAAATCGATGTGCCAAATGTCATGGTGGAGGCATTGGTTCCAACACACCCAACATAATGGATTTGAACGAATTAAAAACCACGAAATTTATTGTTCCAGGACATCCTGAAAGCTCCCCTATATACTTGGCTATCATTGATGGTCTTATGCCTCAGGACTTTAAGATGATAGATAATGCCCCTGCAGAAGTTGTTATTTTAAGAGAATGGATTCATGAAATGTGATTCAATTCTTATGAGCATTCATACAATATAATATTTATTTAAATTATATCATTCATCTCATTATGTGGAGATGGTAAAATTTGTTTGAAATAGGCATTCCAATTCCGACGGAAATATTTATGACAGAATTCCAGTTGAGCTTATTTAGTTCAACTATAATTTTTATATATTTATTTTCGCACATACCATCGATTTCTTCAGAAGTATCACCAGGATCTATATCGTATTTAAAACAATCTCTATCGGTAAGATTTAAGTTAATATTAGATTTGATCTTATTTTTCTCTTCTCGAATGCTATTTTCTGAATAAACCATCGCACCAATATCCAGTACCATGGTACTGGATATTGGGATTGGCAGAGCGATAACAATAAGAGCTAAACTAAAATAAAAAGGCATTATTCCTTGATTATGTAATAAGATTTCACGAGTTCTGGTTTCCGCGATTTGGCAAAACTGTGGTTGATCATGAAGGTATTTTTCCACGTAAAATGAATACTCTAAAATATCAGTAATTTCTTCAAATGGCGCTCCTTTGGCTGAAAGTGAGTTGAAAATAATACTTTTCTTATTTTCTAATTTTGAGACAAGTTGAGAATTGTCTGATAAAGCCTGGTTAAGGGCTTGAATGAGTTCGGAAATATCGGGTTCTGATTTGGTTAGATATATTAAAGGTCTAAATTTGCTGTAGAATTGCCAGGTCCTTACTGTATGACCCTCTTTAAATTTAGAAAACTCACGATGCAAGAACCGGTTCCAATCGGTATCTGTAATACCCAAGAGTGCTTCAATTTTTTTTTCAAATTTTTCAATCGAGGTGTTTTTTTTGAAAAGTTGAAGGGTATTATTATAAGAATTGAGCTTCTCTTGAATTTGTGGATCACTACTTAAATTTCTATCTTTTCTAAGATTTTTGATTTTTTTTTCTAAAAAAAGAATATATTTATCTACCACACCTCCTGTTTTAACGTTCAAGAATTTAAGGCCTCCTGTAATTTGTTTTTTTCCATCCCAGAACTCCTCAAGATTATTTTTAAACTTTATTGTTTCTTCATAGGATAAAGGGTCATATAGAATTTTTGATTGAAAATAACTCGGAGATAGTAATGGTCCCATTGTAGGATTGTATTTCCAGAACCCCGATCTTGAGTTTGGTGAATATTGAGTTATAGCTAGGCTGACCCGAAATTTTAATAAAATATCTGGTAGTTGAGTAAAAATTTTTGAGTAGTAATCATTTCTACATTTTTTCTCTTCCAAACAATTTTTGAATTTATCTCTAACCATTTTTATTGAGTCAGAATCTCTAAAGTCTCTAAAGAAAGATTGGTTTTTTAGTAAATCAATCATATTTTTGAGAATAGTTTGTCCCTTTTTAAGGTCACTTAGAATTAACTCGACGACACCTAGACCTAATTTTTTTATTTCAGTATGATAAAAGTTTCGATTTATCCGGGCTGGGTTGACTTCATCTGGTGTAAATTGGTCCGATTGTTTTTGATCCAAATTTTCTGAGGATATGATTTTGTTTTTACAACTAAAAAAATGTGTCGACAAATCCTCCAGCGGTTTAGCTGTATACCCTAAAGAGCAGGACGCTTTGGACCATAAGCCCAAAATCAAAAGCAAAGGGTTAGAAAAAAACCAATTATTGAATTCATATTTTTGATAGACTGCAATATCTATGCGATTCGCGGGGGCCTCTGCAAGGTCCCTAAGAATTATATAAAATTGATGTAAAAATTGGGGCAGCGTTTAGAAGGAAGATAGTGGTCCCGTAAAATGCTATTTTGGCTAACAGGTGATTATTTTTTGGTCACCCGTCATTTTAGTTAAAATGTGTCATCTTTAATAAAATACACAAAAGGCGTCCTTTTTTAGAGTCAAGGTCCTTAATGGAGTCTGAGATATTTCAAAATGTTGTGGATGAGAGATCATGAAACAGCAGTCTCGTACATAGGGAACTTTCTATAAATAGCCGGTCAGATGTGGATAATTGGTCTAGGGTATAAATAAATCTTTGGGTTCAAGGGCAAAACTTGGTTTGATTTTATTGCAACATAAACACCAACTAAGGATGGCAACA
>JAIBAM010000016.1 GCA_019695175.1 Bdellovibrionales bacterium
ACTTGATTAGTTTGATTTCGAAACAACAGAAAAAAAATTCAATCCACCCTCATCAAGACTCAGAACTAGAAATTTTTTGTTCCAAAACGGAACTCCTGAAAAAACTCCCCCAATTTCCCACTCCGAACCTATTTCACCATTTTCATCGATAAGACAAATATAGTTTAATTTACAGTAAAAAAGAATTCTTTCATTATTTAGACTATCAAAAAGTACAATGGGGCTACTTATTTGATTAAAATTATTTTTTAAATCAAATTTTTTTTTCCAGCGAAGCTTCCCTGTCGTAAGATCCAATGCATACAATATGTTTTCTGAGTCAGCTCCAATAAGTAAATTTTTCCTTTGAAAAACCACGGGACTGACTTGTGACTTAGAGTCCATTTTAAAGTTCCAGCGTGTCACCCCTGAACCTATCTTTAATGATACAATCTCACCGCCCCAAGTTGTAAAATAAATATGATCCCTTTCAATCACAGGGGTAGATTTAATTTCTCCTTTTACCGGTATAAAAAAAACCCTCCGCCCTGTTTCAAAATCAAAAGCTTGAATGGAAGAATTATTAGCACCTATATAAATAAGATTTGATTTATTATCATAAGCAGGTGACGAATGTGATTGCTCCCCAATAAGTTCACTTTTCCAAATAATTTCTCCAGTATTTTTGTTAATCTTTACAAGATAACCGTTACGATTTCGCATTTCTTCTGAAATAATGATGTGCTCTCCTGCACTTAAAGGTGAGGCTCCGATGGTCTGACCCAAAATACGTGACCAAATTAAGACACCATTTCGTTTGTTTATTTTATAAAAAGCGCCACTATAGGAACCTATATAAACCGCTTCTTGATCAATAAGTGCAGTGCTATGAATTCCACGATCAGAATTGGCAAAATAAAATTTCCACTTTATTTTTCCTAAAATATCAAAACAATAAAACCAAGAGGCATCCGAACCTACAAAAATAAGTTCTCCATCACTTACTGGAGAGGCTTTGGATGCACCATGAATGCCTACATTCAATTTTTCAGAGGACCATGTTTTTTTTAAATCAAATTTCAAGTTGTCAACATAAAATCGAGCCGATCGGCTTTGATCCTGCCGATAGTAAATATCATTAAAGTCATTTGTTTTGTTATTTTTATTTTCTTCTTTTTTTAAGGCATTTTTTTGATATGAATTTAAACTCCAAATCTCATAATTACTGCTAATATTTAAGTTTGTTGATGCCTCAATTAATAACTTAGAATTTATTTTGTAGATCACTAAACTTACAATGAAAAATGAAAGAAGTGTTATCGATAGTTTAAACTTATTCATCTTGAGATATCTTTCCTAAAAATGAGATTCGAAGTTTCTTACTGCAAATATCACTAAAGGAGTATTGCAGAGTTAAGTTTTTCTGAGATTGATCAGAAATTTGCAAACTCATATCAATATCAATAAAGTTTTTTTGTTTTAAAAAGTTTTCACAAGTTAATTCTGCCTGGCGAAGAGTAACTAAGGGATCACATTGTATGCGAACAGAAAAATTATTGATCGGATAATACTCAATCGTTTCATTTTTGAGTTTTATGAGTAATTGGGTTTGACATGTGGAGTAAGCATCTAACATGTTTAAAGAAAGAATTCGTCCCTCTCCACTTAATCTTGAATTTGGGAATAAAAAAAACACACTGAATTGAATTCCCATAAAGATAAATATTAACATTAAAAAATAATAAATATTCTTTTTAGATAAGACCAAACCAATTGGTGAAAAAATAAAAATGGAAAGAAGGCCAAACATAATTAATGGATAAAAATAACCTACAATATGCCATGAAAAAATGTGAAAAATAATAAAGTTTAAAAAAACGAGCCAAAAAATTTTTTTATTCTTTGATAAAATGAGAAAAAAAGATCCAATGAATTCTAAAAAAATAACATAAATGCAGCTTATTTGAAGAATTTTTCCGCTAAGAATCGCCGGCCTAATCAAGTTTTGACCATTGATCCATTGAATATTAAACTTTAATAAGCTTGCTGAAAAATAAAACATGACAATAAACAGTTTTATAGTTCCTTCTTTGTAGGGAAGTAACAAAAATGAGAAATTAATAATATTTGTCATGTAATGATAATTACCCATCAATCTATAATCTGAAATATGAATCAGATACTTAACTAAAGTAGCCACTAAAAAGAAACCGTAGGCCAGAGAAATTCTATTTAGAAGAAATAGAATCGCTGATGTAATAGAGATGAGAAAGTAAAAATAAATAACCACCAATTCGTAGCCGTGAAGTTGACCATAAAATGACTGGCAATTTGTTAAGAAACTCCAACAGATCATGTCTTGATCAAAATCAAGACCGTGCCTCCAAAAAAATGCGGTTAAGACATGAAGTAATGATAAAATAAACCCAAACCAAATTAGGTTTTTATTGTTTGAAATTTCGTCAATGGATTTCTTAAATACATTCATTTTTATATAATTTCATGACAATTGATAAATCGAACATTAATAAGAATAACTCCCTTAAAGAGATCTTTCGAGTAGCTGCAATTTTCAAAAACAGAGTCCGCAATGTAAGCAGAGTTGAAGTCTGAATTAATTATTTTAAATTCTTTCCAGTGCGATTTTATAATTTTAGCCCCAGAAAAGTTTACTTTCGAAAATGTAACATTTTTTATGTTGAAATTTAGACCCATGATTCCACGAAAATCTACATAAGCTATTGTCGACTGTTCCAAACTCAAATGAACCAATCGACTTTGTTTAAAACTAAATTGACTGCCATAAATACCTCTAACTGAAACATTAAAGAAATTTGCCAAAAAAAAAGTGGAATTAGTTAAATCTAAATTTTCTAGTTTTATATTTCTAAATTGGGTTTTATTTCCATCAAAACGAGGCCCGATGCTATTTTTTTGAGTTTTAAAACAAGTGGTCCCGCTTGCCTTTAAGTTCATACTCAGAAAAGTAATGATTTGAACGATGACAAAAATGGAGACTCTACAAAAATAAATGAATCTATTTCCAGAGATCTTCTTCCCTTCAGATATTCCCATGACTAAATTATCGTGATTTGCAATTCGCAGGTCAATTGTAAGCAAAAATTATTTGTTAAAAAAAGTGTCTACAAAGTATTGATCGGTCTAAACCCTATCAAAAAAAATTGATCGAACTTTATCCAGTTTCTACGAGATTTACCTTAATATGTATTCCTTTGAGAATAGGGGTTTGCAAAATAGTTTTAGCAAGTTAGAGTGAAATTGCGTTGATAAATATCAATTGGATGCATCTTATTCTAAGCGTTGAGATTACAGCTTGGATAGACCAACTAAAGAAATAAAGATGTTTTCAGTTTATTTTATTCCAACCGAACGGGAGATTTTTTATGGGTCGCTCCACTACTGTAGTTGTTTTTTATGAACTCAAACCCTTTATCTGCACAGCTCTTGGCCTTTATGCCAGCGCCGCGCTTTCCACTGATTTTTTTGGTAAAATGGCAGGATTCTTACTGGTTTTGAGTGGCACCCTCATTTTTTACATGAGAGCTCGTCACCGAGGAGTCTTTCATTAATTGAGAGCTATGGTGGACCCCCTTTGTCTAGACCATGAGGTCCACTATATGTATTGGTTGATTTTACAAGGCACTTTAACATGGGGACGACCCCCTGAACAGTGCCTTGATGAGAGGATGGCCTTACGAACCTGACTTATTTTTGACAGAATAGGATGTGATAAAGTTTTTAAATAAACCTCAAGAATATTTTTGCGCATTTTGTGGGTCCAAATCAACCTTAACCAGAAGTATCACTTCTTTTCCCTTAGCCAAACCATCATCTATTCGTGTAATGGAGAAGTGCATGATAAAATCTTGATCCATATTTTTTAAATCCAGTCACTGCATAATAAAGTTTGCTTAGCTCCAAAGTGACGTAGTTAAGGACTCCCACAAATGCAATCACTGAAACAACGACCAAAGCATTTCCTCTGCAGTTTAAGTCTTTAATTAAATTGTAAATTAAAATCTCAAACATGCCCCCTTATAAAATGGCAAAAATAACGAATTTAAATCAATTTCCATCCCCATCGCCGCTGCAACCATAGGGAAAGTCACAAATCGCCATCTTCAGTGTAAAAAGAGGAAAAACTTTCACCAAAGGGTAAATCACCATTAAAGTTTTCATTATAATATCCATAATATCCATAATATCCATAATATCTAATATAAAAGTCATATCCTCGACATGAACCTGATGTACTCCACTGGCATACATTTTGGGCGTTTAAACAGACCGTCTCTCTGACAAAATTATAAGTGTAAAAACCATTTACCAAATTACCGCCTATACAATTGGGTTGATTAAAGTTTTGAACCAACACCGTCTCGCACGAACCGCCACTCTGGATGAAATTTCCATACCCATTGCAACTATAAGAAAGACTCCCTCGCCAAACACTATTAGCGGGCGGTGTTCCCAATACAGAGCAACTGCTTACTGTGGTCTGTCCCTCTGTTAGATTTGGCAACGGGGCATTTCCAGTATATCCGCCATAAGGAAATCTAAAAGTTTGAGCCCGACATGTGGCCGGCAAATCATTGCAACTTAATTGTGAAAGTTTCCATTCACCAGACACACACTTAAAAGAAGCCGATCCCTTGACCACTTTTCCTGGAATATCAAATGCCGTTCCATTAAGGCGTTTAAATTGTGAACAACTTACATCCGTCAATCCAACACTTGGGTTAGAGGTGGAGTAAGAATCAGATTCTGGAAGTTGTACGATTATTGTTTCTTGCACCTCCACATTAGCTCCAGTCTTATAATTAATGGTAAACTGAGTTTGTTTTTCAAAACATTTAGCCCCATCAGAAAATCTGGGTTCAGGGCCGCTAATATAGGGAACTATGGAACTGGTTGCAGAGCAATTTCCCCTATAAATACTTGTTAATGGAAATGATAAACAGTTAGGACCAGATGGATTCAGTGAAACTGGTCCTCTCTCGGCTGGTATAGAACTTAGGGGAACAGGTCGTGAAGGGAGCGTCGTCTCCGTCCAAGTTCCCAAAGCTTCCCAAGTAAAGGTGGATGGTGTCGTAGAAAACGAAGAATAAAATAATCTGGTATACATCTCAGTAAAGTGTCTTCCTCTATGTCGTGTTCGATCTGTATTCCAACGATTTTGATCATTATTGTTTCCACTTTGACCATTATTATTACTACTTTGAGCTTCTTGAAAAGGTAAAATAACCAGCACGAATATCATCAGCATTTTAATTTTCATCTCATCCCCCCAAAATTAAAACCCTTTAAATAAATACGCTGATGTAAAAATCAATTGTCTGCTTTCAATGTAGATGTCGTTTACCCTAGTCGTGCAGAAATTTTACTATATTTCCCTCGTCACTTCTTTTCGGCGTTAAAACCTACTTAATAAAGACAAATGTTAGTTTTTTGTTTAATTTTTACTAAAAACTGGTTTTTTATAAAACAAATGAGTCAATATTGGATTTAAATGTTTCTTATTAAGAAAGATTATTTTATTGATACAGAATTAAAATAAATTTTATTTTAACAAAAGTACTTGATTAGTTTGATTTCGAAACAACAGAAAAAAAATTCAATCCACCCTCATCAAGACTCAGAACTAGAAATTTTTTGTTCCAAAACGGAACTCCTGAAAAAACTCCCCCAATTTCCCACTCCGAATCTATTTCTCCATTTTCATCGATAAGACAAATATAGTTTAATTTACAGTAAAAAAGAATTCTTCCATTGTTTATGACTATTAAAAAGTACAATGGGGCTACTTATATGATTAAAATTATTTTTTAAATCATTTTTTTTCCAGAGAAACTTCCCTATCGTAAGATCCAATGCATATAATATGTTTTCTGAGCCATAATCAGAAAAGTAATGACTTGAATGATGATAAAAAAGCAAACCCAACTAAAAAAAGTAATCTATTTTTAAAGGCCTTCTTCCCTTCAGATATTCCCATGATTAAATTATCGTGATTTGCAATTCGCAGGTCAATTGTAAGCAAAAATTATTTGTTAAAAAAAGTGTCTACAAAGTATTGATCGGTCTAAACCCTATCAAAAAAAATTGATCGAACTTTATCCAGTTTCTACGAGATTTACCTTAATATGTATTCCTTTGAGAATAGGGGTTTGCAAAATAGTTTTAGCAAGTTAGAGTGAAATTGCGTTGATAAATATCAATTGGATGCATCTTATTCTAAGCGTTGAGATTACAGCTTGGATAGACCAACTAAAGAAATAAAGATGTTTTCAGTTTATTTTATTCCAACCGAACGGGAGATTTTTTATGGGTCGCTCCACTACTGTAGTTGTTTTTTATGAACTCAAACCCTTTATCTGCACAGCTCTTGGCCTTTATGCCAGCGCCGCGCTTTCCACTGATTTTTTTGGTAAAATGGCAGGATTCTTACTGGTTTTGAGTGGCACCCTCATTTTTTACATGAGAGCTCGTCACCGAGGAGTCTTTCATTAATTGAGAGCTATGGTGGACTCCCTTTGTCTAGACCATGAGGTCCACTATATGTATTGGTTGATTTTACAAGGCACTTTAACATGGGGACGACTAGCATTTAACTCACAACTCCTGATACATTAAAAGGAACATTTATAATTTTTTCCACCGGCAAATCGAAGGACAACTAAAGAAAATGACTTCACCTGGATTTATTGCAAAAGGCTTCAAATGGTCTGAAAATTTCTCATCAAAATATAATAAGTACTTTCCTGTAAGCCTATTTTTAATTGGATTTTTATTTGATATTTTAACTTTAGGTCGAATTGATGCCCTTTTTTCAATATTAAAACAGTCGCTTTATTTGACGATAATTGGCTTTCTACTTTGTCAATGGCTTATCGAGTCCTTTCGCAGCCCTACTTTTGGTTCCCATTGGATGTGGTTTAAAAAAATCCGATTATTTCTGCTTCATTTTCTGTTTGGGTCCTTACTGAGCGAATATATGTTATTTTATTTTAAAAGCTCTTCATTTTCATTAGCCTTTATTTTTATATTTTTGCTGGCAACCTTATTGCTATTAAATGAATGGCATCGCTTTCAAAAGTTGGGCCTAATTATTAAATTTGCTTTGTTTACTTTTTGCTCTATGAGTTTTTTTTCTTATTTAGTCCCCATTGCATTAGGACAAACAGGAAAATCCATTTTTCTAGGATCGCTAGTTATGGGCCTAGCTCCTCTCTTAATCATCTCTCATGTATGTCTCCGTTGCGGACTTAAAAAAACCATTATTCGGCAACAGTCTTTGATCCCAGGACTCTTCGTCATGGTGGTCTTATTTTTTTTATACACTCTGCGATGGATTCCTCCTGTACCACTTTCCATTCAATACATCGGAGTTTTCCATACGCTCAATAAAGTGGAAGGAAAATTTCAGTTGGGCCACGAACGCCCTTGGTGGCGGTTTTGGCACCACGGAGATCAAGTTTTCTTAGCACAACCCGGGGATAAAATAGTGATTTTTTTTCGACTCTTTTCACCCACTCACTTTAAGGATGAAGTTCGAGTCAAGTGGTACCTTGATAACTCTCAACATGGCTGGGTGATGCAAGATGAAATCCCAATAAGAATTATTGGTGGACGCGAAGAGGGATTTAGAGGTTATGCTCAAAAATCCCATTTCACCGAAGGACAGTGGAAGGTTGCCATAGAAACTTTGGATGAGCGAGAAATTGGAAGAATTTATTTGCAAACAAAATTTACAACTTCGAAACTCAGGTCCTTACAGTTCGAGATCCAATAATTTCAAATAACTACTTTTGCTCTTTAAGTTCATTCTCCAAAATATCAAGGCTCTCTGGTGTTGCACGGTCCCTCATCAATCGATCTACTTGGTGACGATTTTGCAAATTATTGAAAACCCACAAAATGACAAAAACTATATACAGTAAACCCAGTGTTTTTTGAATCTTGAGTCGCTCGACTTGGAAATTATAGACGAACCCCACAGTCAATAGCCACAGCGAAGCTAAAGGGCCTAAAAGCATTAAGTGTGGCAATAATGGTGAAAGCATAAAAATCACTAGAGCAGGAAGTTGGGCAAAAACAAGTTGCGTGTAAATTTTTATAAAGGGAACTGTTTTTTTAAAATTAAACAGAAGCAAATAATAAAAAACGCCACTCAGAACAAATGAAATCAATGCATTACTTAAAGGAACAAAAACTAAGCCGGTCACACAGGCAATGACACTTTTGCTCACAACCCCGGAAAGAAAACCTGCACCTGCGGCAAAAAGCCCTTGGCAAATCAGTAAAAAAGCCCAATCCCATTCTGGAAGATTTCGCATTCCTTCCACTGGATTGTAGGAATACTGCAGTAGTACACGTCCGGCTTCTTTAAGCCTTTTTTGCCAAAGAATCCTGTTGTTGATTGAAGTTTGATTCATTTGCATCCATGGGAACATATTTGCAAGTAAGGACGCAAGTTAAAAGTGGGTTTCAACTTTTATACTTCCATTTAAGGCCATATGGTCCACAGTTTCTTTGATTAAACTTTTTCTTAATGATAATTCCGTTCCAATGGAAAAATTTTTAGAAAAAGGAAAGCTAAGTCCCATTCCAAAAATGGAGGCTGGAGTCCTATAACTTCCAGAAAGTGATTGATGCCCTGGGATTGAATTTGAATTATTTGAATCTCGGGATTCAACGAGAAGGTAACGTGCTGCCAACCCAAGACTACAATGCATTTCTAAGTTGTATAAAATATTTTGTGAAAAGATCAGTCTCAGATCAAATTCCTTTAATTTGACGGCATAATAGGCATCCAAGTTATGGGGATCAAACCCTCGAATACTTCCTTCGGCTTGCCAATGGGGAGAAAACAAATCAATGCCCAAATTGGCTTCAACCCCCTGAACAGTGCCTTGATGAGAAGATCCCCCCTGATCTGATTTAACCTGCAAGAAAGATGAAATCAGCCCCACACTGGTATGAATTTTAACATCTGCGAAAGGATCATACATCCTCTCTTCAGATTTATGGGATGAAGAGAGTTGAGTTACAACGGCATCAAATCCCATCACCTCGTTATCTTCTGCCCGAGCAAAAATTCCCGACAGGAAATTCATTGCGACCATAGTCCAGAAAAAAAGAAATCTTATTTTAATCATAGAATAAATTTAACAACAAAAATTGTTTTTGTAAAAACTTGGTCTTACGAACCCGACTTATTTTTGACAGAATAGGGTGTGATAAAGTTCTTAAGTAAACCTCAAGAATGTTTTTGCGCATTTTGTGGGTCCACCAGAAAGGTCCTTCGTCGACGCCAACCTCTAGGAATCCATTTTTTTGGCAGCGCAATTCTAACGGCAATTATAACTTTACTTGTTTGGGAAGAGCTTCACCCCAAAGGGTTGGTTCTTTGGGGTATTATATTCTCCCTTTTAGAAACTTCTAATCTTTGGCTTTGGAGAATTGGCATCATCTGCCCCCATTGTGGTTTTGACCCCATTCTTTATTTAAAAAATCCTCAACAAGCCGCCAAACGGGTGCGAAACTTGTTTGATAGAAAAAAACAAAAGGAAGACTTTTTGTTTACCGGACAAGCTTTAATTGCCGTTCAAAAAAGAATAACCCGGGAAAAAAAATCCACAGAGCGACGCTCAAGCTTGTCTCATAACGTTACCAAAATGTAACAATGAGAATCGTGGGGAAATATGAAAAAAAGTGGATTGCTGGTTTGTTTTGTTTGGATTGTTTTCAGTGTTTTTTTAATTGCAATTTCATCAGGAGATGAAATTCTTCCCAAATCTGAAAAGCAAAAAGGGCAGAGTGCTTTGGTGGGGGAAGAGGGTGCCACAATTTATGAAAAACCTGATTTTGATTCTAAAATTCTAGGCCAAGTGAATCCTGAAACCAAGGTGCGAATTTCCCTAAAACCACGTCCCGCGAAATCAGGTCTCGGTTCCTTTTATCAAATTAAATCAAAGACAGGTCAAATTGGTTACGTAGTCGATACAGAAGTCATCCCCGAATTTCAAAACCTTAAAAAAGGGCCCAGTGGAAAAAAAAACCCAGGATATAAATCTGCCGTCATTGAAAAAGAAAAAAGTCGTTCCAAACAAGACTCGATTTATTTCACGCGTTACGCAGGGGCCGGATTGGGTTTGCTTGGCTTTACCGAAAAATTTAGAGGAACTGAGCTTTCAGACCAAGTTGTGATGTACAACTTACGTTTTACCGGACCTGGGGTCTTATTTGACGGACCTCCATTAGACGTTAACTTTTCCTTTTCTCTTAACCCACCCCAATATTATGACGGCATTTCACGAACCCCAGCCAGTGGCTTTTTTATATTTACAGACATTTTATTACTTTTGCCCTTTTGGGAATGGAACCATGATTTGATCTATTATGGTATTGGCCCCATGGTCACCTACACCAAATTTCAAGTCCAAAGTACATTCAACTATATAGATTCTCAGGAATTTCGCCTTGGGATTGTGGGCAGCCTAGGTTACGGCCATCGGTTTAAAAAGTGGATCGCAAGGTTGGATGGTAAATATTATTTTGAAACAACAAGGTACTTTGGTTATTGGGCTTCGGTACAATATGAGTTTTAATGAGTTTGCAACGCCAACTCTTTCAGGCTATGCCAAAAGGGATGAACTCAAATCCCGAAAAAAACCCAGTGTCCTCCATACAACTTTTACCCTCCTCGGTCGTGGATCAAATTGCCGCAGGCGAGGTAGTGGAACGCCCCTCCCATTTAGTTAAAGAGTTGGTGGAAAACAGTCTTGATGCTGGAGCCACAGAAATTGAAGTCGATTTTGATCATGGTGGTCGTTGGGTCAAAGTCAAAGACAATGGCAAAGGAATCGGCTCCTCAGATTTAAAGCTAGCAGTAGCTCGTCATGCTACCAGCAAAATTCACTCTGCTTCAGATATATGGAACCTTTTTACCTATGGGTTTAGAGGGGAAGCGTTGGCCTCCATCAGTTCAGTCAGTCGGTTGGAGCTTCTTTCTCGCCCCCCCCAACAAGCCCAGGCAGGATTTATAAAAGTAGAATTTGGGATAACCTCAGACCCCGTTCCACAAGGGGGAGATTTCGGTACTACAATTACAATAGATGAGTTGTTCGGAAATATACCCGCGCGCTTGAAATTTTTAAAATCTGATGGGGCCGAGTCTATCCATATAAAACAATGTCTTAAAGCTCTCGCCCTGATCAACCCCAAAATCACCTTCAGAATTCGTCAACAGGGTAAACTTATCCATTACTGGTCAGGCCAAGAGACACCCTTATCCAGAGTCGAACAAGTGCTTCAGGTTCGTCCCTTATATCAAGGACATTACCAAGAGGGCGTTTATCAAACCGATATTTTTGTATCTTCACCCAAACAAGTGGAAAAAAGCTCACGCCAAATCTGGCTTTTTGTGCAAGGAAGATGGGTCCAAGATCGTGGAATGCAGGCTGCAGTTATGGAGGCCTACCGCAATTTACTGATGCATGGTGAATATCCTATCGCTGTGGTTAACTTACGTTGCCACCCCACAGAGGTGGACATTAATATCCACCCTGCAAAGTCAGCGATAAAGTTTCAAAATCCCTCTTTGGCTTTTCGAGTCGTCCAAAAAAATATTCGCCAAATTTTAGAAAAAGCTCCTTGGATTGAAAGTCCCTCTAAAATAAATTCTAAATCCCAAGCAGAAGACACAATTTCATTCCAGGAGTTTGGGAATCCAACTCCATCACTAATAACTGTCCAAGAAAATAAAACACGACCTCCTTATAACTTTCCTCAGGGAGTTTCTGAGGAAGCTAATAGCTATACTTTAGCGGATTCATCAAAAGTAGAGATTTTATCCCAAAATTTTGTTCCGAAAAAGAAGCCCATTAAAGAAATGTTGCCAGGAATTTCTTTTAACACGCCTACAGAAATGAATTTTGTTGAAACTAAGCCCTGGGTTGAACAAAACAATTTTGAACTCGTCCCCTCTACTTTTTGGCAAAGTCTCTTAGTCATAGGTCAAGCCCACCAAACTTACATAGTCACTCAAAATGAAAAGCATCTTATCCTTATCGATCAACATGCGGCCCATGAACGCATCGTCTTTGAAAGGCTTATGCATTCCTGGACGCTAAATAAGCCCCAAGCTCAACAATGTTTAATTCCACTCACTTTGGATCTGGAGCCCCATGAAATCGATGTTCTCAAAGAGCAATCTTCAAATTTACAAAAGATGGGGTTATCTTTTGATTTTAGTGAATCTGAGGGAGTCACTCTTACCGCGTTGCCTTTAGACTTAAAAGAGGCGGCCATCGTCAAGGCTTTAAAAAAAATGCTTCAGGAGATTTACGATTTGGGGGGATCTTTTGCAATGGAACGACTCCGCGCAGACTTTTGTGCCACCCTCGCCTGCCATTCGGTCGTTCGCGCTGGACAAAATCTTTCATTAGAGCAAATGAAACACCTCTTGATACAGATGGATGAGTTCCCTCTTTCCAGTTTTTGCCCCCATGGTCGACCCGTTTCTTTAGAATTGTCATGGACCTACCTGGAAAAGGAGTTGGGGCGTATTCCATGAGTCGATCTCATAAAGTGATTTTTATCGTAGGCCCAACAGCTGTGGGAAAAACTGATTTTGCGGTTGAGGTGGCACAAAAAATCCAAGGCTCCATCATGAATTGCGATAGCATCCAGTGTTATTCTCACGTTACGATTGGTGCGGCAAAACCCACAGAGCTGCAAAGACAAAAAGTAAAACATTTTTTATTTGATTGGGTTCACCCTCCCAATCAAATAACCGCCGCAGAATTTCGTCGTCAGGCACTTCTTGAGCTCCCAGAACAATTAAAACAAGGTCCGGTTATTATTGTGGGCGGAAGTGGTTTTTATGTTCGCGCTTTGGAAAAAGGGTTCTTAAATGTGGCTCCAGTTTCAAAAGAAATCAGCAACAAATGGCAAAAACTTTTGGATCAAGAAGGATCCTATTATTTGCACCACCTTCTTCGTAGAGAAGATCCAGAGTATAGTGCTAAAATTCACCCCAAAGATGGTTACCGAGCCTTTCGAGCCTTATCCCTTATGGAAAGCGAGAGTCGTTCCATGACCCAAATAGCAAGGGACTCAAACCAACAAAATCAGTGGACTTTCCCTACTCTCAAAATGGGCTTAACCTTAAGTAAAAGTGAACTCCTGGTTTTAGTTAAAAAAAGAGTCCATACCATGTTGGAGTTGGGTTTGATTGAAGAAGTTCAATCCTTACTCAAAGAGGGTTTAAAAGATTGGCCTCCTTTAAAAAGTGTAGGTTACAAAGAAGTGGTCGAATATTTGACCTCACTCACCAATCCGAAGAATCAGGACATGGATTTAACCTTAAACCCAGAAATCAATCTTCAGGGTGAACTATTTTTACAAAATGAATTACACAATCAAATTGTGAAAAGCACACTTTCCCTTATCAAAAAACAAAACACTTGGTTTCAAATGGATCCAAACATAAAATGGTTCCAAGCCAAAAAACCAGATTTGTTAGATGCAATGGAGTGGATAAACTTAAATTTATGAAACAACAAAAAATATTTAGTATGACGGGTTTTGGTTCTGCCCAAGGGTCCACTCGCCATATATCAATTGAAGCCTCACTAAAGTCAGTCAACGGAAGGTTTCTTGAAGTTCGCTTCCACCTTCCAAAAGAATACATTGAGTGGGAACCAGAGATTAGGTCTTTGCTCAGTCAAAGTTTAATTCGCGGCACAGTGGATTTGTATGTTCATCGACAAATCAAACCCCAAGTACAACTGCAACCCAAAATCAATTTAAAGCTGGCGGAAGGCTTAGTTAAAGCTTATCGCCAATTAGCCAAGATAAATCATTTAGATGATCAACCCAATTTAAGTCACTTGATTCAAAATTCAGCTCTTTTAAGTTGGGAACCATTACCATTGGAAAAATTAGAGAAAAATAAATTGTTTCAGGTGATTCAGACGGCTCTTAAGTCCTGTCTTGAACAAAAAAAGCGGGAAGGTTGCTCCCTTTATCTCTACCTAGAACAACTTTTAAGCTCACTGGATCAATGTCTCGAAAAGATGAAATCATTGGCCCAACAAAACCAGGAGTTATTACAAAAACGAATCACACTCCGATTGGAACAATATCCTCCTCCCCAAAGGGAAACAATTTCCCAAATAAAAAGTTTATCTCCTTCGGAGTCGCAGCGAATGATTCAAGAGTTAGCCTTTTATCTGGATCGATCGGATGTCACTGAAGAATTACATCGTCTCGGTGAACATTTAAAACATTTTCGAAATCTCCTTTCCACCCAAAGTGTTGTGGGAAAAAAAATGGATTTTTATTGCCAAGAACTTCTTCGTGAGGTCAATACTGTGGGATCCAAAGCCTCTCTCGCCCAACTTACGGAAGTTGTTGTTGAGGGTAAGTCGATCATTGAGAAAATTAAAGAACAGGTACAAAATGTAGTATGATAAAAAAACAGCCCATGATTATTTTAATTGGCCCAAGTGGTGTTGGTAAATCCAGTTTTCTAGATTGCCTTCTTAAGGATTATCCCCAAAGTCGAGATATCATTACTTACACCACCAGGTCCATGCGCCAAGGCGAGTCTGAAGGAAATCCCTATCACTTTGTGACCTCGGCTCAATTTGAGCGACTTAAATCGCAAGGCTTCTTCGTGGAGTACGCCACCGTCCATAACAATAACTACGGCACTCCACTGGATCAAATAGAACAGGCGTGGAAACAAAATCAAATCGTGGTCATGGATATTGATATTCAAGGTGCAAAAACCCTTAAATCTAAATTCCCTCAAGCCCTCTCCATCTTCATTTTGCCTCCCAATTTAGATGCATTGCGCAATAGAGTTTTAAAACGTGAAGGAAACGAACCTAAAGATATGAATCTCAGAATGAGAAATGCTGAAATTGAGATGGCCCAGGCTAGTAAGTTTGATCATCAAATTATTAATGACCATTTTGAAGTCGCCTATAGCTCTTTAAAGAAAATAATTGATCAGTTCCTAAGAAATGGGTAGTTTGGCCCTTGCTGTCAAATTTTTTAACAATGAAGCGTTGGTCAAGTTTCCCCCCGCTGGGACTTAAGAACGAAGGAGCCTGTCTGTGGCTAGAATTACCGTAGAAGATTGTTTGGATCGAGTGGACAACCGTTTTGCCTTGGTTTTGTTGGTAGCTAAAAGAGCCAAGCAATTACTAAAAGGTGATCAATCCACTGTCACCATCAAAGAAAACAAATATATTGTTACATCTCTACGGGAAGTTGCAGCAGGACATGTTTACTTTGAGACAGACAGCACCTTGAATCGTGAAGTGGAAAAGGACTTAAATCGCTAATCTCATAGTCTTCCCATTCAGACAGTTGTGAAATTTCGCTTTTACCGATAAAGTCATGAAGGCGTTGGGGTAAAGAAATAAATGACTGAATTGGAAACAAGTGAAATCACAAACGAAGAAAAAGTCGTTGAAACCGTTGATGATTTAATTCTTTTAGCCCAGAACTACCTTCCTGCACCCAGCCTTAACATTGTTCGAAAAGCTTACGAATTTTCTGAAAAAGCCCACGCTGGACAAATTAGAAGAAGTGGTGAGCCCTATATTTCCCACCCCTTGGGAGTGGCTGCCATATTGGCAGAATTAAAATTGGATATGCCGACTCTTGTAGCGGCCCTGTTGCATGATACTGTTGAAGATACCTCAGTCACATTGGAAGAGATTGATAAAATTTTTGGAGTTTTGATTTCACGTCTTGTGGATGGGGTCACAAAAATTTCTCGAATTAAATTTCGCAACACTCACGAAAAGCAAGGTGAAAACATCCGCAAAATGATTGTAGCCATGGGCAAAGATGTCCGTGTGGTCTTGGTTAAATTAGCGGATCGATTGCACAACATGAGAACTTTGAGCCACATGCCCCCCTCTAAACAAGCATTAATTGCCCAAGAAACCTTGGACATTTATTCCCCTCTGGCTTCTCGATTGGGTATCAACACCATGAAAATTGAACTGGAGGATTTAAGTTTTCGCTACTCCCAACCCACGGCCTATTACGAGTTGGCACAAAAGGTAGCCAAAAAAAAGAAGGAACGGGAAAAGTACATCGGCGATGTGAAGAAAATTTTATTTGCAGAAATTTCCAAAAGAACCCAAGTTCAGGTCGAAGTCCAAGGTAGACCTAAGCATTTATTTTCAATTTACAAAAAAATGCAAACCCGAAACATTAGCTACGAACAGGTCTATGATATTTTAGCTTTTAGGGCGTGTGTGCAAACGGTTCAAGAATGCTATGAAATTCTAGGTATTGTTCACACTCTTTGGAAACCCATACCAGGACGTTTCAAAGACTTTATCGCCATGCCAAAGAAAAATAATTACCAAAGCCTACATACCACAGTCATTGGTCCTGGTGCTGAAAGAATAGAAATTCAAATTCGCACTTTCGACATGCACCAAGTTGCAGAAAGGGGTATTGCCGCCCATTGGGCCTACAAAGAAAGTGATGATGACGATAGTGATGCTAAGGACGCGGGCGATAGCTCACAGGCACAAAAATTTAATTGGCTTCGAGATCTTGTAGCCATGCATCAGCAAACAAATAGTTCTGATGAATTTTTGGAAAATATCAAATCAGATTTATTTGAATCGGAAATTTACGTTTTTACTCCAAAAGGTGAGGTGAAAGAATTCCCTGATGGCGCCACCCCAATAGATTTTGCTTTTTCCGTTCACACCGATGTGGGCACCCATTTAGTGGCGGCTCGAGTGAACGGAAAACTTGTAACCTTAAAACACAGACTTAAAAACGGTGATACCGTCGAGATTATGACCTCAAAAAGTCAACAGCCTTCCAAGGACTGGTTGAAATTTTGTGTCACCACTAAGGCCAAATCAAAAATTAGAGCCCATGTTAAAGCTGAGCAAAGAAAGAAAGCCCTTATTTTGGGTCGTGAATTGGTAGAAAAAAGCTTAAGAAAAATTGGCACCTCCCCCAACCGACTTTTTACTGGCCCGGAGTATGAGAAGCTAATTAAAGAATTGGGTTGTTCAGACCAAGACGATCTCTTTGTCAAAGTGGGTTTTGGCACAGTGACCGCACAAAATATTATTGAAAAATTACAACCCCAAGGAATTCCCCCCTCCTTGGAAAAAGAAAATGAAGAGAACTTCTTACAAAAAGCTTTTAAGGCAGCGGTACAGCGAACCAAAAAAACTTCCTCACTCATTCGCGTGGACGGAATGGACGATGTCTTGGTTCGATTCGCGCGTTGTTGCACGCCCATTCCTGGGGACTCCATTGTGGGTTACATCACCCTGGGTCGAGGGATTATTATCCATCGTGCTGACTGCAGTAAGGCATTTGAAATGGACCAAGGTCGTCGTATTGATGTGGAGTGGAATACCAACTATCCAAAAACATCCTCGGGACGACTGGTGCGAATTCGAGTGGTGGGTGAAGACGTCCCTGGATTATTAAAAGATATGAGTGAAGTATTCACCAGTCACGGAGTGAACATCCACAATGCCCAAGTGCGAACGACAAAGGATTTAAAAGCCATATGTTCTTTTGATGTATTGATCCGCGACACTCAACAATTAGCGGAAATCATGACGGGGCTGTCAAAACTCAAAGGGGTGATTGGCGTAACAAGGGTTGCCCACTCTACCTTATGACCACTGAAGTAAACATTAGAGGGAAAGATCAGGGGGATGAGGCATCCGAACCCAAGCCTTCATCACATGAAATCCCAATCGGTGTTGAAGTTTTCTCGGGCAAACAAACTTCATCGTAAGAAAAAGTTGTATATTCTCCTCTCCTAGTAGTTGCTATTTTACTACCACCAGTATCTGGGGGTATTTTTTTAGTTTCGGCTTGAGGGTCTGAATAAGTGGGTACACAACGAAGAGTCTTCCCGGGAGGAACAGGAATTTTTTGAATTATTTCAATGGTGGTACCATCGTATTGGCAGCGCATTTCATAAGTGGCTACACCAGGAGTAGCTTTATTGGACCTATCACCACTTAACTCATAGTAAAGTTCTTTCTGATATCCCGAACCTTCAGCTTCAAGAACTTCAACTGAAGAAACGACCGCAAACGCAGAAGTTGTATTGTTGCTTTGATTCTTAAAAGATTTGCGTGATTCAGTAGGAGGCGACAAGGTTTTTTTAATTTCAAAAGTGTTAAAACAATTAGAACTGATTCGGGGTGAAGAGACTCTCCAGTCGCCAGAATCAGGTTGATACTCATTTGTTGTTAAATCAATAGATTTAGTATGTATCCCGGGATTTCTCATTTTTTTAAATTCTGACACAATAACTTCTTGCCTGGTTTGCAGATGTAAGGGGCAGGTCATTTTTATTTCGATTGCATAACTTGCTTGAAAA
The DNA here is from genome assembly GCA_019695175.1 of Bdellovibrionales bacterium. Lineage (GTDB taxonomy): Bacteria > Bdellovibrionota > Bdellovibrionia > Bdellovibrionales > UBA1609 > JAIBAM01. Next base: position 18,407 of record JAIBAM010000016.1, read on the forward strand.
AAAAATAAGATATCACCCATCAAGAAAAATAAGATGATTTTACTACCAACCCTCACAAACCATTGGTTTACAAAATATTGGTTTGCAAAATAATATCTGTATGTCTGAAGAGAACAGTCATATAAAAAATCAAACACTCTCTTTATTAATTGAACAAAATTGGACAATGAATCACCTTTTAAACTCAAAAAACAGTACTGACAGAACTACACTTACCAATAGTGTGAATAGTTAATGTCAATAGTTTCTTGTTGCACTAACCCTGTTCTTTCTGCTTCTTTTTTGTGTGTAATGGAGACTGAATGTATAAATAAAACATATTTTTATAAAGGAAAATTAATAAAAACCCCTCTGTTGAGGAAATAGTACAAAGTTGACTTGATTTTTTACAGGCTTCATCCTCAAAAACAGGGAAGTTCCATCATCTTGTAACCAATGCTTGTCTCAAAAATAAAAAAAGAATAGTGTCCCCGCTTCAATTTTAGATCACTTTTTTTAATTAAAGACTCAACCTGGGGGGGGGGACCCTATATTTGGATTGACGACAACAAAAACTAAATACTTTTTAGTTATATTAATAGGATTTGGGGTTATTTTTTCCATTTATGGGGAGGCCCCTCCTCCTGCTTTACCACACCCTGTCAGTGTCTCTGGTGTTTCATCTGGTGGGATAATGGCCCAGCATTTAGCTGCGACTCACCCAGATAGGATTAACGGCGTTGGCTTATTTGTTTCCGGAATTATCCAACAAACAGCTGGAGTTTCAGCTACTCCCTGGGACCCACTTGCCGCACTTTTCGGATTCAATCATAATGCCTGTAAGGCCCTTCTCTCTATGAAAGTTGGTGTGGAGGACCATGAAGCAGTTTTAAGGGCCATACGTCAAATCCTTGATCAAACAGCAGGTGGTAGTGAATTATTTAAGAACATTAGATTTTTCGTTGTTTCAGGAAAAGCTGACCAAGTACTTCATGCTTCTCTACACTCGAGTTTACTTGATGTTTTGAGTCAATTGGGTGTTCCTCAAAATAACATTTTTGCACATGTTGTCCCAAATATGGGCCACGCCATGCCTATTCGAATCACACCCGGGGCCGTCCTTGGTGAAAAAGATTTTTTACATCCTGGAGATTTTGACGGAGTTGGTACGATGTTCAAATTCTTTTTAAACCCTAGCGCTAGTAATCACCTTCTCAATGCCAATTTAGAAGTGCTAGCAAGTGAATTTTTAATATTAAATCAACAGGACTTTGTTCCCACTGGTCTAACGGCAAAATCCATTTCCATGGGAACAGAAGCCTATATTTATATTCCCAAAGCTTGCAGAGAAAATAAAAACAACTGCCAAAAAATCCACGTGGCTCTACATGGTTGTGAACAAACCATTGAAAAAATAAGTCGGCGTTTTATGACTGCCACGGGCTATTTGAAATGGGCAGAAGCTTTCAATGTTGTGGTAATCTTTCCCCAAGTAGTTAAGTCACACTCAAACCCCATGGGATGCTGGGACTGGTGGGGATACACGGGCCAAAATTATGCCACAAAAAACGCTCCCCAAATTCAGACGATTATGAATATGGTTGATTTTGTTCAAAAAAAACTGATGTCAAACGACGGGACTCTCTCACCATGATTAAAAGCAAAGAATTATTATTTACTTATCCGGATGGGCTTATCGCTCAAGTTCCCCAAACAGAGTTTCGCACTCTTTTAAAAGAATGGGGGCATCCTCCACAAGAGTTGAGTCGCCCTGAACTATTTCACCTTTTGCAGCCAGGTGATTTACTCGTCATTAATAACTCCAAGGTGGAACCCCGACGAATTTTTGCCAAGAGCCACGCGTCTCAAAAAGAGCCTGATGTGGAAGTCCTCTTTGTAAAAACATTTCCTGATGAAGAGGGGCTAAAGTGGGAGGTTTTATTCCCTGCAAAGAATGTAGCTCTCGGGCAAAAAATATTTTTACCCAATGATCGTGTGATGGAACTGCAAGCCAAAGGGTTGCCCCAATTGGTAGGACTCAACAAACCCATAGATACTAATTATTTTATGAAATTTGGGGAACCTGCTCTCCCCCCCTATATCCAAAAAGCTCGTGGAGAAAGACACTGTCGTTCCATGGACTACGAATGGTATCAAACCCAGTGGGCTTTGAGCTGCGGAAGTGCTGCGGCTCCGACAGCCAGTCTACACTTTACTGTAGAGGACCTCCAGGTATGGCGAAATCGTGGGGTGAAGATTTTGCCACTTACCCTCCATGTGGGGTTGGGAACATTTTTACCGGTAAAAACGGAAAATCTCTTGGACCACAAAATTCATAGCGAATGGGTTCAAATACCTCAAACCACGCTCATTGCAATCAAGGAAACTTTACGATCAGGTGGCCGAGTGTGGGCTTTGGGAACCACTGTGGTCCGCTCTCTTGAGTCCTGGGCTCACGGGTTATTGTCCCAAGATTTTGCAGGCAACGCCAGCGGATCCACCGCCCTTTTTATCACGCCGGGTTTTGACTTTCGCGTCGTGTCCGGATTACTGACTAATTTTCACCAACCTGGCTCGACTCTCTTTGCTCTGGTTGCAGCATTTGCTGGCTCAGAAGCTGCAACAGGTATTTTATCTGCCAAAGAAACCTACCAGTGGGCCATGGAACGACATTTTCGTCTTTTTAGTTATGGAGATTTATCAATTTGGACTCGAGCAAAGAAACAATTCGATCAGAACAAAATGGAACATTTTTAATTGAGGCCCAACAGGGGAATGCCCGAGCCTCCCGACTTAAAACCCAGCATGGTTGGATTGAAACCCCTATCTTTATGCCTGTGGGAACGAGGGCTACAGTAAAAGCGATGCTACCAGAAGAGCTCAAAGATTTAGGAGCTCAAATTGTACTTGGAAATACCTATCATCTTCATTTGCGACCCGGGGAAAAAACCATTGCACGTCTGGGGGGATTGCATCGTTTTATGAATTGGTCAGGACCTATTTTAACCGATAGTGGTGGATTCCAAGTTTTCAGTCTCTCGAAGTTAAATAAGGTGAGTGAGGAAGGCGTCACTTTCAAAAGTCATATTGACGGCAAAAGTTGTTTCCTTTCCCCAGAGACCAGCATGGAAATCCAGATGGATTTAGGTTCTGATATCATCATGGCTTTTGATGAGTGCTTGCCCCACCCAAGCGACCTTGAAAAAATAAAAAAATCTATGGATCTTACTTTTAGATGGTTGGAACGTTCTCGACGGGCCATGACTCGTCCCGAATCATTGTTATTTGGAATTGTGCAGGGGGGGCTGGAAATCTCTTTACGAAAGCAAAGTCTCGAACAAATTACGAGTGTGGATTTACCAGGCTATGCCTTGGGAGGTTTTAGTGTGGGAGAACCCATCGAGATTATGCACGGTCTCGTTCGCGAAGTGGGTCCGTTGATGCCGGCACTAAAACCCAGATATTTAATGGGTGTTGGCACGCCCTTAGATTTGGTAATCGCTGTGGATTCTGGAATTGATATGTTTGATTGTGTCATGCCCACACGAGTGGCCCGCAACGGAACCTTATTTACTTGGCAGGGTAAAGTCTCGATTAAAAGAAATGAATACAAAGAAGATCCAAACCCTTTAGATTCCAGTTGTAACTGTTACACCTGTAAAAACTATTCGAGAGCTTATTTACGCCATGTATTTTTAAGTGGAGAGATTATTTCCGCACGACTGAATACCATTCATAACCTTCACTTTTACTTGGATCTCATGAAGCAAATGCGACAGTCCATTTTACAAGGAAATTGGGTTGAGTTTCGTGATCGCTGTCTAACGCAGTTTGTAAGCAACCGCTCCAACGAAATAATATCAACATAAGAATTTTACATAGAAAGAAGTAGCTGACGCAGCATCTCAGAATAAAACCTTAGATGTTGTTTTGCGTTGATTTTTTTTAATAGCAATGCTGAATGATGAACCACATCTTTTTTATCTCTTTATCACCAATCTTTATGAGGAGACCTACATGCTTTGGATCTTTCTAATGGACGTAGCCCATGCGCAAGAAGCTGCATCTTCCGCCGCAAAACCCAACTTACTTGAAACAATGATGCCTTTTTTAATGATGTTTGGGGTGATTTATTTTTTAATTCTCCGTCCCCAGAGTAAACGCAACCAAGCTCAAAAAGTGTTTTTGTCGTCTTTAAAAAAAGGCGATTCGGTTTTGACTTCTTCCGGAATTCTAGGGAGCATTGAAGGTCTTACCGATAAATTTGTGACTTTGGAAATTGCGAACAACGTTCGGGTTCGAATATTGCGTTCTCAAATTGCCGGACCCGCTCAACAGCAAGAGGATCAAAAATCATGAGTCTAAAGTGGCGTTTAGTAATTGCATCGATACTGGTGTTAAGTGCATTGATTAAAATAGCTCCGAATTTTTTTAATTTGGAGGGTAAATGGTGGCCAGCCGAAGGCAAAATTACCTATGGGTTGGATATTCAAGGCGGCGTTCACCTTGTCATGGGTGTGGATATCGATGCTGTCATGAAAGAAAAAATGACACGCACCAGTCGTTCCTTGCTGGAAGAACTTAAGTCAGCTGATATAAAAGTGAAGGATGTGAATGTTTCCAATGAAACTCTCCATGAAATTAAAGTGACTTTAGAAAACCCAAACGAACTCAGCAAGAGTGTCGAGCTGATCGAAAAAAATCATAAAAATTATCTGCAAATTCTCTCCTCCGGTAATGTCGAAATTCTAGTTAAAATCTACGATACCCAGGTGGCTGAAATTAAAAAGTTAACTTTGGATCAGGCCATCGGAGTTATTCGCAATCGCATAGATGAGTTTGGAGTCTCTGAACCCAGTATTTCAGCCCAAGGGGAGAACCGCATTCTCGTGCAACTTCCAGGAATCAAAGATTCCGCACGAGCTAAAGAATTGATCAACCGCACGGCTCACTTGGAATTTAGGATTGTAAGCCATGAACTTTCCCCCTCTGGAAATTTTGACGAAAACTCAAAAAAATTACTGGAATTGGTTCAGGAGGCCGAAAAGAAATCTAATTACAGCCTGGGAAAAGACGGCCTTAATTATGTAACTTATGTAAAACGCATCAATAACGATCTTAAAGAAAAGTTACCTCCTAATACCATGATAGCTTTTACCAAAGCCCCTGAAGCTCGAACGATGGAGGCTGGAAAACTCCCCCAACTACTTCGCACTGACACAAATATTGCGGGAGATCTTTTAGAAGATGCTTTTGTCACTTATGATGAAAGAGGCCAACCTCAGGTGGGATTTAAGTTTGGCCCAGAAGGATCCCGGCGTTTTGGAGAGTTAACCTCAAAAAACATCAATAAACAACTAGCTATCGTATTGGATGAAGTCATTCAATCCAGTCCTGTAATTCAAAGTAAAATCACTTCCACTGGAGTGATTTCTTTAAATCGCGGGTCTCAAGAAGATGCGTTTAATGAGGCTAAATTAATCGTAGCCACACTTAGAGCTGGCGCTTTACCAGCCGCCTTGGAACAACTTGAAGAACGATCCGTTGGACCTACACTAGGCTCCGACGCCATTGAAAAAGCAAAACTAGCTGGTTTGGTCGCATACGCTTTTATAGCTGGGTTTATGATGCTTTATTACGGTGTTATGGGAGTTATCGCCAGTATCGCCTTAGCTCTTAATGTGGTTTGCCTTATTGCTGTTCTTACGGGCCTTGGCGCTACCTTAACTCTACCAGGTGTTGCAGGAATTATCTTAACGATGGGCGTGGCTGTCGACGCCAATGTGATTATCTTTGAACGAATTAAAGAAGAGTTTAGAAAGGGTAGCAGTTTAAAACTTTCCATACATGATGGATTTAACAATGCCTACTCTGCCATTATTGACTCCAATGTGGTGGCAGTTAGTGTAGCTCTTATTTTATTCTACTATGGTACGGGACCCGTACGAGGTTTTGCAGTGACACTTATCTCAGGAATTGTGACCTCTGTCTTTACTGCGATTTTTCTTTCCAGAGTCATGATTGATTTAATTAATGAGCGCTTGGGTTTGAAAAGAGCTTAACCTTTTAAGGACGACAACTTTTATGATAAAAAAAAATGACAATACCATGACTCCTTCCACAAATAAAAACCAGAAGGTAGCCACGCGCTCCCCCCATTCACAATCCAAAAATCAACCTGGCAAGATAGACTTTATGAAAATGGCTAAATTTTTTGTGCCATTTTCAATCTTAGGTACACTTCTTTCTTTTGTTTTGATTTTCAGTAAAGATTTTAAATATGGGGTGGATTTTTCCGGCGGAACTGAAATACAAGTTTTATTCAAAAAGCCTGTGGAGGGCGGCCGGGTCAGAAAATTTATGAGTGATGTGGGTCATGAAAATGCTTCCATCCAAGCTTTTGAAAAAGGCAACGAGTACTTAGTAAGAATTGAACCCATCAAGGCTTCATCTGAAAAACAAGCCAACCTATTACTCAATGAGTCCATTAAAAAAATTACCGATGGATTTAACACCAGTTTCCACGAAGAAGGTATTTCCATTGAAAGAGTGGACACCGTGGGACCACAAGTAGGATCTGAGCTTAAACGCAATGGTATTCTTGCGGCTTTCTACAGTCTCTTAATGATTCTTATTTATATAGGACTGCGATTTGATTATAAATATGCCCCTGGAGCTGTATTCTGCCTGTTCCATGACGCGCTTATGATCTTGGGTGTCTACGCCCTTTTCCAATGGGAAATGAATGTTCAAATTATGGCCGCTATCCTCACTATTATTGGATATTCGCTGAATGACACCATTGTGGTTTTTGATAGAATTCGTGAAAATGAAAAGCTCTACCATGGAGAATCTTTCCGTTGGATTTGCAATCGTTCCATGAATGATGTTTTTGTTAGATCTTTATTAACTTCTTTGACCACTTTTATTTCTGTCGTTGTAATGTGGTTGTTGGCTGGTGGGGTCATTAAAGATTTTGCATTAACTATGGCCATTGGAATTATCTTTGGCACTTACTCTTCCATTTATGTGGCCACACCCTTAGTTATTTTTGTAGATAATCTGGAAAAAAATAAATCAAAGGTTTAAGTAGAATAAATTAACGATTTAGAAATGAGGTCTCATTTGTCGGATCCACTGCTCTGGGTTCCTAGGGTTGAAGATCTCCCGCCATCACCATTGCCTCTGCCCCATATGGTATGGTCTGTACTTTATGGTCGCGGGTACTCCACACCCGACGCCCTTCAAAAGTGTTTAAAGTCCACGCTTCATGATCTTCGCAATCCATTTTCTCTCGACGGTATGGAAAGTGCCGTTTCCCGTTTGGTCACAGCTTTTAAAAAAAAAGAAACTGTTTGTGTTTATGCAGACTTTGACTTGGATGGAACCTCAGGATTAGCACTCTTGATGACGGGGCTTCAAGGTCTGGGTTTCGAAAAATTAATTCCTTGTCAGCCTCGCCGACTGGAAGAAGGCTACGGCGTTCATGTAAATCTGATTGAGAACATTCGTCAGACAGCCCAAGTCCTGGTTACTGTGGATGTGGGAACCTCTGCAGTCGAAGTCCTCACTCAAGCACAAAATCAGGGTCTTGATGTCATTGTGACAGATCATCATTTACCAGGAAAAACATTGCCCGAAGTGCTTGCCTTAATTAATCCCAATAAAGGTCATTGCCCCTCGGGCCTCCATCATCTTGCGGGTGTGGGAGTGGCCTTTTACTTATTTTTAGCGGTACGACGGGCTCTTTTAGAACAAGATCTGATAAAAGATCCGATAAATCCCAAAAGCCTTTTGGATTTTTTTGTTATAGGCACCATTACAGATATGGTGGATTTACGTGATGAAAATCGCATCCTCACCCAACATGGGCTATGGCAGTTAACTCACACTCAAAGACCGGGATTTCGGGCCCTGTTGGAAAAATTGGATTTGGCTGAGCGACCACTAACCAGTCAAGATGTGGCACTGAGAATTGCCCCCAAATTAAATGCCCTGAGTCGTTTGGAAACAAATCTTAGACCCATAGATATTTTATTGGAAACTGAACAAAGTCGCGCCTATGAAATGGTCGACCAAGTTCTAGCTCTAAATGCAGAAAGAGTCCGCCTGCAAAAATCTGCCGAAAGTGAAGCCATGGAAACTCTTCTCCAAAAAAAACCAAAAAATTTTGTGTGGGTTCGGTCCAATAATTTTCATCGGGGAGTTATCGGTCTGGTGGCAACTAAACTCTCACAACAATGGAATCTTCCTGCTTTTGTAGGTTCACTAGACTCCACGGGTAGAATTGTAGGTAGTTCCCGAGTCCCCTCTTTAAGTAATATAAACTTAGTTGAAGCTTTAACAGCGGCAAACGTGGCACTGGAACGTTTTGGAGGACATAAACAAGCTGCAGGATTTGAACTCAATACCACCAAGGAGGAAGAATTTAGCCATTTACTCACAAAACATTTTTCTGATTTACCGCCAAATCCTCCTTCACAATTTATCTATGATGCCGAAGGTGAATTGGAGGATATTTCAGCAGAGCTCATGGGCTGGCATGAACATTTAGGTCCTTTTGGAGCTAAGTTTGAAAATCCCATTTATCGACTTAAAAACTTACAACTCAGTCAGTGTAAAGAAATGCGAGGGGGGCACTTACGACTTTCTTTTTCTTCCGCTAAAGGTCATAAACGAATAGGGGTTTGGTTTTCACCCCAACAAAACCAAGACCAGGTGAGAGAATTTTTACATTCAAAAAAAAAGGTGGAAGCCCTGGTTGAGCTTGAATGGAACCACTACCAAGGAAACAAAACTTTGCAACTACAAATCAAAGACTTAAGAGCTTGTTCGGAGAGATGCAGTAGAGAACAAACTGCAAATTTCTTAAATTCGGACTAAAGACCACGATCAATGGACTTCAACTTTCCAACAACTGTTCCTATTTTGATTTTGGATTCAATTCTCACAATAAACTTTCGGTCATCATCAGTTAACCACATCAGAATTTCACCGACGGGTTTAAAAATACCATCCACCTGAAACTGAGGTCGGACAACTACGGTGTTAAGCACACCAATTTCAGTACTCAATTTTTCTTTCCTTAAAACATCACCCTCAAAAAGTATATTTTTCCCATCATCAGCAACATAAAATGAAAGTTTTTTCCCGGGTTTTAAAGTAAAAGTTCGTAAATAAAAAGCAGCGCTAATGACATTTTGTGAAAAATCTTTCACACTCCACACTTTACTTTTATTTTCCTCATCGCCTCCCTTGCGAACTCTTTTTTCCCAATAACTGCAGGTTAATTTTTGCCAATCAAATAAACTACGTACATCGGCTAATTGCTTGGATTCTTTAACTGTCATAGTAAAATTGAAGGGACGCATTTTTTCATAATCAACAAAGGTTTCTGCAAAATCATCTACGGAATAAAACTTTGAAAATAAAGCATTGGAACGGGCTGATATTTTAAATTTATAGGATTTAACCCCATTCACTTCTACCAAGGGTAGCACTTCCAAATCCATGGTACCGGCTGTTACTTTAAAGTAGGAAAGGGCCAAAGTCACTTTTTCCCCAACGCGAAATGGATCGACCACAGGTCGTCGCCCTGAAAATCCTTCACTGTCTTCAAGAGTTGGTTGTCGCGGTTCTGGCATAACTAGCTTTCCTTTTTGCAACGTTTTATTACTGAGTTTTACCTCTTTCGTCATGGATTTCTTATTTTGTTTTTTGTGAAGGGATTTTTTATCTTTAATTGGCGTAAGATCTTTTTCTAAAGGCTTCACTTCTTTTTCAGAAGAGGTTGAAGGTGTAAGGGTGACGGAAGGGGTCTCCTTAGGAGGAAGAGGAAGTTCCTTGACGTGAATTTTTTTATCATAAATTTCATTGGTGAGTAGTTGATCGACTTTATCATATTCCAGGACGCGTGAAGCACATTGGTTTAAAACCAGTAAAAGAAACAACAACACTATAAATGTTTGGATGTTTCTCCTGCCCTCGCGATATCTAAGAATTTTCCTCTTGATCTTATTTAAATACATTAATTCCGACCCGACTCTGAGTTGTTGGATTAAAAAGTGAACTGAATCGATAGAAACAGATATGATGTTATCCTTGACTGACAAATTTTGTCACGAAATGAATCTTCTTCACAATCTAATTATTCTTTAATTATTTAAAGGAATATTTCTGCACGAAAATTGAAACCAATAATATTTTCTATTGGCATAAAATATGCTCGTAATTACTGTGAGGGATTTTTTCTCAATCATATTTGAGGTCAATTCTTGAAGTCATTTTTTAAGTCATTTTTTGAAAATTTTTTGAAAATTTCTAAATTCAAATTTTTTTGTTTTCTCGGACTGCTGATCTTTACTCCAAAAAATAGCTTCTCAATGGGAAATAATCATCAAGAGTCCCTAAGAAGATCCTCTAGGGAAGACGTTTGCCAAACTTGCTCAGCACAAGATTTAATTGAAGTATTTTTATTACAATCTTTTATCAATGCACCTAACCCTATTATTGGAGTTTTATTATCCCAGGTACGTCAAGACTCAAGTCTAGATACATATCCATTTGCTTATTTAAACTCTTTAAGTTTAGGAAGAACAAGCCATTCTTCCTTTTATACAACTTTTCCTCTAGCCACTATTTTAAACTTAATAAGTGGACAATCTGGAACGCCAGATGGATTGACCACCAGTCGAACAGCAAATTTTGCTTTAAAAATAGGAACTGTTGCTTTAGAACAATTCCTTCTCCCATCCCGACAAACCTATTGGGCACAAAAATGTTTTCATTCTAGACGCGAACAAAAACTCATTGCGCCTTTATTAATCGCAAATTCTAAACCAGAAGCTAGAAATTTTTGTCTCACTCTAAACATCAACACTTCTAATCCTGATAAATTATTTACTTTGTTAAAATTCGCCGGGGACAACCCAATAGATTCTGCTCCTTCACTTTCTTCAATAAAACTCAAGCCAGGTTTTTGTCCTTATGTAGCAAAACGCCTGGTTTATTTACGTAGTATTGTGATTCAAAACACCTCATTATCTACTATCATCGGAAACTGCAACTCCGGATTTGAGGTGTTTGTATCAGGAAAGTCAGTTAGTAAAATTACGAAAACAGATGACAGTCTCAGGTTATGGACGATGAATTTTTCAATAAATAATTCAACACCAGAAAGTATTTCTTTAACTTTTTCTTCCAAAAAACCTTTAAAGTGGAAATCAATCAGATGTATTTCTGGCTCTTGTCCCCATTTAGCCCTAGCTAGTTTGAGTGTTAATTACGTTAATGGTCTATCCCTTTTAGAGGAAAGAGAAATGCCTTTCCCTAAAGGATCTTTTCAACCCAACATGGCTTGTAATAATCACTCAGGAAGAATAAACAGTGCAATTGCTTCAATGTGTTATTTTTTTATAAGTAATTACTTGTTAGCTCTCAACTATGAGAAAATAGCTTCCTGTATGAACCCGACGATTTAATTACTTTAGTGCACCTCATGAAGGCCAAATGAAGTCTGCAATCAAGGCCTGATGATCTGAAATATTTTGCCACTTTTTTTCATTAAATACTTGGGCTTTATTGAGTTTAAGTCCTCTAAAATAAATCCGATCCAATGGCAACAAAGGCAACCAAGCAGGAAACGTCTTCAAGTGTTTCCCATTTGTCTCCAAACCCACTTCACTAAGATTTAATTGCTCCCGAAGTTGTCGAGTTGCAAGTTCACGCCAATCATTAAAATCACCCGCCACTAACAAAGGCTCATTTTTTGAAATCATACTTTGAATAAGATCAATAAGCCGCGTGAGTTGAACCTTCCTTCCTCTTTCAAAAAGATCTAAGTGTAAACAGATTATATGAATATTTTTTTTGTGGTATTGAATCACACCATGAAGCAATCCTCTTTTTTCAAAGCGAGAGTTCGAGATATCGATATTTGTCCAAGAATCGAAAGGGAATTTACTTAAAATTGCATTGCCATGATGCCCATTGGTATATATCGCATTTTTCCCATAAGCCGAATGAGTCCATACTGAGTCGGCGAGAAATTCCAGATGATCGCCACCAAGACCGGCTTTGGCGTGAATCGATTTTTGCGAATGACCCATAACTTCCTGCAAAAAAACAATGTCCGCAGTAACATGGCGAAGTGCCTCTCGAATTTGTTTTAAATTCACATTAAGACCGCTAGCCCCAAGGCCCTTACGGATGTTAAAGGTCATAACGCGAAATTGCTTTAGTTCTTTAACCACAGTTTTAAAGACCTATTTCTGAGGTTTCACATCAGGTCGATTGATTTTTTCAGCCAGCTCTTTGAGCTTGGATTTTTGCTCTGGACTCCATTTGTTAACAAAAGTTGCAGGATCACGTTTAAACTTTTCCATTAATTCTTGCATTTTTTTGGCGTCTCCATTGGATTCACGAACCACTTGCGCAAAGACCTCAGCCGCTAAATTATAGGCCCCATCAACAGCTTTGGGATCTCCGCCGAACATCTCTTTAACCATGGCGTCCGAGGCTTTAGCCTTACTATCTTTCTGGATCGCAGCATCCCTTTCTTTTTGATTACGAAGCAACTCCTGAGTCTGTTGTAAAGCCTGTTCATTGTATTTATCAAGGCCTTCTTGGGTAAAGGCGGAAGTTGATAAAAAAAATAACCCTGCAATAAATAAATACCTAGATTTTATAAGCATGAACACTTATCGGTGTTTTGAATTGATATTTAATGGCTGTAGATAAAAAAATAAATTTACCAAAAATATCTTAAAATAAGACTCAAATCTGAGTAGAGAATTTCACGAGATCCTTCCACATTTTGTTGCAAAATAGGGTCATAAAATGAGATTTGATTTTTAAACCAAGCTCCGGACCACTCTGCACCTAAACTTAAATTTTTATTTAGCTTACGACTTAAATTTAAGGAACCAGAAACAGCGGACTGGGTTTTGTTATTTATGGTTCGATCTGAGGCACTTTGTTGAATAATGTACTCTGGTCCAAAACGAATTAATAATATCCATTCCGATAGTGGCAAACAGATCACTCCTTGCAAGAGGACTGTATTTAGGGTTTGGGAATTGAGTGTGACTTGATCATCATCTATTGCTGTGAGCAGTGGAATTTTATGTCGTTTGAAACCTCCGTTGATCCCCCAGGTGATCCATTGCTTTTGCGCTAAGGGCTTCATCCACTCTGTTTCCAAGGACCAAACTGTCCATCGGTAATTTGGATTCCCTACAAAATCAGTGGAATTGGATTTTACCACGCCAGGAATGGAAAAATATTTCAATTTTGCTTTGATTTCTGGTGCCCATTGCCAACCCAAACCCAATCGATAAGAAAGGCCGCCTAAGGAAGCATATTGGGCATCTGTCACATCAGTAAACTTATGTTGATATTGGGAAAAGCTTGTACCCAGACCCAGCTCTACGTTCCAAACTTTCTTTTTCTTTTTCGCAATTTTGGGAGTTTGAATTTTGGAAACCTTGTTCACTTGTGTTTTCTCTGAATCGTTGTGAACAGTTTGATTTTCTAACTTTTCAGATTCATTTCCTTGAGTTGTAAAATTTTCTGTATTCAACTCTTTTTCATTTTGTTTTGCAGTTTCCTCGATGATTTCTATTTTATCCTGTGGAGCCATCAAACCCCAAGGATAAATCTTTTTTCCTAGAGCTCGATTCATTTCATCAAAAACATATAAAGATCTACCGGATTGAATATAATTAGGATTTTTTATTTTTGGGTTAAGCGAAAGGTTTTGGGACAGACTCCCTTTTTTTCCATATATGGGTCGATTTGAAAAAAAATGACTGATTTCTGAAAGGGTGTCCCCATGATGAATTTGATATTCAACGATGGGTACGGGATCAGCCAAACAAAATATGGCAAAACCCCAAACAGAAAAACTGAGGGTTGAATAAAAAAATGCTTTTCTAAAAAGTGCTCTTTGAGAACGCATTCCATCTTATTATCTATTTGATCCACAAAAATTTAAAGATCTGGTCCAGTGTTTTCATTTGTGACCTAAGGCCGAATCTAGGAATACTCTCTTAGAGTTGGGTCGTATTTACGAATACGACCCTCAAATAAATTAAGTAACTATTTAACAGCTGCTTGAACCAAAGTTTTATATTCGTCCTCCATAAACAAAGAGGCGGATGGAGAAGAACTGCGCACTGTTTTTATAAGATTCAAGGCCTGATCATTTCTCTTGTTATTGACCAGCATTTTAACGTAATTTTGTGTGACAGTAATTTGAAGTGCTTCTGGGCGGGCCTTAAGAACCTGATCGTAGTAATTGGAAGCAAGATCCACCTCACCTAACTCACCCAACGCTTTTGCAAATTGATAACTGGCTTCCAAATCTAGCCCCCCTTGCTTGAAATAATGATTAAAGGATTGGGTAGCTAACTTGGTTTTTTTTAATTTCATTTGGTATTTACCCAATTCCGCCAGAGCTTCTAAATTTCCCTTTTCAGCCATTTGGGATAAACTGGACTCCACACATTCATGTTTGAGTCTTTCTTTACAAATGCCAATAATTTGAGTCAAATCTTCCATGGATGCTGTATGAGTCATCTGTTTGATCTTTAATGGTATAATGCTAAGAGCAAATTTATCCCAACTGGCCGATTGCAACAGACCCACAGTAAATAAAAACGCAACAAGTATGGCTACTTTAATAAACCGCTTTTCAAATCGAATATCCTCTCGGATATCCGTCGCATTGTCGGTAAACCCACATTGGGAACAAATCACTGGATTAAAACCCAACCTTTCTGAATCAATTTGTTCTTGGCAGCGGGGACAAACTCCGAATTGAAGCATATTAGACCTCACCTTTTAAACCCCCCAAGGATCCATAAAGCAAAGTTCAGACCTAGACTTAATTGCAAAATAAAATGAGCCTAGAGAACTTCAAACTCATCCAGTATGAAAAAAAGTGATTTGTAGGGACAAATTCTGTAACTTTGCTTTGAACCAGTTCAGAAATAGCTTAAATGGTGAACGATTAAGTGAGAGAGGGGGAGAATCCATTGATAAGAGGCTTAAGATCTAACTTAAATTTATTTACTAAAACCATTTGGATTTTTTTTGTTTTGACGGCAATAACCTTGAATAATCTACCGCAAAAAGCTATGGCTTCTGGGGACTTACAGATGGGATTGAGTGGCCGCACCTATCCCCTTGGAGGAACCTTAAACCTGGAATCAGGTTATAAAATTTTAATTTGGGGGTCCGATAACAACCAAAGCCCTTTGCAGGGTTACCTACGTCCCTCTCTTCAATATAAAAATGCAGGCCAGTACAATGCGGGAACCCTTAAATTGGAGTTTTTTCCCGTTTCAATTCTTGGTATTGCTGGAGGCGGGGAAAGTGTCTCTAACAACACCAAATATAAACCATTTAATTGCCAAACCTACCAATGTTTAGGGAAAACCTGGCGCACCTTTGTGGAAACCACACTAAAAGTAGGTTACGGTCCCTGGTTTGTTTTAGGACGAGGGCGCTTGGAAGATTGGCATCAGGAACCAGGACACAGTAAGGATTTTATTGAACCCAATTCCGGTCTGGCCGCAAAGTTTGATGGGGATCGCTTGAAAAATTTATTGGTTGCCACTGGATGGAAACTCAATGACCATTGGACCCTTCTTTATACCGGCATTTTTGCACAAATGATGATAACCCGAGGAAAATCAGAAACCCAACTGGGGTTGGTCAAATGGAACCACGAAGGCTGGGAAATATACCTGGGCGCTGGCACCTATCGCTCTGAACTAAAGCCAATAGCCGTGACAGCTGTGTTGGACATCAACTATAAGTTTGTTTTCTAATTTAATTTTGAAAGGACCAAGGAATTATCCATGTCACAAAAAACAATTCTTACCGGAGTGAAACCCACAGGCCAACCCCACTTGGGAAATTACCTTGGTGCGATGAAACCAGCCATAGAACTATCAAAACAGCCCAAGACCCAGACCTATTTGTTCATCGCAGACTATCACTCCCTGATCACCGTTCACAAAAGAGACGAACTCAATCATATGATTTATGAAGTGGCTGCCACCTGGCTCGCTTGTGGTTTAGATCCAAGCCGTACCTGCTTTTACAAACAATCTTCGATTCCTGAAATTTTTGAATTAAATTGGATTCTTTCCTGCTTCACCCCAAAAGGTTTATTAAACAGAGCCCATGCCTATAAAGCCAAAATACAAGAGAATCAAGAACTGGGACGAACTGATTTGGATACTGGAGTCAGCATGGGTCTCTTTAATTATCCTGTTCTCATGGCAGCTGACATCGTCATTTTCAATGCTGATGAAATTCCTGTGGGAGAGGATCAAATCCAACATTTGGAAATGGCACGGGACATGGTACAAAAGTTTAACCGACAATATGGCGAAGTTTTGAGGCTTCCCCAGTTTAGTCTTAAAAGGCAAAAATTAATCCCAGGACTGGACGGTCGAAAAATGTCGAAAAGCTATGACAACCACATCTTTCTTTTTTTGGAAGAAAAGAAATTACGAAAACAAATTATGAAAATTAAAACTGACTCTTTGCCTCCAGAAGCACCAAAGGACCCAAACCAGTCTACAATTTTTGAATTATATCAATTTTTTGCCTCGGAATCCCAAATCGAAGCTCTTCGTCAACGATATCTGAACGGTATTGGTTGGGGAGAAGCTAAAGAAGAACTCTTCCAACTCTTAAATAGCCACTTGGCAAAACCAAGGGAAGAATATCGGCGCTGGATGAATGAAAAAGCTGAACTTGAAAAGCTGCTGATTGCTGGCGCTGATCGCGCTCGACAGGAAGCTCAACAGCTCTTAAAAAAAGTAAGGCAAGCCATCGGCGTGGAATCTTAAAGCCCGGTTCGCGCGACACAACACCCTGACTCTTTTATTAAGCCCTTTATTAAGCTTGCCTTGCCCGTCCATCCACAGCAAGAGCGGCTTCTCGTATGACTTCAGAAAGGGTCGGATGGGCGTGAAAACTTCGCGCTAAATCTTCACTACTACCACCAAACTCCATAGCCACCACAGCCTCAGCAATCATATCGGAAGCTCTTGGCCCTAGGATGTGCACTCCCAAAATCCTGTCCGATGGAGCCGACTCAGCCAGGATTTTGACCTGACCCTCTGTAAATCCCATAGCCTTGGCACGACCATTGGCAGTGAAATTAAAAGTTCCAGAGCGATAAGCAATTCCTTTACTTTTAAGCTGCTCCTCCGTGGCCCCCACAGAAGCCATTTCTGGCCATGTATAGATGACCCCAGGAACTGTTTCATAATTCACATGACCGGGTTTGCCCGCTAAAATTTCAGCCAGAGCTACGCCTTCTTCTTCTGCTTTATGAGCCAACATAGGACCGCGGATTAAGTCACCTATAGCATAAATATTATTTATATTAGTTTGAAAATGATCGTCCACAAGAACTCGCCCTTGTGGATCACAGGAAATACCTAGGGTCTCCAAACCTAAACCTTCTGAGTAAGGTCGACGGCCTGTAGCCACCAAAACAAAATCGCCGTCTATACTTTGTTTTTGCTGATCTTTGACTGATTCAAAGTGAACTTGTAAGGGCGATTGAGAAGATTGCGTCGGTTCAACTCCGGTGACTTTACTTTCTAAATAAAACTTCATCCCTTGTTTTTTAAGCAACTGCAAAAGTCTCTTGCTCATGGATTGATCCATACCGGCACATATATACGGAGAATATTCAATCACAGAAACCTGTGCTCCCAATCTCAGCCAAACAGAACCCAGTTCCAATCCAATCACTCCACCCCCAACAACGATGAGATGATTGGGAACTGACGAGAGTGTTAAAGCTTCAGTACTGGTGATGACTCTTTGTCGATCTATTTTTATTCCTGGAAGCGAATTAGGAACGCTTCCTGTGGCTAAAACAATGAAACGTGCCAAAAAGGTCTTCTTCATCCCAGCACTGTCAGTAACTTCGACTTGCTCTTTTGAAATCAAACGACCTGTACCTGAAATCCGGGTGATTTGGTTTTTTTTAAATAAAAACTCGATACCCAAGGTCAACTCTTTCACAATTTTTTCTTTTCTGCCCATCATCGTCGGCAGATCTAAAGCAACTTGGGATACCCGAACCCCATGTTGGGACAACTCATGTTGAGTAAATGAATAGTGTTCACTTGAATCCAAAAGAGCTTTTGAAGGGATACATCCCACGTTCAAGCAGGTACCACCCAACGTTTTTTCTTTTTCCACAACACCCACTTTAAATCCCAATTGTGCTGCACGCACAGCACCTACGTACCCACCCGGACCCGAACCAATAATGATAATGTCAAATTGTTCAGAACTCATGAATTTTCCTTTATTCAAACTGTCTTTGATTGATGATTCTTCAAAACTTTTTTTGTTCCGCCCCGCTTTTGGACGGTAACCCCTCGGACTCAGAACTTAGATTTCCAAAAACACTCGAGTGGGATCCTCAATACAATCTTTAACTCGCACTAAAAAACTCACAGATTCTCCTCCGTCAATCATGCGATGATCATAGGATAAGGCCACATACATCATTGGACGAGCTACAATTTGACCTCCAACAACAATAGGTCTTTCTTCAATTTTGTGCATACCTAATATTCCACTTTGGGGAGGATTTAAAATGGGAGTGGACATCAGCGACCCATAAACTCCACCATTACTAATGGTGAAGGTACCACCACTTAAATCATCCACACTAATCTTTCCGTCCCGAGCTTTAAGAGCAAAGTTTTTAATTGCCAATTCAATCTCAAACAAAGACATTTGATCCGCATGACGAAGGACCGGAACCAAAAGACCTTTTTCTGTGCCCACAGCAATACCAATATGGTAGTGGTTGTTATAAATAATATCCTGTCCATCAATAAATGCATTTACTTTAGGGAAAGCCTTCAAAGCCTCAATAACAGCTTTTACAAAAAATCCCATAAAACCAAGAGAGACATTGTATTTTTCTTTGAATTTATCTTTGTATTGGTTGCGAATTTGACTCACTTTAGACATATCAATTTCATTGAAAGTGGTCAAAATAGCCGCCGTATGTTGGGCTTGTACCAAGCGCTCAGCAATTCGTTTGCGGATGGTCGTCATCGGCACCCGTTGTGTTGCATTCCCATTTTGTAATGGTTTTTTTGCAGTAACTGGCGCCTGGATGGGGGAAGACGGTGTCGCTGGCGGAACCATCACCGGAGAAGAAGAAACTGTGGCACCTGCCCCCTGAACCGCTTCAAGAACATCCCCTTTCGTAAGACGACCCTCACGACCTGTTCCTATCACTGTTTTAGGATCCACATTAAATTCATGAACCGCACGACGAACCGCAGGACTAAATAAATTTGATTTATCACCATCGGAAGACTTTGTGGGTGCTGAACCAGTTGATTTTACTTCGGAAGATTTTGTCTCAGAAGACCTTGGGTTCGTCACACCAGAGTTTGCCGACGAATTTGGATGCGTCGTCGTATTTGTAGAACTGGTGCCGGCACTTTTGGCAGTTGTATCTATCCGACCAATCTCTGCACCCACTTTTACCACATCACCCTCTTTGGCAAGAAGTTGGATCACCCCTGAATGTTCAGCCACCACTTCCACGCTGGCCTTATCAGTTTCAAGAGAAAGTAAAACTTCATCACGATTTACATATTCACCATTTTTTTTATTCCAACTGGCAATTGTTGCTTCGGTAATGGATTCTCCCACCGCAGGAACTTTAATACTCACTTTATCCATTTCATCCTCCTTCACCATTTATTAAGTGAATGTGTCATTGAAAGACTCATCTATCTATCGATTAACTAAAACAACTTTCCACCAAATCACTTTGTTCTTTGTCGTGAATCTTACTCGAACCTACGGCCGGACTGGCTTTTAGCGCTCGACCTTTATATTCCAAATTAATTTTTCGACCCAAAACCGCAATTAAATCGAGTAAATGGGGTTGAATGTACGTCCACGCACCCATGTTTTGGGGCTCTTCTTGGGCCCAAATTATTTTTTTGAGTTTTGGCAGCCCATTAACGATAGGATTGAGCTGAGTTAATGGAAAAGGATAAAGCTGTTCCACTCGCACGAGGGCAATGTGATCCAGATTTTGGTATTTTTCGCCACGCATCTTTTCCAAGTCATAGAATAATTTACCTGAACACAGGACCAGAGTTTCAATTTTTTTTGTTTGATACTGAGAAGGGTCAAATAAAACTTCTTGAAAAAATCCTTCTGACAACTCCTTAATATCCGAAATGACCTGGGGGTGCCTTAATAAGGACTTAGGTGACATGACTACCAGTGGTTTTCTAAAGTCACGACGAACTTGACGTCGCAATACATGGAAAAAATTAGCAGGAGTCGTTATATTCACCACTTGCATATTCGCCTGGGCACAGAGCTGCAAAAATCTTTCAAGACGAGCACTGGAGTGCTCTGGCCCTCCGCCCTCATAACCATGGGGTAACAGCATGGTAAGCCCGGAACCTCGAACCCATTTTTCTTCACCACTGGAAACAAATTGGTCGATGATAATTTGTGCCCCGTTGGCGAAGTCACCAAACTGAGCTTCCCAAACGGTTAGATAAGTGGGGTCGGAACAGGAGTTACCATATTCAAAACCCAGCACTGCCATTTCGGAAAGAGAAGAGTTATAAACCACAAACTCCCCTTGATCCGGGTTGAGCATGGCAATGGGGCAATATTCTTTTCCAGACTTTGTATCAAAGTAAACCGACTGTCTATGGGTAAAGGTTCCTCTTTTACAATCTTGTCCTGAAAGTCGAACGGGGGTTCCCTCCGCACAAAGAGTTCCGTAAGCTAAAAGCTCACCAAGCGCCCAGTCAATTTTTCCCGAGGCAATCATTTCATGTCGAGAGTGGATTAGTTTTGCAATTTTGGGATGCAAGTTAAAGTCAGAAGGTTCTGAGGTTAACAAATGACCCACTTTTGCCACCACATCAGAACTCACTTTGGTAAGAGCTTTGTCATTAAAATCTTCCAAAAGCCCCCTTCTTAAACCTTTCCAAGCACCTTCGAAGGCATTGGGTTTAATAACAGGTGGCTTTTTTCGAGTTTGCTCCAAAAGACTTTGTAAGTTGTTCATTTTTTCTTGATAAAACTTTTCAGCCTCAGCCAAAGGCAAAACACCTTCCTGATTTAATTTTTCCGAATAAATCTTCATTAAAGTGGGATGATTTTTTATTTTTTCATACATAAGAGGCTGCGTAAATGCGGGTTCATCCCCCTCATTATGTCCAAAACGCCTATAACAGATAATGTCTATGACAATATCCTCTCCAAACTCTTGTCGAAAGCGCAAAGCCATCTCCATAGCTCTTACGCAGGCTTCCACATCGTCTCCGTTCACTAGAAGAATAGGAGCTTTAATTGTTTTAGAAACATCCGAAGAATAAATCGAAGTTCTTGAATCTTTCGGATCTGTAGTGAACCCAATTTGATTATTGATAATCAAATGTAAAGTTCCACCCACACGGTAACCAGGCAATTGGGAAAGTTGCAAAGTTTCACTCACTACCCCTTGTCCGGCAAAGGCCGCATCCCCGTGGATCAAAATAGGAAGCACCTTTTTTCGTTGAACTGTGTCTTTTCTACGTCGTTGTTTCGCTCGTGTCATACCTAAAACTACAGGATTCACTGCCTCTAAGTGAGAGGGATTAAAAGCCAAACTGACGTGACATGGCCCACGATTGGTCAACTTATCAGTGGAGTATCCCAAGTGGTATTTCACATCTCCATCATAGCCAAAATCGTTACGATTCAAGCCATCAAATTCCGTAAAAATAATTTCCAACGCCTTGTTCATGAAGTTAGCTAGAACATTAATACGACCCCTGTGGGCCATACCAATCACAATCTCCTCAACATCAATGGGGGGACCATATTTAACCACAGCTTCGAGCATGGGAATCAGAGCATCTCCCCCTTCAATGGAAAATCGTTTGGCTCCCACATAACGGGTGTGGATAAATTTTTCCAAACACTCCGTCCGAGTTAACTGTTGTAGAATCTCTTTACGATCCTCTGCGCTAAGCTGCAATTGAGACTGGTTTTGTTCCAATTCCTTGCGAAACCAGTCTCGAACTTCCAGACGGCACTCCCCCAGTTGAGCGGTCAGAGTTTGACAATAACTTTTCTCTAGAAATTGGATGATTTCAGCCAAGGTGGCTTCTGGTAATCCTAAAACTTTACCCACCTGAAACCTTTCCTGAAGATGGCTTTCATTTAAGTGAAAGTTTTTCAGTTCAAAAAAGTTTTTATGGGAATTCGTTTTGAACTGAAGAGGGTCTAAGTTCGCCTTGAGATGACCATAAGTTCGATATGTTTCAATCAAATTGTAAACATTCAATTCATCACTGGAAAAGGATGCCCCCTTGTTGGGAATCGATTGGTTGTTTGCAAACTCCATCCCCGCAAAAAACATCTTCCATTCCTCAGAGAGAGTGTCAGGTTGTTGCTGAAATTGTTGAAACAAACCTTCAATATATTCTAAATTGGGTCGATTTAAATAACTGAATTTTTCCAAGCAGTTGCCTCGTTTTAGACCGGAGCTCATCAAAAGTTTGATTTCAACTTTAGTGACCTCTGGATAGAAAATTATTTTATTGAATGTTCAGTAAACTATAACAAGAATTAGGTGTAACTGACATCAAAGTAATGCAACGCGCTGTTGATTTATACTTCTATAGAACCAGTTCAGAAAGGACACTTTAGCAACAACTGGCTCTTGGACCAACGACGTGAAGCACGGTTTTTTTAAATAAAATTTGGCCCAAAAGCAAACAAGGAAATTATTCATCATGAGAATATTCATATTTATTTTCAAAAAAACCTTAAAATTATTCTTATTTAATCTCATCCTTAGCGGTGTCGTTTTAGGTTTTTTATTTTTAGCTCCCGACCTTTGGGCTCCGCCTTTAGTCAAAAAACTCACCAACAAATGCAGTCAGTGGGTCGCAGGTCAATGTTCCATTTCATCCCTGCGTCTGGTTCATATTCTTCCTCTCACTTTGCGGGCTGAAATGGTTAAAATACAACCTGAAAATCCCGCTCACGGATCGATAGCATCTGATGCTTTAGAGTTGGGAGTATCCATTGCCAATCTTAAAAAGGACTGGCACAGGCCCCGTTTGGATTTCACTGTGCAGTTGATAAAGCCAAGTTTTCACTTCTTGGGAGGTGAAAAAAAAGATTCGACCGAAGAATCATCACCTTCATCTGGGCTCAAAATTCCCTTTCTTCGTTGGCCCAAAGAGGTGAAGCCTCAACTCATCATCTGGGATGCCTCGTTTCATTTGAAAGTCCAGGAGGGTGAACTTCAAATTCAAAAAGAAGCACAAAAATATTTGGCCTCAGATTTTTCGTTGGATTTCGAAATCCATTCTTTTCGTCAAATGGAATATAAACCCAAAGTTTTCCTAAAGGGCCTGATCTCTACTCAAGGGTCTTCAATGTCCGTTCCAATACAGCTTGGAGCTGAAGATCTGACCGTCAATGTTGAAGGAATAAAAGTAAATAAAAGTAGTTTAATTATTGCGGGGTTCCAATCCACCTTGGATGGGTCCTACGTTTGGGTCAATGGAGACAGTCAGTTTCTTTTGAAGATTTTACCCACAAAAGTGAATGAATTGCCCGAAGAATTCAAACCTCCAGGAAATTGGAAGGGTCATTTTGCTGGTGAATTCCAAGCTCAACATCGCAACGATCTGGGCTGGCAAGTCAATGGTGCCCTCCAAAGCCATGAGCTCACCGCCGCCCTAGATATAAATAAGAATAATTTAAAAATAAAGGGCGAATTCAAAACAGAATGGCGCTTTCGAATGCATTATGCCCAAGAAGTTCCTGGCATCACTACCGGAGAATTCCAAATTGAAGAAGTGGCTTTGAACGCTGACCTGTCCCCAGTTAGTCTCGAGTACAGTACTTGGTTCAGCAAAAAAGCGGGGTTACCCCTGTGGGTAGACCTCGTGGGAGTGGGCACAGAAAAAAAATTGGAGATTAAAAAAGGCAACATCCGCTTAGATCATTTAGGTTTGGATTATTCGGGTCAAATAAATTGGGCCAAAGCCTCCCCTGAAATTCTATTAAACTGGAGTCTAAAGGAAACCTCACTGGCGGGACTGGATCGCCTTATCCCTCAATTTCAAGGCAAAACTATACTGGGTTCTGTACAATCTTATGGTGAGGTTCGCGGCTCTTCTTTGAAAATAAGTGACCTCATCACAAAAGTTAACTCTTTAAAACTTTCCCTCAACCAATCGGAATTCCATTGGCCCAACAAAAACCCCGCAGAAAAAACTTTTTTCGGAGATGGTAAACTTAATTTAAACACTGAATTAAAAGGACAATTCAAAGGCACTGAAGTACAAAACATCCTCGGCACTGGAACCATGGATTTGACCAACTTGAAACTCAATTTTTCTGCTGATGTCGATAAACCTAAATATTGGCCACTCCAACTCAATTACCAATTCAATTTCACCCCTGAAAAACTCCAAATTTCTGCTTTAAAAATAAAAACTCAAAATTCCTTGCTCTCAACAAAAGGAGTTGTGGTCTTTGAGAAACTAAAATGGAAACCCCAATTACAACTTCATTTAAATCCACTAGATCTCAATGAAACAAAAAAAATATTTTTCGCGGATAAATCGTTCGACTTTAAAGGTCAGGGTCAGGGTCAAATAAACTTAATTGGTGATTATCTCGTAGAGGAAGGATTCCCCAACAGTCCCCTTGCGCTACAAGGAAAATTAGATTTTGCAAAATTAATACTTATTAAGAAGAAGATTCCGTCCCCCCCTGATGATAAAATGGCTCACAAAAAACCAGAGGATCTTAAAAATGAAATCCAAAAAAATCTATTGCCTACTTGGCCCCTATTTCAACTGACAAATTTAGACATCAACTGGCAAGTTGAAAAAATACTTTTTGAAGATTTTTATTTAGGAACAGGTTTAATCAAAAGCCAACTTCATGAAAGTTATTTGGATTTTTCAGGCTCCTTAAACCACTTTCTGGGAGGACGTTTAGATATACAAAAAACCAGAATCACCCCTTTAGTTTCACCTCCAGGTCTTACTTTAGAAGTGAAGTGGGATCACATCCAAGCCAATTCACTTTTGACCTTGATATCCCCTGCACAAAAGGACCTTTTGCAAGGTTCTATATCGGGTCAAATCAATGCCATGGGCCCCCTTATACCCGATGAAAAGAGAAATCTGAAATACTCTAACATATCCATTTCAGGTTTTGGTAAAATCGATCCGGGTGAATTTATTCCCTGGAATTTGTCAAAAAAATTCAGTGAAGCCCTTATGGGTATCGGACTGTTTAAGGGTTCTCAAAACAAAAGTTCAACCCTTGGGTTTTCTGGAGACCTGAATTTCCAAACCCAAGATGGAAATCTGTTGTTAAAAAGGGCTTTGCTTTTAATGAAAAATCAAAATCTTTTGGACTTAAAAGGACAAATCTCCTCTCAAGAAGAACTCACCCTAGATGGGTCGGCCCATATTGCCAGTCTTAATTTAGGTACCCTTATCCCCCAATCTGCCAAAGACCCTAACGGGAGGCTGGTGTTACCTTTAAGCATCCGGGGAAAACTGCGTCAGCCCCAGTTCGTATTAAAAAATACGATTCAAGGTTTCATCAAAAATGCCTTAACCAACGAAGCGCAACAGCAACTCAATAATATTAAAGAAAAGGCTAAGAACCAAATCAGTGAAGAGCTCGAAAAAGGAAAAAATAAATATTTAGATGAACTCAAAAAAAGGGTACAAGGCTTGTAGCCCATAAAATAATTATGTTAAAACAGGTCCAAACAGGTAATACAAAAATGCCCTCACAAAAAAATAATAAAAATTTAGACATTGCCACACAAGCCTCAGCTGAAACTGTGGACTTTTTAAATTGGGTAGGTATGGAAAAGGTAGAGCTTCCTTTTTTATGGAAAACCCAAACCGGGGAAGAGTTTTTAATTCCCGCCCACTGGGATGTGGGAGTTTCATTGAACAAACCTGTTCGCGGCATTCATATGTCAAGAATTTATACTAGCTTGCAAGATAGGCTTTTTTCCCAAGCTTTATCCTTTAATCTATTACAAGACATTTTAGAAAAAATCATCCGTGAACAAGAAGGCCTGAGTAGTTCCGGTCAAATACTAACTAAATTTAATTTACCTTTAAAAGTGCCTTCTTTACTGAGTCAGAATAACGGGTGGCGATACTACCCCGTACAGTTTTTGGTAAGTAAATCATTAAATAACACCGAGACCTCAAAGGAAATTATCTCCTCACGACTGCAATTTGAATTATTATATTCCAGCACCTGTCCCTGCTCCGCTGAACTAGCTAAACAAACAATAATGAATCAGTTCACCACAGACTTTTCCAAAAAAAATGAGATTCACAAAATAGAATTCCCAAATTGGCTCGAGAAAAATATGCAAATAGCCACACCCCATGCCCAAAGGAGTCGAGCTCAAATATCAGTTGGCATTCGCGATCACAAAAACCTTGTGAGCGTAGAAAAGCTTATCTCACTGTGCGAAAAAGCTTTGGGCACCCCCGTTCAGGCAGTAGTAAAACGGATGGATGAGCAAGAATTCGCTCGACTTAATGGATCCAATAAAATGTTTTGTGAGGATGCCGCACGTAGACTCAGTGGAGTTCTCAAACACCAAAAAAATTTAACCGACTGCTCAATCAAAGTGGAACATCAAGAAAGCTTGCATGCGCACAACGCCGTTGCAAAAATCAAATTTAAATTTTGAAGCATGTTTTTTACAACTTTGGTTCTTTTTACAAAATTTTTTTTAATTCAATGAAATCTTAAAAGAATTGAACCCGTCGATCCTAATTTCTCATGGCTTAGTAATCCAACGATGCTCACTCTTGTTGTAAGTATAACCGAATTGAGTTAATGCCGAAAAGACAAGTTCTTCGAGCCCAGAACTACCTACAGCATCAGACACTAGATTAAATTTTCCCAGTCCCCATGTTTGTTCAAATTGTTCCCGGGGTATAAGCCCTTTCGGATAATTTAAAAATTTTATTTTTTTCTTTCCGGCATCAATCCATTCTCTAACGGCACTTGAATTGGGGTGGATAAAAACTAAGTCCCTCTGCTGCAGCACAAGAAGGGCTGCAATAAATTGAATTTCAGGATCAGAAAGCTCCAACCTCGAATGAACGCTTGATTGAACAACTCCTTCCCAATCGCCATCACCTAAATCGAATAAAAAATTTAGGTCTACAGCACCTGGATTTAAAGGATCTCTTACTGTTTTATTTTGATCCCTCGGACTCAGCGTTAATCTACCTAAAAGTCGCTCGAACAAACCAAACGTAGTGCCAATTCTATTCTCTGTAACCGACTTGTAGCCCAGTTTTTTAGCGATTGCTGTAATAAAATCTAATATCTCACTATTCATAGTTGTTTCCAGTGGTAGAATCTTTACCAAAAGTTGACTTATAGAAATAAAGTCAATGTAATTTGAAAAAAAACTTGATTCACTTTTAACAAGAACCGTAGCAGATAAACGAACCGAAGGTGCCCCCTCACTAATAATTTCAAATTCGCCAAAATTCCCTTTCGGTGGTGTTACATCTTTAATAATAAACTTTATGTTTTTCCATGGTGGCAAAAAATTCGGTCTAGATAAGGGGGCTTGAGACTGCTCCCCAAAGATATCAACTGTAATGGTTGGTATATAATGGATCCAGGCATATTCTCCCCCTACAAATTGACTGATTAAATTTAAACCTGAACGTACTAATTCGGGGGTACCCCCCAAAATAGAAGCCCTCAATATTAAATTGCCTCTAATTTCAGACGTCGCAACCCACTCTTCCCTTGTTCCTTCAAGTTGAAAACGTACATTTCCAATAATAGTTGAAGATCTGGGTTCCTCCTGAATGCTTATCCACTCTAATAACTTTGCAAGATCACTTTCTGCGCTGCTTGGGGGTGGTAAAAGAACTGCGCAATCCCAAACGGTGTTCGCAAATGAGGACCATACAATAAAAAGAAACAGTTTCAATGCTAGTAATGATCTAAAATTTTTCATAGCTCAATTCTCGCTTTGACCCTGTTCAGGAACTAAATCATCTGGACAAAGAAGTCCTGAATGAGCTCTTAAAAATGGAAATACAAAATCCTATTGAAAGAATAATACCCATCTCAAAAACTGATTTTTCTGTCGAAATCCTTTAAATCAATGTCTTACTGGCAAGATAATTGCCGTTTAACGTCATAAAATTACAAATTAAGTTTTCTTGAGGAAAGCTTTCTGAAAAGCCATGTAATAAAGCATGGTTTATCAAGAAACTATTTGGATTGTTAGAGTGGGCTCGTAAAACTGAATAGTTGTTAAGATATGAAAAGAATCCTTTGCATGAAAAACTTATCAAAAACTCTAAAAGTATTTCGAATTTTTTTTATTCCAATAGTGTGTCTACAAATCTTTTCATTCAGAGATGAAGCCTATGGTGTCGAGACGTGTAGCCTCCTGGTGAGAGATCCAACTCTAAATATCTATCTAAAAAGCTTGGCAAACGATGTAATAGATTCACAACATTTAAGTAAAATTAGAACATTAATACAGGATTTCAAAATTCTCAGAGCAAATGTAAATGTTTCATCAGTTTTTTAGATGCCCTACAGTACTATGAAGCCGTCTTAGAATATACCCTCAACGGCAGCAGTTTGGACAACTTTAAACATCCTAATTTCTCTGCAATACTAGAAAAAATGAATGAAGAAGTACCGTTGTTTAACAATAAACAGGATGTCCCCATAGATAAGAATGACAGTCAAGATTTAGATAAAATTACCTTTAAAGAATTAAAAGATTTAATTGTTAAATACACTCATTTAATTGTTCCAAATTACACAATCTCTGTTGATCCAACCTTATCCAATCCAATTATTCTTTATTTTCAAACCCAGTCATTAACCATACTCGATCTTCTTCACACCAGAGCAATACAACATTTGTGTCTTTTGGAGCTTGAAATTCCATATCAATCAAAATTATATCCTAACTTAATAGACTTCATTAGGCATGACCTAGGTCATTTTTATTTGCGCTTTTTTGAAGGCACGGCTTATCCACTCCCCATAAATAACCCTCTTCTGTTTGGGGACCCCATTAAAAATTCATTTGTAGAATCTTTATGGATTACAATCTCACAGTTGGAGTTTCTAAAAAAAATTCTTATTTGGACTTCTCAACAGACACCACTCCATCAGGAAATGATTACCTACATATTGTTCTTCATAACTCATGAAATATTTGTTTCTGATGTTAATCCCAGTTCCCACCTCTTCATAGATGGACGCCTTCAAGCTCTCACAAACGAGGCAAATCGATTACCAAAAAAATCTACTTACTTACAGTTCGGTGCTGTTTTTTCAGTTGATAATGGCATTCATATTTATAATATTTTAGTTTCTTCTTCAACAGATACACCTCTATTCAATAGTGATATCATAACCTACCAAGGTAGAGTTTCGCTCATAGAAATGGTTCGAAATTTACTTATTGAATTTTAAAACAAAATTCCGATTGAAAAAAATTGAAAACTCCAAAATTTCTATATTTCTAAATGAAGATTGAAGGGCTTATCATTGGTGGCGATAGGCGTACAGGGCAATACTGGTGGCAACAACCGCATTCAAGGATTCCACCTGGGGAACGATTGGAATTCGTATCAAACGTTGCGCAAGTAAATGCTGTTGAAGCTTGACGGGCAACCCTTGACCTTCTTCCCCCATCAAAATTCGTGGATTTTGAGGCCAACAAAATTTGTTAATATCAGTTCCTTCAGAATCCAAAGCCACCAAATTTGGAGTTTCAAGAGGCAATTCATGAATGCTCGGCCCCTGGTAAAATTCCATATGAAAAACCGCTCCTGAAGAGGCCTTAATGGCTTTAAGGTGAAAAGGAAAAGCAGATTCCTTAAGTAGAATTATTTTTTTGATTCCAAAGGCCAAAGCGGTTCGAGCTAAAGCACCTACATTTTGTGGGTCACTTAAACTGGATAAAATTTCCACCTCTTGAGGCGGTGGATCACTTTCGAAAAGGGGAAACGTAGGAGTTTGAGCGAGCAAAATAGGAAAATTTGTCCCCAAGATATCTAATTGGCGAAACAATGGCGGAGACAAAGTGAATTTGGCAAGCGGATAAGCAACAGGAAGAGAAAGGTCTACGTGATTTGTGCTTTTTATCATTCCGATTAGTTTTAAAGGTTTTGTTTTTAAAACCTCTGGAACAATTTTTCTCCCACTAATCAAAAATTCACCTTGTTTTTTTATGGCCTGACTTGAGTCAAGCTTCTTCCAGCTTAAGAATTTTGCATTGGACTCAGAGGTAATGGTAAGAGAAAAGTCTGAAGTCATTTTAATGATCCTACTAAAATTGTTTTGATATAGAAAGGGTTTCATTTTTAGAGGATTCTCTGATTTTTTGATAAACTAAAAGTCTCCGTTGGTGGGGGGTTTGGGGGATGCAATAAGCAATATCTTCAACTAACGCAAAAGTTTCACCCCAATTTTTTTTTGCCTCAGCTATTTCTGGATCTACATTGGGTCCCTTCATAAGAAAGAGTTTCCCACCCGGCTTCAAACACTGGGACACATTTTTGAGTGAGCGACTCACAAGCTCCACCGCACGGGTGATGACCCCTTCCACAGGATAATCGAAGGAGGGATCGATATTTCGACCTATGATGTCTAATTCTTTAAACTGCATTTGAATTCGAACTTCCTTAAGAAAATCCACTCGGCGTTTGACGCCTTCTGCCAAGATCATTTTTTTTTCAGGAAAGACCACTTTAAGCGGAATGCCGGGAAATCCGGCCCCTGTCCCCATATCCAAAAGGGGAAAACTCAATTGAAGCAGCTTTGGTACAAGTAAACTGTCGATGAAATGCTTAATGGCAATGTCTCTGAACTTGGTCAACCGAGTCACATTGTCCGTCAGTTGGTGGGTCATAAGAAGACGATAAAACTGGGCTAGTTCTAACCGTTGGCTGTGGGGAAAGTCCTCAAAACCGTGGTGACGAAAGATATCATAAAGTCGATCGTTGGCCTCCTGAAGGGTGTAGATGACTTCGGGTTGGCGGTGTTTTTTGGAAGGGAATCGTCCACCTCCATTTGCCTTTTTATTATTCACTAGTTAAAACCTCATTATTATCAGTGCAATAACTAATGCAATACCAGTACATGGGTGTGAATTAAAAGGAAATTTTTTAGGAGCTTATGGTGCAGAATAAATTGGCGCAACTCACCGACTTGGCAATTGAAGAATTTAAACAGGCCAAGGGTCGTCGTGAGCTTTATGATATCAAGGTCAAATACTTAGGTAAACAGGGACAGTTTTCAGTCATTATGAAAGACATGGCTCAGCTTCCTAAAGAGGAAAGACCTGTTTTTGGTAAAGTTGTAAATGAGAAAAAAAATCTCTTGGAACAATTCTACTCCGAACAAGAAGCTCATCTCAAAAAAATAGAATTGGAACAAAAAATTTCCTCAGAACGAGTGGATTTAACTTTACCCGGCCCCAAACGCACTACGGGAGGACACCATCCCATTGCTCTTGTTATCAACGATATTGTAATGATTTTATCTCGAATTGGTTATTCGGTCCGCTTGGGTCCACAGATTGAACAAGACTGGTACAACTTTAGTGCCCTAAATATTCCAGCGGATCATCCAGCCCGAGATCTACAAGATACTTTTTATATTGATCCTTCCCATGTCCTTCGAACTCACACTTCTCCTATTCAAATTCACACTCTTGAAAATGAAAAACTCCCTTTAAGAATTTTAGCCCCTGGTGCAGTCTACCGTTGTGATAGTGATATTTCCCACTCGCCCAACTTTCACCAAATAGAAGGAATGTTAGTTGATAAGAAAGTTTCCATGGCGGACCTTAAAGGAACCATTGTTTTTTTGTTACAAAATTTATTTAGTACCCAAATTCAAGTCCGCTTTCGCCCCAGTTATTTTCCCTTCACAGAACCCTCCGCTGAATTTGATTGTACTTGCCCGCTGTGCAAGGGAAAAGGTTGTCGCATGTGTAAACAAACTGGATGGATTGAAATTGGAGGTTGTGGTTTGATAAATCCCAAGGTCTTGGAGGCCACAAAAGTGGATGGAGAAGAGTGGCAAGGTTTTGCTTTCGGCCTAGGCATCGAAAGAATGGCTATCATTCGTTATGGGATTGAAGATATTCGTTGGTTTACCGAAAACGATGTTAGATTTTTGGAGCAGTTTACATCATGAAAATATCATTAAAATGGTTGCAAGATTTTGTCGACGTGAGTGATTTTTTAACCCAACCCCAAGTTTTAGCCGATCGCCTAACCCAGGTGGGCTTGGAAGTGGAAAGCATTCACGATTTATCTCGAGATTTAAACCAGGTTGTTATTGGTAAAATTGTGGAACTGGAAAAACACCCTCAGTCTGAAAGGCTCACCGTTTGTAAAGTTGATGTGGCTCAGGGACCCTTAAGACAGATTGTCTGCGGGGCCACCAACCACCGTTCAGGAGACTTTGTCGTAGTGGCCTTACCTGGGGCTGTACTCCCACAAAACTTCGCTATTAAAGAATCCAAAATAAGAGAAGTGGAAAGCCAAGGTATGCTCTGCTCAGAATCAGAGCTTGGACTTAAGGAAACCAGTGAAGGAATTTTAATTTTACCTCCCCAAGTGACTCTGGGACAATCTTTTGCAACATATGCTGCTTTGGATGATGTGGTTTTTGAAATCAACGTAACCCCCAATCGTGCCGATTGTTTAAGCCATTTCGGATTGGCCAGAGAAGTGGGTTGCCTCTTGGGAAGACCCGTCCAAAAACTTTCTCCCAAACTAAAGCTTTCCAATAGACAAATTAAAGATAAATTGAGCCTGCAGGTGAAAGCCCCCAAATCCTGCCCAAGATATGCCGGACGAGGTGTCTTTGGTATTAAAGTTGGCCCTTCGCCCCAGTGGTTAAAACAAAGACTTGCTGCCATGGATATTAACTCCATCAACAACGTAGTAGATGTGACCAATTACGTTATGATGGAGTTGGGTCAACCCTTACACGCGTTCGATCTTAATTTTTTATCACAAGGTAAGATTGTAGTAGAGGCCGCCACAGCCAATGAAGAATTTATAAGTTTAGATGGAAGCTCACTCAACCTCTCAGAAACAGATCTAACCATTCGTGATGGTCACCGTGCAATCGCTCTTGCGGGTGTGGTCGGAGGTAAAAATTCTGGGGTGCAAGAAAACACAGTCCAACTCTTTATTGAGTCGGCACATTTTGTGGCTGAGGGAGTACGTCGAACCGCACGCCGCCTAGGAGTACAAACAGATTCTTCCTATCGATTTTCCAGAGGAACGGATCCTGAACTCGTCACTCTCGCTTTGAACCGAGCCTGTGAACTTATTCAGCAGTTGGCAGGCGGTGATATCTCCTCTGATTTTTATGATGAATACCCCAACAAATTGCCTCAATCAACAATTAATATTTATTTGTCTTATGTGTCTGAAAGATTAGGTTACCGTGTTCTATCTGAAGAATTTGAGTCTTGGATGAACCGTTTAGGATGTGAAGTCACTGTATGTGAAAGAATAAATGATTCAAATTCAACGTCTTCTTCTCTTGCTAAGGATGTTCATTACAAAATCTGCCCACCCGTTTATCGTTGGGATCTCCAACACAAATCTGATTTAGTGGAGGAGTTTGGGCGATTAAAAGGTTATCATGAAATCCCTGAACACTTCCCCGCACTTCAACAAATGCCTACTCCGCACACAACCGATTTCATACTTGAGAACCTCTTGGCTGAAGCTGTCACAGCTGCTGGTTACCGCCAAGCTATCAACTATGGATTTACCAGTGACTCTTTTCAGAGAGAAATTTTAGGAGAGGTTCAAGATTTCTCAAGTTCTGGACTTACCGTGAGTCCTTCTGCCGTCACACTCCAAAATCCCATGAGCGAAGATTTAAATGTGATGCGGGTGAGTTTACTTCCGGGACTAGTCAAAAACCTGCTCCACAATTGCCGTCACAACAACGAATTCGGTCGTCTCTTTGAAATTGGCAGTGTTTTTAAAAAATCTGAAGACTCCTCTTACACTCAAAACCTGCGCCTGGGTCTTATTGCCTGGGGACACTTGACCGGTCTTTGGACACAAAACAATAAAACCTATCCACTTGTTTTTGACTTGAAAGAAGCCCTCTCCATCGTTTTAAATAAATTAAATTTACGCAATGTACTCTGGCAAACTCCAAAGGTTGTTCCCCAGTTGTTTCACCCAACTCAGACAGCCGCTTTATTTTGCGAAGGCCGTCAGATTGGACTTGTTGGTTCTCTTCACCCAGAAAAGGCTGAGCAATACAAGATTCGCCCCGGCGTTGCTTTAAGTGAAATTGACTTTGCCTCCCTTATGAGAGGTCAACCACGACTGGTCAAAATACAATCCCATGGTAAATTTCCCAGTGTTGAAAGAGATATGACATTGTTAGTCCCTGTGGAGCTCGCAATGGGCGAGGTTCTAAAAGAACTTAAAAAAACAGCAGGGACTCTATTACAACGAATGGATGTGGTGGATCTCTTTACCGGAGAAGGAGTCCCATCAGGTTTCCGTGCCATTACTTGCAAATATTTTTTGCAAGATAATCAGGCTACTTTGGATGAAACCAAAATCCTCTCCATTCATAATTCTTTGATTCAGACTCTTCAGACTAAATTTAAGATCCAACTTAAATAAAGTTATTTTATTTATTTTCCCCTGGATCAACAATGCTGATCAGCGGCAGCAGGCTGCAAAATTGTTATGACTATGACATCGTGGTCCTCTTGTCGGGCTATTGATGTCTAACTTCTGGACAAGTACTAAGACCCTCTACTTGTTGAGAGAGTTAGAACACAGCAATGATGCCATGAGTTAATGTTCGTGCACGATCTTACTAGAAATTAATTGCAAGTTTTAAACGTCTTGTTAACCTTTTAACAAGTGGGGGTCGACTCCAATAATTTTTTTAAGAGTTTCAACTTAAACGAAGGGATTCACATGGCACCTGAAAATCTAAGCAAGTCAACAATGACCAAAGCTGATATCGTTGAACTTGTTTATACAAAAATTGGATTTTCCAAAAAGGAAGCTTCCGAACTGGTTGAGCTTGTCTTTGATCAATTAAAAGATGTGCTGTGCTCTGGCGATAAAGTTAAAATCTCTGGATTTGGTAATTTTGTGGTTCGAGAAAAAAAGGAAAGGGTGGGCAGAAACCCACAAACTGGAGGGCAAATAAAGATAAGTGCTCGTCGAGTTCTGACTTTTAGACCCAGCCAAGTATTAAAAGCGGTTTTAAACGGTGAAGATGCTTCCCTGTTAACCGAAAATGATGAGGATTAATCCAAATTAAGCTCACTAACGCAAAGCATCTGTGATTGCCTCAGAACAGCAGAACCCTTTAACTTGCATGTTTCATTTTAGGTTCAATCCGTCGGACCGTGGCGCAGCCTGGTAGCGCACAACCTTGGGGTGGTTGGGGTCGCTGGTTCGAATCCAGTCGGTCCGACCAAATAAAAAAGCTCACCACACGGTGGGCTTTTTTATTTTGGGGGGTTGACTGGTATGAGAAGCGAATCGACCGGCTGCCATTAGGCAGTTGAACGAGCCGGATGCGAGTGAAAGGTCGATGAGGGTGGTCAGGCGAAGACGCAGCCTGATGCTGCGACGTGCGCTTGGCCGAATCCAGTCGGTCCGACCAAATAAAAAAGCTCACCACACGGTGGGCTTTTTTATTTTGGGGGGTTGACTGGTATGAGAAGCGAATCGACCGGCTGCCATTAGGCAGCTGAACGAGCCGGATGCGAGTGAAAGGTCGATGAGGGTGGTCAGGCGAAGACGCAGCCTGATGCTGCGACGTGCGCTTGGCCGAATCCAGTCGGTCCGACCAATTTTTTTCCTGACTTCGTCGATTTAAAAAAGTCATTTTTGTAGAAAGGTCTGAACCGATCTTTAATCGAAGAATAAGTCTTAATTTTTTTAAACTGCCCTTGTAGGGACCTAGCGTTTTTTTGATTTATTTTGCCTTTTAGGAATTTTTAATTGTCCAATCCCAGCAGATTGGACAATTTTTAATTTCAATTGGGGCTATGTTTGTAAAACAAATTAAAAAACCCCATGGTAAAACCAGCGTACTTATTGTGAAATCCATTCGAAAAAATGGAAAACCCACCCATAAAACCATTCGTAGTCT
>JAIBAM010000017.1 GCA_019695175.1 Bdellovibrionales bacterium
AAATTGCTCAATTTATTGAAAGAAAAATTAACAACCCTGAAGTCAGAGTCAGTGCGGTTAATAATAAGTTTATTTTAGAGGGTGTGGTAGATAGTCCTGAAGAAAAATCACGAGCTGAGATTGTGGCCAAGATGTATGTCCCTGACGTCATTATTGATGAAGCCGTTTCGGATAAAAGGGTGTTAGAGCGTAAAGCCGACGTGGTTATTAATATGATAGGCATTCGTCCACCTCCCGATCAGGAACCAGGAAAAATCATTCAGTTGGTAGTTCACTTTGTGGAACTACAAAAAGACTACAATAAAGCCTTTCGTTTTCAATGGCGTCCGGATATAGGTGATGGATCTAGTATTGAATTTTCCAGTGGAGGAAGATCTCCTGGTGGTGTGGCCGCTACAATTACGGGAACTATTTCAAATTTATTACCAAAATTAAATTGGGCTAAGGAACACGGTTTTGCTCGGGTTTTACAAAGCACCAGTATTATCGTGGAAGATCAGAAACAGGGTTCTATTAATTCAATCACTCGATTGCCATATCAAGTCGTCAATGCTCAGGGGCAACCTTCAACTAACTTTGAAGAGACAGGATTACGAGCTTCCATCACACCTCGTCTTTTGGGTGCACGATCGGACAGTGTGAAATTAGAGATGTCTTTTGCAGTGAAAAGTCTTATTAGTTATTCTTCAGCCGGTCCTTTGACTTCTTCCAAAGAAATTCAAACCACATTGCACGTGCGCAGCGGTCAATCAGCCGCGGTGGGTGGACTTATCTCCAATGACAGTGGAACGAATTATAATAAATTGCCCGCCGATTCCAGCCGTAACCCCATTGTTTCACTTTATGCATCTAAAGACTTTAGACGTAATCAGAGTCAATTTGTGGTTTTTGTGACTCCGATTATTAAGACGTCGGCTAGTTCAGGTTCTGAAGAAATAAAACGCAAGTTTAGATTGACCAAATAAAATAAGAGGTGTGTTTTGTCCGTTCATGAGAGTTGTCATTTAATTGGTGTTGTCGGTGGAAAGGGCGGAGTTGGCAAAAGCGTTTTTGCTGCCAATTTAGCTTGTGCTTTTTTACAGGAAATGCGTCTTCCCACTTTACTTATTGATATGGACTCGAAAAGCGCAGGGGATCAGAATGTTATCTTAGGACTAAAACCGCTAAAGACAATTGGGGAAATTTCCCAATTTACCGGCGCTATCACCCCTTCTGTTTTGGGTTCTCTAATAACTCCCCATTCTTCTGGGTTGGGCTACATCGGTGCCGTTCAAGGTCCAGAGCAAAGTCTGCAAGTTTCTGTGGATTTGTTCCGTAAACAGTTGTTCGTACTTTCACAACATTTTCGGTTTATTATTGCTGATTTAGGTTGTGACATGGGCCCCTTGCAATTGGGAGTGATTGAAGATGCCAGTGCTGTGACCGTGGTGGCTTCCCCAGAAGTCCTGGTGGTGAATCAAACTCGAAAAATACTCAATGATTTGCTCAGTATGTCTTTCCCTGCAGATTTATTTCAAATTGTTTTAAATAAAATTTCTAGAACTGCTATTGATTCCCAAACTATCTCCCAATCTTTACGTCGTCCAATTGTAGGACAAATACCACAGGATGATATGGTGGCTTTTACAGCTTTGCAAAGATCTTCACCATTTGTTATTTCTGCACCCCAGTCACCTGTGTCATTAGCGTTTCATGAAATAGTGCGATTGCTCACAGGGGGAATTTTACAAAAATTAAAATCTACGGCGCGTCCTAAAGCAGTAACATCTTCTCAAGCTTCCGGTGTCGGGGCCATCGCCGGACAGGTCATGCCTCAGGATAAGGGTCCACGAGTTCGTGGTGCCAAAAAAGTTTTACATCCCATGACTTTATTAAAATTGCAGGTTCACTCCGGATTAATTAAAGAAATGGACTTGAAAAAAGACATTATGAATTCTGAAGGGGATCCTGAAAAGTCAAAAGAATTACGGAACAAAACACAAAAGATTGTATCTTCTTTGACAGATCGTCTGGCACCACAATTAAGTCGAGAAGAAAGAATCAAAATGATTAAAGAGGTTTTAGATGAATCTCTGGGGCTGGGACCCTTAGAAGAACTTTTAGCAGATCCAACCGTTACAGAGATTATGGTCAATGGTTCAGATATCATTTATGTGGAAAAATCGGGAAAATTGCAATTGTCCAATGTGACCTTCACTTCGAACACCCATTTGCGAACGATCATTGAACGAATTGTAAACCCATTGGGCAGAAGAATCGATGAAAGAACTCCCTATGTGGATGCCCGTTTAGTTGATGGGAGTCGGGTCAATGCGGTTATTGAACCTTTAGCTATTGATGGGCCGGCGCTTACGATTAGAAAATTCCCCCAAGATCGCATCACAGCCAATGATTACGTCACACGTTTTGGTTCCTTAACTAAATCAATGGTTGAGTTCCTAAAAATAAGTGTGGAACAGGGTTTAAATATTGTGATTTCCGGCGGAACAGGATCAGGTAAAACGACATTACTTAACGTGATGTCGGGATTTGTTCCTGCAAACGAAAGAATCATTACTGTGGAAGATGCAGCGGAATTGCAATTAAAGCAAGAGCATGTGGTTCGTTTGGAAACTCGACCTGCCAATATGGAGGGTTCAGGGGAAATAACCATCAGAGATCTTATTCGTAATTCTTTAAGAATGAGACCTGACCGTATTATTGTGGGTGAGTGTCGTGATGGGGCTGCTTTGGATATGTTGGCAGCAATGAACACCGGTCATGATGGTTCTATGACCACAGTTCATGCCAACACCCCTAGAGAAGCTGTCGCAAGGTTAGAAACTTTGTGCCTAATGGCTGGTATGGATTTGCCAGCTCGAGCTATCCGTGAACAGATTGCTGGTGCAGTGAATTTAATTGTGCAAATTTGTCGATTGAGCGATGGAAGTCGTAAGGTCATGAGTGTGACCGAGGTTGTGGGAATGCAAGGGGAAACAGTGACTTTGCAAGAAATTTTCAGATTTAAAGAAGAAGGTTTTGATAAAAATCGAAAAATTGTGGGTCAGTTCCAACCTATGGGACTTATACCCACCTTTATCGAGGAATTTGAAAGACGTGGAATTATTGTTCCACGAACTTTGTTTATGCCTAATGTATCCTCTTCTGGTGAAGAGACCTCCAAACCGTCTTCGCCTATGTCAAAACCAATGTTAAATAAACCCAGGGTCGTCGTCGCGGGTGTCGTATCCTCATCTTCTGTTCCGGCACCTCTTAAAAAGGTTTCAGGAGACGGAGGGGGTAAGGTATGAGTTTTTTATTCTCCGAGGATTGGTTCGTATCCCTTGTAGTGGGAGGATGTGTCTTTGTTATCTGTTATTTCTGGTCGGATCGAGTCATTCTTTTTTTTCAAACTAAAAGCTTAGGTACAAAACAAGAGGTTTTAATGGGTTTGGAAAAAATGTTGGTTGAAGTGGATCAGAAAAGAATTAAACTTATGTTATTTATGATCAGTTATGGTTTAGGAGTGATTGTTTTTCTTTTGCTTTGGCCTAATATCTTTGTGGGTTTAGGTTTTGCAGCTCTTATTTCTTTACTGGGGATTATGATTCCTAAAGTATTCATTAAAAATATGTGGGAGAAAAGATCTTCTCGGGTGGTGTACCAGATGGTTGATGGTTTGACGATTATGGGGAACAGTATTAAAGCGGGTCAAAGTATCACTCAAGCCATGGAGCGAGTTGTAGAGAATATTAAAGGTCCGTTCTCTCAGGAAATGGGGCTCATTTTAAATAAAATTAGACTGGGAATGTCAACAGAGGTTGCAATCAGTGAATTTGCAGAGAGGATTGCACGTCAGGATGTGCAAATGTTGGCAACGGCCATTATCGTTTTAAAAGAAACCGGGGGTAATTTGGCTGAAACATTCACTACGATTGTGAGTACAATTCGAGATCGTCAAAAAGTAGAAAAAAAAATTGAAGCTCTAACCGCTCAGGGGAGCATGCAGGCATTGATTATTACTTTTGTCCCGTTTTTTTTGATTGGTATGTTTTTAGTGGTTGAACCTGATTATATTATGCCTCTGTTTACTCGACCTTTAGGTTGGTTTTTGTTGCTTTTAATGATCTCGCTACAAACTCTGGGACTGGTTATTATGAAAAAAATAGTTACAATAAAGGTTTGAACATTCCTTTTGGGAGTGCATTTGGGACGTATGAAAAGACTATTTTTATTTTTTATTTTTCTTATCTTTTCTAAGGCTTTTGCCATTGTGGATATGAAAAATGCAAATTATTCTGATTCTACTTTGCATCTGCGTGTTCCAGGTACATCGGGTTATGAACTGGAGGTTATACTGTCCTATAATAGTCGAACCATTTACAATGGAATTTTTGGCTTTGGTTGGTGTTCTGACTTTGAAAGTCGTCTTGAAATTACCGGCGAAGGCAATATGAAAGTGATTGAGTGTGGAGCGGGAAGTGAATTA
Organism: Bdellovibrionales bacterium; assembly: GCA_019695175.1. Classification (GTDB taxonomy): domain Bacteria; phylum Bdellovibrionota; class Bdellovibrionia; order Bdellovibrionales; family UBA1609; genus JAIBAM01. The sequence goes on from JAIBAM010000017.1 coordinate 4,469, forward strand.
CTCTATGTTCCCAAAAAGTTTGACCCTAAAAAAGTGGATGAAACAGTCGATTATCTAGTGAAAGTGATTAAAGAAAAAAATCCTAAAATGTCTGATGATGCTCTCAAAAAATATAAACAAAACTTATCTTCTGATTCTATCATGCGTGATGAATTTGTCAGGGTTTTTAATCGTAAGGGTGCTGTAGTTGCGGGACAACCTTATTATTTTAATGGGCGAGAAAATGAATTTGTGGTGCAACTGAACAGTGGATTAGATGAAGAAAAAGAAGGTGGGTACAAACGTACGCTCCCAGACAACAAATATGAATTATTTAATAAAGAAGGTCGTATAATAGCTAAATTTGATCGGTTGGGAAATTATTTAAAATTTTTCTATGTTAAAAACCAACTGAATAAAGTGATTGACAATCAGGGTCGCACTTTACTTTTTACCTATGATCCTAAAACCAAAAAAGTAAAAAAAATTGTTGGACCCAGTAACATGACAGTCAATTTTACCACTAAAGGGGAAGATCTTGTTGAAGTAAACAATGCCTTGAATCAAAAATATAAATACTTCTACGATGACGTTCATAATTTGGTGCAATTAATTCTTCCCGACGGCAAAACCAAAAAATTATCTTACAATAAAGACAAGGATTGGGTGGTTTCATTTACCAATGAAAAAGGTTGTATCGAAAAATACACCTATGTTTTGGATAGTAAAGATCCTAAAAACCACTTCACTTCGAATGTTGTTAAATCCTGCAACGGAGAGGTGACCAATCAAAATTCCTATGAATTTTTCAACAAACCACGGCTTGATAAAAATGGCGTGTATTTATCCAGAGTAAAATCCACCGTTAATGGAGTGTTAACCGATATTTTTTATCATGAAACTTTGGGAAAACCGGTAACTATCATTCGTGGTAAGTTTAAAACGGAGTACACCTACTATGACACGGGTCTGGTTCGTACAAAAAAGGAACTGGGACAGTCGACGAGCTTTGAATACAAAAACAACTGTAATAAAGTATCCAAAGTTCAGATAGATTATTTTGATCTTTCAGGTTCTGAAAAAGAAGGAAAATCCACCAAATCGCGTTTGCACCGGAGTGTGTTTACAAACTTTAATTACGAAAACCAAAAATGCAATTTACTGTTTGCCCAAAATTCAGACGGCATGTCTGTTAAAATACAATACGATTCGAGGGGAAGAATTTCCATCATAGAAGATCAATCAAAAAAAATAGTTAAAATCAAATATGATGAAAGATATGGTAAACCTGAAATTGTCAACCGCCCTGGCTTAGGCTCCATAAAAGTGACCTATAAAAATGAAAATGAGATTAAATCTGTGGATAGTAAGGATGGACCAAAAGTGGCCGTGCAGGTGGCCAGTATTTTTAATAGTCTGCTGGAGATCATTGCACCAGCTTCTGCAGAGTCCAATCTTTAATTTCTTGCGAGAAATTTATTTTCTAAGGGGAGAGTGTGCCTATGAAGATTTTTAAACTTGTAAATAAAATATTTTTTTGTTTTTTATTTGTGATTTTGATCTTTACCCATTTTAAAGTGACTGCAGATGAAAGTCCAAATCCTCAAACTACTGAAGCTACTACTGCAGCAGATGGTTGTTGTACTAAAAATATAACTTCTGGAAATGTGACAGATTCGCGACCGGGAGAAGAGTATCAGAATGCTCTAAAAAAAGCAGGTTTGCCGGTGCTGGATTTTAATGGTTCAAAAAGACCAGGAGACTCAGAAGAGGATTCTAAGTAAGCTAAGTAGATCCAAAGTGTGCAAGGTTGCCTGTTCTAGGAACTAATAATAAGTTTTGTCTAGAAAAACTTGTTTAACTTTTCAAATGGAAAAATTTCTGACAAATAGCTGCTGATGTTTTCTCTCCGAGTTGGCATCATGAGTTTTCTTGACTTACAAAGCCTCCCAGCGGAAATTAATAAAATTAAGTTTTCTTAAGGTCCAAATTGAAAGTCTGGCATAGCTTTTATTATTTCAAAATTCTTATTGAAAGGAAGATTTTTTAATCAATGATTGTGTTTGCGGTAAATATCCATTCGGGTGGAGGAAAAGTTCTTCTTGATGAACTAATCTCTTCAGAACCATTCGGTAAGATTACGCATCTCTATCTCGATCGTCGTTACCAAAATAATTCTATCCCTTCTACAGTTGAGACTTTGTCTTATCCCCCTACCATAAAAGCTCGGTTGCAAGCGCAATGGGATTTACGAAAAATGTTTAAAGTTAACCCTGGTTTAAAGAAGGGGCCGGTTTTGTTTTTTGGCAACTTACCCCCATTTTTTAAACTACGCGTGGAATCCATACTCTACCTTCAAAATTGCTTTAACTTAAGTGGTATTTCATTACCGAAAGATAGTTTAAAAGAAAATCTGCGAAATCGGATGGAGCGTTACCTCTTAAGAATCTTTTCGAAGAATTATCAAAAAATTTGGGTTCAGTCAGAATGGATGGTGCAATTGGCAAAGAATAATTTTCCTGAAAAGGAAATTTATAAAAAACCCTTTATACCAGCTCTACCTGAACCAACTCAGGTTGAAAAAATTTATGATTTTATTTCGGTTACAAGTTTGTCTTCACATAAAAACTTGAGGCTTTTACTTCAAGCATTGGAATTGCTTGATTTGAAAGTAACTTCTCAAGTAAGAGCGCTCATCGTATTAGATAATTCCGTCAATATCACAGAGGTCCGTCTGCCAAAGTTAAAGCACATTCATCTTACTTTAAGATCCAAACTGTCAAGACAGGATCTCTTCTTAGAATATCAAAGAAGTAAAATTGCTGTTATCACAAGCTTACTTGAGTCCTTTTGTCTGCCAATTTTTGAGGCTTTACATTTTGGTTTGAAAGTTATTTGCCCAGCGGTTGGCTACACTTTAGAATTAAAAAATGAAACTTTGCAATATAATGTTGATTCAGCAAAAGATTTGTCTGAATTGCTTGAACAAAATCTGAGAGCTTCTTCGAAAAAAATTGTTAGCAGTGCTGATGGTAAATGTTAATAACAACTTTAGAGTTTTTACACATAGTAGCTGTTAACTCGGAGTCTTAGATTCTGACTCTAAGATTATTTAAACATCAGGGTAATTAGTGGAGGTCTTATGAAATTTGAAACCACTCATTTTAAAAATTTGATTATCAATCGACTTCAAGAAGTTCAGTTGAAGGCGCAAAAGGAATTTGAACAAAATCAAAGTCAGTTAGGAATTCGATTTGTAGTGATTGATAATCTCCTTCCAGAAATTGAAGCTAAAAAAATCAATGAAGCTTTCAATGCTAAAAACCCAGCCTGGCGTGAAATGAGTAGTTTTCGTGAAAAGAAGTTAACAACCAAAAGGTATAATGAATTTGATGCTATTTTAGGTGAAATTACTTTTGCTTTTCAGGAGCCAGAAGTTTTAAAAACTATTGAAAAAATCACTCAAGTTTCAAATCAAATTCCTGATTCTGGTCTGTACGCCGGTGGTTTAAGCATGATGCGTACCGGAGATTTTTTGGACCCGCATATTGATAATTCCCATGATCAAAATCGTGAGCTTTATAGAAGACTCAATCTCTTATATTATGTGTCGCCAGACTGGAAAACTGAAGATGGTGGGCATCTGGAGCTTTGGGATCAAGCCGTAAAAAATAATATTACCATTGAATGTCGATTTAATCGTTTGGTTTTGATGGAAACAAATAATTTATCCTGGCATTCAGTTTCACCTGTCAAACGAAAAGGTGGATTGAGAAAATGTGTTTCAAATTACTATTTTTCTAAGGAGTCCCCTCTTTCCTATGAATATTTTCATGTGACTTCATTTAATGGAAGGCCAGAACAGAAATTAAAAAGAGTATGGTGTAAAGTTGATAATTTTTTAAGGTCAACCGTTCGAAATGTAAAACCATCGGGGTTGGCCAAAAAAGATTTGTTTGAAGCCAAACCTTAGGAGCTCCTAACGTATTGATTGATTTTACAAAGCACTTTTTTGATGGTCTAGTTTAACTTTATAAGTCATCAGTTCTCTAGAAAGAAGAGAGTCTGTTCGAATTTAGGTTATCCAGCTGTTGAGATCTTAGACATGTCGTCTTTTGAAGGTGTTTTTATCTATATGAAATCACTCAATAATTTAAAAAACCATCTCTTCTCAATATGGTACAATTCTCGCTTTGAGACTTAAAGTAAGACATTAAATAAGAACCTGTTCGGAAGTGAGACGCCTCAAATAGGAATTTTATTATCAGGATCAGATGGCGTGTTGTTTCCAATCAAGTTCCAAGGAGAATAAAATGAAATCGATTTGTAACAGAAAAAAATTAAAATTACTGGTGTTTGGGATAAGTTTTGTGTTCTTACCAACAAATTTTATTTTCGCCTCAACGAATGCTAAAGGATCTGCAAATGCTAGAATATCTAAGGCAGTACCAGCAGCATGTCCTTTATCAGCGGGTACCTTAGCTCAGAATCCAAACAATACCCAACTTGCTTTATCTCTCTTTAATGGATCTCCCCCAGGAAGCCCTATTTTACCAGGATTAGCTACCAAAACCACACGCTAAGTTTACTGCGTGGAGACTGTGATATTTGGATTTTCTACATTTCAAGTAGACCTCTCTTGGTCGTGCTAAGGCTCATCATTTTCAACCCGATGTTGAGTCTTTTTGTTTTCAATTTTATCCTCAATACTTTGTTCGTACTCAGAGCTGCGTTTTAAATTGAGGTCATCCCAATTATATTTGGCTTTGGGAAACTTTTTATTCATCTCTGTGGAAATCCATTGGACTCCTTTACGAATGAGTTTAACTCCATTTTGTGCTGTGGACTGGATAGGTGTCATAAAAGCTGAGGTATGAATAAATCCATGAATGTGTTCCTCTAAGGTTATCGATCGCCACTCTACTTGCAGTAAAGCTACAAAAAGTAGGGAAACTAGAAAGGTTTTTAAAAAAAACATAAGATCGAGCATGGAGCCTCCTTGCGAGTTAATTAATTCCATTCATTTAAATGTATCTTTTTTAGGATATGAATTTGTATTCGCATCCTTACGACTTTCCCTTTTTGACACCTTTTCATTTTTATACAGTCTTTGAATTGTTATCCGATATCATAGTGAATCTGTTTATTTTTTATGTCAAATGGGCTGCGTCTATCGCCTGGAGCAACTCTTCTTTTTTAAATGGCTTAACCATGTAATGGCAACATCCGGCCTCTAAAGCCTTCATAACCATCGTTTCCTGATCCAAAGTAGAGCAGGCGATAATTTTAATGTGTGGGAACTCCTTTAAAATTTCAGCGCTGGCCTCAATACCACTTTTTTTTGGCATTACCAAATCCATTAGAACAACATCGGGGCGCGTTTGACGAACTATTTTTAGCGCTTCTTCACCATCCTGGGCTTCGCCAACGACAATGATTTTGCTATCATGGACACATTGGCGTATAACTTCACGGATAAACGGAGCGTCATCTACAATTACAAGTTTAATTGCCATAGGGTTTATTATAGTGTTTTTGAGTCAATCTCCCAAATGATTTGGAGTTTTTTTTGGAAGCATCCGCTTTAGCCAACCATTTAATCGAGTTTTTACAGGGTCTAGATGGAATTACAGCCTATGCTGCCATCTTAGGATTACTTCTTATTAGTGGCTTAGGGGTTCCCCTTCCAGAGGATATAACTCTTATAGGTAGTGGAATACTAGCTGCAATGGGAGCCATCTCATTACCTGGGGCAATTATTGCTGGTTTTATTGGAGTTCTGCTCGGTGATGCATTTTTGTTCACTCTGGGACGAAAGTACGGTCGAGCTGTTTTTGATCTGCCCGGTTTTCGGCGAGTTTTTACCAGTCATCGGATTGCCTTGGCTGAGGAGAAAGTTTTAAGTAACTCGCAATTCATTTGTTTTACGGCGAGGTTTTTACCCGGTTTGAGGGCTCCGATTTATTTGACGGCTGGTGTGTTGGGTGTCCGACCCACAATATTTTATTTGTTGGATGGTTTGGCCGCGCTCATCAGTGTGCCTCTTTGGGTTGTTTTAGGTTGGTGGTTTACATTAAATGTAGATGTGGATACAGGTCTGTACTATGCAAAGAAGGCTCAAATTTATTTAGTTATCACAGTACTTTGTGTCGTATCTGGCTACGTTTTTTATCGTTACTGGCGTCGTGAAAAAAAAACTGAAATGGACGTAGGTTAAGAGTTTGTTCTGAGGAGTGCCGTCAGTTCCTACTGGGCGGAAATTTTTTTAGAACGGTGTTGTCAGCGAGTTAGTTGTCGTTTGGCGACTTAGTTGCCGGTTTCGGATCCTCTATTTTTTAAATAATCTTTTAGAAATTCAGTAAATTTTATTTGTATTCGGTCTAGCCTTACTTTAATCCCAGAAGAATCACCCTTTTTTATTTCAGAGTACCAAAGGGGGATATCAATTGCTTTATCTGGAATCGACATACAGTTATTATAAACAACATCTTCATTACTCAAATAATGAGTCAAAACTTCAGGGTTTAAATTTAATTCATCAGGTTCAAACCTTGGGATCTGTTCGTGAATAAAAACAAACAACGTTGCAGATAGGGCCTCTTGTTCTAAAGGCGAAAGTTGGTTTTTAAACCAAGGCAGGAATTTATATAAAAAATCGAGTTGTAGTAAGGTTTGCTCTAAATGTTGGATGTATTTGGCCTCACTGGAGGAGGTTTTAGAACGGTTAATAGGGCTACTTCTATGGCTATCTGTCGCATGATTTAAATCATGCACAATATAGGATGAAGTTGTTAAGTAAATTATATTTTTTGTAGAGAACTCAATAAAATATATATTATCAAAGATTCTGTTAATCACAAAGTCTATGATTTTGATGGGTGTGAACGTGAAATAAAAGTTCATCAAATGAACTGGGGCATTTATGAATTTCTCCTTTAGTATTTTGAAATCGAGGAGAGGATTTCGTCGTTGATTATTTCCTGTGCTGTTTAAGAATATTTCAAAATAATCTATGAGGTATACAAATCTAAAAAAAATGAGTTAACTTTTTTGTAATTAATTTTAGACGGTCTTTTAATTAAGGACTCCATATTTAAAATTAACAAATCTAATATTTCACTATGGTTTAAAAAGTCTGTGAGTTGGACGTCACTAGGAGTGCTTGGTGGTTTGATAGAAAGGAAAGGTTCGATCTCAGCATTTGGAGGGGGAAGCCTTGATTTTAATTCTTTAAGTTTTCTTAGCATGGTTTTGAAATGTTCAAAAAATATGGGATGTGTGAAGGAATCGGTCTGACCTCCTTGAACGAGGTGTTTTGTGAGCCCATAGTGAAAATCTAGAATGGGTAAAAAATAAGCCGATATTTGATTTCCCGAAAACTTAGGGTCCTTAAAAGCTTGTAAAAATATTTTGTACTGGTCTAGTAACTGACTCATTTGGTGAAATTCAAAATCGGAAAAACGATATTGTGATTTATGAATTCTTGGTGTGATTGCTAAAATTTCCAAACAAGAACTAGAGAGAGTGTCCCGTCTCGTTCCCTGAGGGCGTTTTGTTCTCGCGAAAGCATAGGGTTCAGCCATTGATATGACTGTTAAAATCCATATTAAGGATAGTAAGATCCAATGATTTGTTTGTTTTAAAATAATCATTTGATCTTAAATCCTGTTTTAACTCAAGCGATCAATTTGATTTTTTAAAAACAGCAAATTGTGTAATTTGTACCTACAAGAAAAAATAAATTCATAGATCTGACCCTCCCCCAATATTTAGCAGACGATAGAATGTCAATTTAGAATAGATGATTTTCGTGTGGGATTATTTTTCTTCAGAGTTACTTTTTGATTGGTAGGAAATAGTTTCTCTGATCAGAGGTTTTAGAAACTTTTTTCGAGGAGATTCACCGATGAGATTGATTAAACTTTGATGCAAAGTCGAATCGTTAATTAGGGCTCCTAGGGTTCCATCACCACGATCTATTTTTTCCACAATGTTCGACAAATGAGAGATCACGCTATTGATTTTTTCTTTATCAAAGGAATCTTTTGTCTGACTTAATAGCTGTTTAAATTGAGCACTGGAGGCAGTTAAATTTTCGACCAATTGGGCACTTCTTCCTTCGCGGTTTATATTCTTGAGCAGAATATTGAGTTCATTAACCACTTCAAAAAAGCTTGAGAGATCGTTTCCTTTTTTTGCGATCAGATCGATAAAATCCTCCTCATGATTCGTAGGGATAAAGGCATTGATGAGGAGGGGCGGCGAACCTTTGGGGCCTGGTCTTAAAAAAATGTATTTATCACCCAAGGCGCCTAAAGTTTTAATGGAAGCTACCATCCCTTCGGTGAGACGAGTTTGAAAACGACGATCAATTTTGAGGAGCGCGACAAGATCTTGACTTTCTTCATCAAACACTATTTGTTTTACATTTCCTACATGAAGGCCTGAAAACAGGACTTGGCTGCCGCGGTTGAGTCCGGTGACTTGATGCAATTTAATGCGAAGAGGGTAGGTGCCGGTCAAAATCATTTGATCTTCACCTAGAAACATAATTGTGAGAGCCGTAAAAATTATCCCTACAAGTACAAATATTCCTACTTTAAATTGTTTAGAACTATAAAAGTCCATTTCAAATCTCCTCACCGCTTATAAACATTTTTAATTGATTATCTGGATTTTGATGGAGCTGACTTACGACTCCACTCGTTCGTATTTCCCCTTTGACCAGAAGGCAAAGGCGATCACATACGGCCAAGGCTGTTGGCATATCATGGGTCACAAATACTGAAGTTAAACCTTTTTTTTTGAGCTGTAGTGCTACTTCTTGAATTTTTAAAGTATTAAAGGGATCTAATCCTGCTGTGGGCTCATCAAATAAAACCACCTCGGGTTGGGTGATGATGGCTCTGGCGAGGCCAACACGTTTTTGCATGCCTCCAGAAAGCTCACTTGGAAGTAAATATTCGGAACCACTCAATCCGAATTCTTTTAAAATACCTAGGACTTTATTTTTTATTTCCGTTTCAGAAAAAGTGAAATGTTCGCGGAGGGGATAAGCCAGATTATCAAAAACCGACATGGAATCGAATAAAGCGCCATTTTGAAAAACGTAGGCTACTTTTTGGCGCACACGATTGAGTTGCGATTCATTCCAAGAAGCGATATTTTCCCCAAAAATTAGAACTTCTCCAGAATCAGGCTTTTCCAAACCAATAAGACTTCTGAGAATGACAGACTTACCCGAGCCTGAACCTCCAATGAGTCCTAAACATTCTCCAGGATGAACTTGGAACGAAACATTTTTATGTACCTGTTTGTTCCCAAAACTCTTTTTAAAATTTCGCACTTCAATTACAGCCATTTTTCAATAATCCAGAAGAATTTGGTTAAGAAGTAATCTCCAATTACAATCAAAATTGAGGAGGAAACGACAGCCTTAGTCGTAGCTTCACCTACTCCCTGGGTTCCCCCTCGCACCGAAAGTCCGTAGTATGAGGATACCAGGGCAATGGTTAGGGCAAAAAAAGGAGTTTTACAAATTCCCGCAAAAAAATCTGCTAACACCACAGTGTAAAAGACCTTTTGTAAGTAAAAATGTGCATCCAATCCGAGCTCTTGCACTCCCACAATGAGTCCACCAAGAATTCCAACCACATTTGCAATGGCGACTAAAAGAGGGATAGCAATAAAGCAAGCCAGAACACGGGGGATCACAATTTTTTTGATAGGGGAGGATCCTAAAGCTCGAATGGCGTCGATTTGCTGAGTGACGGTCATGGACCCCAATTCGGATGCAATTCCAGCTCCCACTCTGGCCGCAAGAATTAAACAGGTGAATACAGGTCCCATTTCTCTCACAATGGATAGGGAAACAATTTTTGGAATGTAAAGTTTGCCGCCAAACTTTTCCAGCCCCAAACCAAACTGTAGAGCCATAACCATTCCTGTCGAAGTGGCAGTGATGAGAACCAGAGGTAGAGATTGGACACCAATAAAATATATTTGATCTAAAATAAGCCTATGAGGAAAAGGTGGATGGAAAAGTTCCTGGGATATTTTTTTTATGATAAGGGCGGTTCCACCAAAAAGATTGATGATTTCCTTTTGTGTACTCATGGAGTTCGAAACTCTTTAAGAAATTGGGTGAAAATCGTTTGGTCATTAGATTGCAGGGGGGGGACTTGAACTTGGGAAATAATGTAGGAACAACCATTTTTTTTAAAAACTAAAAGATTTAAGTAAGTCAAAACTCCATCTACTTTGCCTTTGACTCGTGTGCGAAGTGCTTCTCGATCCAAGAAAGGTGTTATGGATTCTTCAAGCACCTCTCTCTGGGACAAGCCGTAGAGCGTGTCCTCTTTCAAGCTTTTAAGACTAGGATCGTTTTGTTCTGAACATTCAGACACAAAACTGATGATGGTGCCATTGTGTTTGTTTTTCCAGGCACTGTCTACATTTTTGCTTTCTATTTTCTCGTAGGGGGCAGGAGGGTTTTGAAAAATCACATTTTCTGCAGTGTGGGAGTTGGATTTTGTGGGCAAGTCGATAGAGACACAGGCTCCACTAAAGATAAGCAATAGAGTTATGAAGAAAAGGTTATAACGACTGGGTTGCACTAATAAACTCCTTAAAATGATTCAACTTTTTATCGGTCACTATTGAACTTTTTTTAAGATGTTTTGCAATGGAATTTTTGTAAAAACTAAACTTTGGTCCCTTATTTTGCCCTTGAGATAAAAAGTAAAAGTTCTGAAATTAAATTTGAATTCAAACTTTAAGTCAGTTGAAACTCACAAAAAAACCTTAAGAAATCTTCGAATCGGGTATGAATCCTGGACTTATGTTCTTGGCATTTAATCTGCTTATTTAACTTAGAGAAAGGGATGACTGAAAACGATTTCTCTAGGAACAAAGTTTGAGGGTTGAAAGTATCTATGTGGTTTTCCTTAGAAAAAATCCTTCTAAAGCAAAACAGAATTTACTTCAAATTTTGTTGGGGGCGGCAAAAATTTGACGCGACTCAGTCATGGATTCGATGCTTTTTGAGCCAGAGGAGCTTTTTTATATATAAATTATTTATTTTATTCTTCCCACTGGGGTCCGCCTCTCACGCTAACTTATTGGAGGGCAAAATTTCTCGTGTTGGAGATACAACGCATTTGGAACTACCCAACTTCAGTCGCTTTTCTTATGAACTCAAAAAGCTTTCGGATCACACCTATGAATTAATGGTTCCCCCTTTAAGTGATGCGACATTGGCAGAATTTAAAACGTGGAATGATGCTTTCATCAAAGAAATAAAAGTTCAAACTGAAGGTCCCGATGGGAACTATTTAATTTACATAACACTTCATCAAAAGAATTTAGAAAATTTTGTTTATTTAACGGACGATCCCCCTCGTTATATTGTTGATTTTTATCAAAGAAATTCTAAAGAAAAAGAGAGAGCAGAGCCCCAGAAAACAATTCTTTTAAAGAAAGAAAAAAAACTTTCCTTGGCAAAAAATAAGAAAAGACCAACCGATGCGAATGGATATGTTCATGCGCCAAAATGGAATCGTCGTCCTGCGGGCGATGAAAGACTTTCGGTCTCGAATGGGGAAGAATTATCTCGAGATAAGAAGGAAGTTAAAATGGGAGGGGCCTTTGATGCGGCTGATAAAAATTTTGATCGGTTTCGTATCAAACCCTATGAGATAAAGGAAGAGGCATTAATAGCCAGTCGGAAGAATATTTATGTTCATTTTCCAATTCTAAAATTACCTGTGAGTCAAATTCCTGAATTGTTGGCTCAGCTACCCGAATTTATCATTCGAAATAAAGAGAGTAAGGAAAATAAAGAAGCCAGACTTTTACAAACTCTTTATAAAAAGCAAATTGAAAAAACAGATCGCACCCAGGATCGAATGGGTGCATTTTTAAAAGTTTATGAACACTTTGTAAGTACTTATCCACAATCCGAATACGAAGAAATTGTAAAAAATATGGCAGCCTATATGTACTACCTAAGATGGAAGCAGTTAAATGAACCAAGAGATTATGAAAGATCTCAAACCTTATATCGAAAACTTGTCTCCCAGTTTCCTAAATCACCCATGACGGATCGAATTCAATTATGGATAGCTTATTTGGAATTGGAAAGAGGTCATGGCTTGGCTACGATTCAAGAATTTGATCAATATCTAAAGGCTCATCCACAATCTAATCAAAGGGATCAAGTCAAAAAAGCGATGGCGGAGGGCTACTTATTACTAAATAAATATGATGAAGCACTAAATATTTATCGTGAAATGCAGCAGGAGGCTTTGATCCCTCAGAATAAACTTGAAGCGATTTACCGAGAAGGGGATGTGGCGTTTAGCAAACAGGATTGGGAGGTCTCGGAAAAAACCTATCAACAGGCTTTGCAAAAGCACCCTCAAGGAATTGAACTCTACCCCAATGCTTATTTTAACTTGGGAGAAACCCAATTTTGGCAACAGAAATATGGCTTAAGTTTGGATTCTTTTATTCAATTTTTAACCCACTTTCCAGATCATGAATATGGTGGTTATGCCATGACAAGAATTGGGGAACTTCTTGAAGCTTTAGGTGCCGATCGCAGTCGAGTGGTGGGGGCTTTTTTAGAGAGTTATTATCGCTATCAAAATAATCCGGGAGCTGAAGTGGGTCGAATCCGTATGCTCAGTCAGCAAATGCAATCTATGAAAGACAAAGAGTTAAAGAAAGCTCTGTTGGAAATAAAAAATATTGCGGAAAATTCACCTTTGCCAGGAATTAGTGAGTTTGCTGTTCTCATGACTGCGGATGGTTATCAGCGACGTGAAGATCATGATCTGGCTCTTAACGAACTTATTACCTATTATCAATCTCATCCTACCAGCAATAAATTAGATTTGTTTCGTACTAGAATTTTGAAAAATATCGCACAAAAAATGAGTTTACAAATAAAAAAAGGGCAATTTATTGAGGCATTAAAAACCCAAAGTGTGAATGCTAAAACATGGATTCATAATGTAAATCGAATTGATATTCCTTATTTGGTGGGACAAGCCTATGAACAGGTGGGTGTGTTCTCAGAAGCTAAAAACATTTATCAAAGACTCTATACACAGAGAAAAAAAATTATTGCCGAAGATGAAAAAGAACGAAAAATTAATGAATTACTTCCTTCCCTGGACTCCATAAAACTGCGTTTGGCAGCCGTCGCCCTTCAAGAAAGAGATTTCCCTCAGACTTTCAAATTGTTGGGAGAGCTTAAAACTAATGCATTGTTAAATGAGAAAGAAGAAAGCGAAAAAATCAGATTATTGGCTGAGGTCTACAGGGTTCGAGAGCAAACTCCATTGGCGATACAATCTTTGCAAGAATTTATGAATCGTGAAAAAGAAGGGCAAGGTTCTGCTTTGGAAAATTTACTTCTTTTGTCGCAACTCTACAATCAAACTAAAAATTACATTTTGGCGGAAAAGAAATCTAATGAATTAATTGATCTCATAAAAAAAAGATCCGAAACCAATGAATTAAATTACGCTCAAGCGCTGGAAGTCAAAGCAGAGGCTCTTGTGGGTCAGGGAAAATTTCTGGCCGCTGTTGAAACTTATCAAGAGTTGTTAGAGGGCTTTGAGTCTATCAAGCCCTTGGATTCGGTGCGATTCAAGGTGGGTGACATCTTGTTTCAAAGAGGTGATTTGGCCGGAGCTGAAAAAATTTGGTTGAAATTAGATGAAACAAAAAACCCAACTCTTTTGCATTTAGCTAAAGAAAGATTAGAAAATGCGCGTTGGCAAATTGAAAACAAAAAATATTTAAAAAGAATTCCAGCCATGTCACCAAAAAAGCTTTCAATTTAAGGGGAAACTATCATGAGTAAAAACGCTTTGGGTGTGCTTTATACTGCAGATCCAATTATGAAAAACCTGCTTGAGGTTGCTGAAAATGTCGCTTCATCTAAGGCAACCGTTTTAATTCAAGGTGAAAGTGGAACAGGTAAAGAATTGCTAGCACGATATATTCATGCGCGAAGCCCCCGTTGTCAGAGAAAGTTTATTGCCATCAATTGTGCTGCCTTGCCAGAGGGATTATTAGAAAGTGAGTTGTTTGGTTATGAAAAAGGTGCTTTCACCGGAGCGGAACAAAAAAAACTGGGAAAATTTGAATTGGCTCAAGACTCAACATTTTTACTAGATGAAATCAGTGAAATGCCTCTTTTGCTGCAAGCAAAAATTTTAAGGGTTTTGCAAGAAGGTGAATTGGAACGTTTGGGAGGACAAATAGTTACTAAAATAAATGTACGTATTCTTGCAACAACCAATCGTGATTTAAGACAAATGGTGCATCAAGGGTTGTTCCGTGAAGACCTTTACTATCGGCTCAACGTGGTTCCGATGTATGTTCCTCCATTAAGAGAACGACTTAAAGATATTGAATTGTTAGCAAAACTTTTTCTAGAAATATCCTGCGTTGAAAATCAATTGCCTATTAAAGATTTAAATGCGGCAGCCTTAGAAAAACTGCAATCCTGGAGTTGGCCTGGAAATATTAGAGAACTGCAAAATGCGGTGGAGCGAAGTGTATTGCTCTGCCCTCACAAGACCCTTTCACCACAAGATATTTTAATTGATAATTTCAAGGAATCAAAAAAAGAGGCTATTACTGTGGGAATGTCCTTAGAAGATGTAGAAAAATGGTTGATTTTAAAAACTTTGGAACTGACTTCACAAAATCGAAGCAAAGCGGCTCAATTACTGGGTATCAGTGTACGAACTTTAAGAAATAAAATGAGTTTATACATGAGAGAGGTTTAATTTTTTTGAGTTTGTAAAAAACAACGAGGGTCTTGTTTAGTAAGACCCTTAGAAATTAACAAAGGATTTACCTATGAGTGGCATTACAGATAAAACAACCGACGCGCTTGGCGCTTCATTAGATTTTAGGTTATTGCGTCACAATGTGACTGCGGCCAATATCGCCAATGCAGAAACCCCAAACTATAAGGCAAAAAAAGTTGATTTTGAAGAAGCCTTATCAAGAGCTTTGGATCATGAAGGGTTGGGAAAAATGGCGACCTCAGATCCTGAGCACCTATTGATGGGACAAGGTCCCATCGCAAAAGCAAGGGCTGAGGTTTATGAGAATCCAGACGCCAACCTGGCCAATGATGGAAATACCGTGGATATGGAGCGAGAACTTTCCAATTTAGCTGAAAATTCCATTTTATATAAAGCGGCACTGCAGTTGATTAATAAAAAATTGGCTAGCTTAAAGTACGCCGTTTCTGAGGGAGGACGATAATGGATTTCGCGACAGCCATGAGAATTTCTTCCAGTGGGCTAACCGCCCAGCGCACTCGTATGAATACAGTGTCTAGTAATATTGCAAATATCAACACAACAAGAACCCCTGAGGGCGGCGCTTATCGTAGAAAAGATGTGGTGTTCGAAGCTATACCGGACGCTAGGGACTTTGGTGAAATTGTTTCTTCCTCGCCCTCTACCGATTTACAGAGGGTCCAGGTTTCCGATGTGGTAGTGGATCGTAAGGCTCCCCTTCTAAAATACGAGCCCGATCATCCCGACGCCAATGAAGAAGGGTATGTGTCTTATCCAAATATTAATCTTATGGAAGAAATGGCCAATATGATCCAAGCCACTCGTGCGTACGAGGCTAATATTTCCACAATGCAGGCAACAAAAGATATGGCTTTAGGTGCCATTGAATTGGGAAGATAAAACTGATATTATTTAGTACAAGAAGGAGTGAGCCATGGATGGTTTAACTATTTCCAGCGCAGAAAATTTGATACAAACGGGGCAACCCCTTAAAGAAATTAAAAAAAATCAACTGCAACAAGAACTTTTAGGTCCTTCAAAGCAGGAAAAATCTTTTGTCGACACCTTGAATGATGCCGTCAAATCAGTAAATGAATTGCAGCAGACTGCAGATAAAAAAATGGAGGAGTTGGCGACTGGAAATGCGAAAAGTATTCCTGATGTTATGATCGCAGCTGAGAAAGCTGATATAGCCTTAAAATTAATGGTGAGTGTGCGAAATAAAGCCATCGAAGCCTATCAAGAAATAATGAAAATGCAGGTTTGAATCATTTTATTGATCTTAGGGGGATCCACTTTTGCAAAAATTATTGGCTGTTTTAATTACTCAGTTTAATGAATTTTATAAAACATTAACGCCTGTGAAACGAAATTCCATGGTGGCTGCAGCCGTGGTGTTGGTAGGTGCTTTGGTTGCGGTTTCTATGATATTGTCGGGGAGCAACCATGTCCCACTTTTAAGGAATGTTCCTCCCGATCAACTACCCATTGTTGTTGAGCAACTTCACCAAAAAAACATACCCTTTATTTTAGGCGATAGTGGAGCCACAGTTTTAGTTCCTAAAGAGTTACTTCACTCTACACAAATGGCAATTATGACAGAAGTGGGTAGTGGAAAAATTGGTGATGTGGGTTTGGAGTTATTTGAAAAGGAAAATTTCGGTACTACATCTTATGCACAAAAAGTAAATTATCAGCGCGCTCTTCAAGGTGAATTGATGCGAGCGATAAATACCTTGGGGGCTGTGAAACAATCTAAAGTAATTTTAGCTCTTCCACCAAAGAAAACATTTTTAGAAGAAACAGCAAAACCCACGGCTTCTGTTGTGCTGGATTTAAAGGCAGGTAAAGTTTTAAGTCCAGAACAGGTGCGCGGGATTGCCCATCTCGTCGCGAGCTCCGTGGAAGGAATGGATGTGGATCGAGTGACTGTAGTGGATTCTAGAGGAAAAGTTTTAACTCGACAATACTCACAAGATGGAGCTGCCACCTCAGACCTACTCGATGTGAAAACTAAAATTGAAGAGAACTTAGAAAATCGTATTGAATCTATTTTATCGAAGGTTGTTGGGGCAGGTAAAGTTATTGCTAGAGTGGATGCATCTTTAAACCCGCGACATACAGTGACTACAGAAGAAGCTGTAGATCCAGATCGAACCGCACTCAAGGCTCAGCAGACAGAAGATGAAATTTTGGATGGAGCTCGAACCAATCCCACCGGGATCCCTGGTGCCAGATCCAATCTTCCCGGTGCCGAGGACAATGGTCAGATAGGTTTTAAGCAAAATGTAAAAAAAGAATTAAAATCTTCTAACTTTGATGTTTCTAAAACCATAAGAAATACTAAAGAGTCGGCTGGTACAATCGAGCGTTTGAGTGTGGCTGTCTTAGTTGATGGTCGCATGGATATGGGTGGCAGTGCAAAAAATCAAGAGGGAGAGGGCAAATGGGTGTCTTACTCAGCTGAGGAATTGGCTAAGTTTGAAGCCATTGTTAAAAATGCGGTTGGTTTTAATGGGTCTCGCGGGGACAACGTCAAAATTGAAAATATTCAATTTCAAAAAGAGGATTTTGGTGAAGCGGAAAAGTTATTAACCAATTTGGAAAAACGAAAATTATTGTACGCACTTTTTTATTGGTCTTTGTTAGGTGTGGCCCTTGTTTTATTTTTCTTCATAGTGGTCAAACCATTTATGAATTGGATTGCAGATTCATTTCAGGATTCTGTGGATGATATGTTGCCCAAAACTATTGAAGAGCTTGAGGAATTACAAAGTGTTGATAACACTTTGCCAGGAATGTCGAATTCACTCCCTGTTTTAGAAGAGTCCTTGGATCCGGATAAAGCGGAAAGTGAATTGTTGAAAGAACGAATTGTGAGTCTGGTCGAGCAAGACGTGGAAAAAGCTGCCGGAGCTTTTGGACTTTGGTTAACGAGAAAGGATTCTTAAATGGCGGTTCGAATACTTAAACCTGAAAATGTAAATTTTAATGAATTAAGAGGATTTGAAAAGGCGGCCATCTTATTAAACTATTTAGGCCCCGATGTGGCTAAAAGATTATTTCCCCATGTCGATGATGCTGATATCAGAAAACTTTTAGGAGTGATGCAAAAGTTTCGCATTGTGCCAGTTGATGTGACCAAACGAGTTTTGGAAGAATACTATGAAATGGTAAGTGAATCACAAGAGTATATATTCTCTGAAAAAGCCACTTCCAAGGAAACCGTGGTCGATGCTGTTGGTGAAGAAAGAGCTCGAGGAATATTAGGTCACTTAAGTGCCAACTCTCCTGCGGCAAGGAGTCTGGAAAGTCTGGAGTTGGTCGATGCCAAATCTTTATCTAACTTTCTTGTCAATGAACATCCCCAAACTATTGCAGTCATTTTAGCCCACTTGGAACCTGAAAAAAAAGGAGAAGTGCTGAAGCGGCTTCCAGAGTCACTGCAGGCAGAGGTGGTTTTAAGATTGGCCAATTTAGATCACGTGGCGCCGGAGTTAATTTTGGAAGTGGATCGAGTTTTAAAGCAAGAATTGCATAATATGGGAACTGTGGAACAAGCCTCACTTGGCGGGGTACAGCCGGTGGCCGAAATGTTGAATGTTATGGATAAAAATACGGAGACTGCGATTATGTCTCGTATAGAAGAAAAAGATCCAATTTTAGCGGAAGAGATTCGTAAACTCATGTTTGTTTTCGAGGATATTGTCAAGATTGATGATCGAGGAATTCAAACCCTACTTAAAGAAGTGGCCAATGATAAATTGTTGTTAGCGCTTAAGACTGCTAACGAAGAAATTCGAAATAAAATATTTAAAAATATATCACAGAGAGCTGCCAAACTTTTACAAGACGATTTGGCTAATTTGGGACCTTCAAGACTTTCGGATGTAGAATCTGCACAAGTTGAAATTATCAATGTGGCCAGAAGACTGGAGCAGGAGGGTAAAATTTTAATTGCTCGTGGTGGTTCTGAAGATGCCTTGGTTTAGATTATTTAATTGAGCTTTCAGTCTGCACAATCTCTTAGCATCGGTTTGAAGATGAATTATTTTTGAATCGGTTTTAAAAAAGGGTTTTTGAAATGTCGGAACTTAAAATTGTTTTTGATGTGAACTTGGACTCACCTGAAGTTGTGGTCTATAAACCTAAACAAATTCCATTGCAAACCTCTGTGGTCGCACAAAATTTTATTGCCTCACCCAAGTTCCAGGACTCAGATTTTGAAATCAATCCTTTGGTCGCGCAACAATCAGGAGTCACTCAGTTGCAAAAAAATAAAACCAAGGAAAACATTGATCAGGAAGTTTTGCGACAGTTTAAGCTTGTGGAAGATAAAGCTCATAAAGAAGGTTTTCAGGCTGGACTTCTTGAGGGTCGACAGTTGGCCTTAGAAGAACAAAGAGAGTTATTAAGAGAAAAAATTCTTCAATGGGATCAGCTGATGCACCAATTTGAAAATATGAAATCTATTCTGGTTGCAGACCATGAAGTTCACATTGTTCAAATGGTTTATCAATTGGCAAAGAAACTGGCTCTGCGTGAGATTTCCTTAGATGCAACAAGTATTTTTTCGGTGATCTTAATGGCAGTAAAGGAGACTCAAAATGATGAAAATCTGATTGTGAGATTGTCAGATCGGGATTTTAATTTCATTCAAGAATTAAAGGAAAAAATACCATTGCCACAGGAGGTTTTAAAAAGATTAAAATTTGAGTCCTCTGAAGAAATGGCCCCCGGAGGGGTGTTTCTCATTTCAAATTATGGGACAGTGGATGCAAAAATAGAAACCCGTATAGAGCAAGCTTGGAATTTGTTGAAAACAAAGTGGCCAAGTAGTGAGGTCAGAACTTCGACTGAAGGAAATCATGGAGATTAATTTTGGTCATTATACGAAGGCATTGTCCCAAGCTCAGTTCTTTCGTGAAAACGGTAAGGTAACTCAAGTCACAGGTTTTTTATTACGAGGGTACCTACCTGGTGCTTGCGTGGGGGCAATCTGTCAGGTTTTTTCGGCCGGGGGTGACTCCCATTTTTTTGCTGAAGTTGTTGGGTTTAGAGAAAGAGATGTATTCATGATGCCTCTAGGTGAAATGCGTGGGGTGGGCTTAGGGTCTAAACTTATTTTATGTACTCAACAAGCTTCTGTGGGCGTAGGGCCGCAGTTGTTGGGACGGGTGTTGAATGCCCTTGGTGAACCCATTGATGGCAAAGAGCCTCTTTCACAATTGGATGAAAAAAATTTATATAGTGAAATCGTAAATCCTTTGCTTCGACCTCCTATAAGTTTACCACTGACCCTTGGTGTGCGCTCCATAGATGGCCTTTTAACTTTGGGTCGAGGACAGCGAGTGGGAATTATGGCGGGATCAGGAGTGGGGAAATCAGTTCTTATGGGAATGACTGCAAAGTCCAGCCATGCCGATGTAAATGTTATTGGTTTAATTGGAGAGCGTGGGCGGGAAGTGAGAGAATTTATAGAACATACCTTGGGTGAAGAAGGTTTAAAAAAATCCATTATAATTGTAGCTACATCAGATCAAAATCCGTTGTTAAGAATGAGGGCTGCTTTTGTAACATCCTCTATTGCAGAGTATTTCTGTGCCCAGGGAGCCCATGTTTTACTCATGATGGATTCCGTAACTCGATTTGCCATGGCTCAAAGGGAAGTGGGGCTTAATGTGGGAGAGCCTCCAACAGCTAAAGGTTATACGCCCAGTGTATTTTCAATGTTACCCAAGCTTTTAGAACGAGCTGGGAATTATGAAGGTCAGGGAAGTATCACCGGACTTTACACAGTTTTAGTTGAGGGAGATGATATGGATGAACCCATTGCTGATGCGGTGAGATCTATTGTGGATGGTCACATAGTATTAGATCGCACTTTAGCCCAAAAGGGCCATTATCCCGCAGTGGATGTTTTGCAATCCATCAGTCGGGTGATGCGTAACATTGTTCCTATTGAACATCTGCAAATGGCAAAAAACATTAGAGAGAATTTAGCCACTTACAAAGAAGCAGAGGATCTTATTAACTTAGGTGCATATAAGTCAGGATCTAACGCCAGAATTGATCGGGCGATTAAGTTACAACCAAAAATTGAAGAATTTTTAAAACAAGATGTGCAAGAGTTGCAAAAAGATCAAGACGTTAAAGTGGCCATGGGAAAAATATTTTCATGATGTTTGTCGATTGGGAAAGGAAACGTCAGTCGATCAGTCAAAAGACGGTACCCCTGAACTGAATTTTAAAATATGAAATGTTTCAAGAATATGAATTTTAATCATTCCTAGGAAACCCTTATGTTTAAATTCAAATTTTCCAGTTTACTCAAATTAAAATTACAACAAATGGAGCAGGCACAAAAGGAATTTTCTCAAGCAAAAAAAAACTTTGATGAAGTCATGTCGTTCATCGCAAGCTTTTATCAATCGATCGAAACTTCAAGAGAGGAAATTCTAAATTTACAAAAGAATCAAACATTTCAAGTATTAACTACGATTCAAGAATACGAAAAATTCATCGAGGGTCAAAAAATTAAAATTCAACAAAAACGTGTTGTGGCACGGGAGCTCTTGCAGATTTTAGAGAAAAAACAAATGGTTTTAATTGAAATGGCCACTGAATTTAAAAAAATAGAAAAATTAAAAGAAAAACAAAAAATGCAATTCCGTAAACAACAATTGAAAATAGAAACAAAACAACTGGATCAAATAATGATCATGCGCTCCGGGCGAGGTGATAAATGGTAAAAAATGGTTATGATCAATTTTTTAAGGAAGCTCGTAAAATCAAACAAAATTTAGAGCCAAACTCTCTAGGCCCTAATTTCAAAGATAATTCCAAAAGGCGGGAAAATAGAAAATCCCTTAAAAAAGGAGTTGTTAAAGAAAAAAGAGTAAGTACGAAAAAGAATTTATTTTTATTGCAGTTGGCTTTTTTGTTTCTTGTTGTGGGTCTAGTTTGGTGGACTCTGGACCCAGAGTTACCAGAAAAGTTTTTAAAACATGTGGAAGTTAAATGGATGGGAGGAGCTGAAGCTGCAGAGTCGATGAAAGAGTCTGGGGAAAAAAATTCCCCATCACCTGAATTGGAAAGTGCAAAAACTTCCCCATCACTTATTTCTTCTGAGACCACGTCCTCTGCCTCAAAAAAATCTCCTGTTGCTGAGGACTTCAGTCATTTGGATAAGTTGCGCGAGCAAAAATTAAAGCTGGATCTGCGAGAAAAGGAACTTAATGAGTTGGAAGAAGAATTGCATAAACAAAGAGTAGAGCTGGATCAACGCATAAAGCAGTTGGAGGGTTTACGCAGTCAAATTTCCTCAATTTTAAAGGAAAGAATTAATGTAGATCAAAGTAAAGTGAGTAAATTAGTTGAAACCTACTCAAGTATGAAGCCAAAACAAGCGGCAGATATTCTTTCTGGATTAGATGAGGATTTGTCAGTGGAAATATTGGGGCAGATGAAAAAGAAAAATTCGGCTGAGATTATGAACTTATTAGATCCAGCCAAAGCGAGATCCCTTTCGGAGAAATATGCAGGTTACAAACGACAATAAAAATTTTATTTTTCTCGAAAAAAAACCTCATGAATTTCAAAACTCTATGGGTGAGGTCAAGGGTTTAAATTTCACTTCGGGAGAAAAGAAATTAACTTTTAAAAAAACGCTTTCCACTTTAAATGGCGATGATAACCATTCGTTATCGAAATTAAAACAACAAAACAATGATTTCACACGAAACCCCACATTAAATAAAAAAGACCTTAACTCTAAGGATTTAGCTCTGAAGGTGGAAAAAAAAGAGGCTTCTCTTCCTCTAAAAAGGAAAACCCCAGCTCTTAATGAAGAAGAAGATTCAAGTGTTTCGCAGGTTCAGGACATCGGTGTGTATCAAGATTTTTTTAAAAAAATGGAGAACGATCTTGGAGTGACTCCGGCACAAATTTTAAAAGCCTTTGCGAAACTTACACCAGATGAGTTACAGCAACCACCGGAAAATAATATAGAGAAAATAGTAGAAAATCTTTCTTTAAATCCACAAGAGCAAGAAGTGGCCCGATTTTTTTTCCATGAGATGCTAAAGAAATCTGCCGAAAATAATATGGCCCAATTCTTAAAAAAATCCCATCAAGAATTGATTTTGGAGGTTCATAATGCCAATGATATTGAGATTAAAAAAAGAAGTCAGTCTGTGGACAACCTTCAACAGCAATTTTTCCTGCCAAATAATAGAGATATAAGTGGTTCCACACGAGGGAAAAATCTGTTGGAAAAAAACGGATTTGCACCCAAGGTTCAGCTATCAGAAAAAATGAATTCATCCTGGGTGAACTTAAATGAACCAGAGGTTGAAAGGTCAGAGGAAATTACGGATTTTCCAGGTTCTATACTGTCAGAAGAAAGTGGGACTGAAAAAGGACTTCATTCAGAATTGGAAATGGTTTTACCCTCAGAACGAGAAGGAAATTCATCGTCCCAATCTGGACAAAAAGAATTTCGGTCAACACCTATTGAAAATAGAACTTTTGATCCCACCGACCTTGGGGTTAGTGGCTTGACTGTAAAGGGAGATAATAATGGAGATACGAGCGAAAAATTAAAGCAAGCCTTAGAGCAGTTGGTGGGAGTATCCGATAATTCTTTTGTAAGTCAACTCGGGGATAAGGAGCAAAATCATTTGGCGAATAAGGATGTAAATCCCATGATGGGTTTTTATCCCCCTGAGAATTTAAAAGAATTCAACCCTGCAATGGAAAAGAAAGGTTCCTTTCGTCCGACGACATCTGAAATTGCGAATCAAAAAATGGACCCAAATAGTACATCCAGTTTGTTGATGAAAGGAAATGATTCGGAAAGTGAGGATGTATCCAGTGAAAATTCTCAAAGGGGTTCTTCTTCATTCTCCTTTAAAACGAATGTTCCCCCAGGGGATTCATTTAATATCAATAATTCAAATTTAGTTAAAAATAGTTTTGGCGTGAACCCGCAACCCAATCCAGTTCAAACAGCATCTAATGTGAAGGAAATTATCAGTCACGCGCAGTTTCTGGCTCAAAAAGGCGGAGGAGAAATGAAAATCACCCTCGCCCCAGAGGGTTTGGGTGAAGTGAGTATGAAGGTGGCAGTAAACAGTGGTCAGGTGAGCATTCAAATGGTGGCAGAATCCAATGAAGCCAAAAAAATCATTGAAAAAGGATTGGTTGATTTAAAATCATCTTTATTGTCCCATGATTTAAAAGTGAATCACATACGTGTTGATACTCCGGGGGATATTTCAAAGCAAATGACACAAAACCAAGACGATTCCCAAAGACAATTTGCCCAACAGTTCATGCAGCAGTTTCAACAGGAAAATAATGAGTGGAGAAGGGGATTTTTTGATTTGCCTGGTGCAAAAATTTATCGTTCACAAAAAGAAGTTGCAGAAAAGGCTGAAGTGTTACGACCGTCTTCCCGTGGAAATGAGAGTGCACAAAGACTGAACCTGGTGGCTTAGGTTTTTTGGTGTGAATTTGGGGAGCTAAGTCCCATTTTTATAAATAAGGGTGATAAATGTTAAGTGTAAAAACAGGAACACAAAGTTGGTCGGCGACTCCACAAAAGGTTGATTTTGATCCTGAAAAATCAAATAGCCTGAGTTCTTCGGAACAAAAAAAATTTTTTGCTGATCAAAACATTGGTGATGTTTTGAATAAAGCTGCAGATCCAAATTGGGTGGACCCTTCAAAGCAAATTCGTAAAGTGGGTGACAATCAATTAGATAAAGATGCATTTATGAAGTTGCTACTCACGCAAATGAAACATCAAGACCCGACCAATCCGTTGCAGAGTCATGAAATGGCGGCTCAGTTGGCTCAATTCTCCTCACTGGAGAAGTTAACCAATATTAATGATGGGATTAACTCTTTGACCAAAGCTCAGGCGCCCAGTCGAAATTTTGAAGCTCTCAGTTTGATTGGTAAAGCCGTGGATGGTGATTCTGCAAAAATTGATCGTACTGATGAAACAGATGAGCATGGTATTGCATTCACTTTGCCCTCAGAGGCTTTGAATTTAAAAGTAAATATTAAAGATAGTAATGGAAAAGTGATTCGTACTTTGGATATGGCCCAATTAAAAAGTGGTAAAAATGAAATCACTTGGAATGGCAAAGAGGACGACGGTCGTTCGGCTCCGAAGGGTACTTATATGGCCGAACTGGAAGCCCATGGCTCTAATGGACAAAAAATATTTGCCAACACGCGTTTTCAAGGAGTGATCTCGGGGGTCAATTTTACGCCTCAGGGGCCAGTGCTTATGATGGGCAAACAAAGTGTGGCACTCAAGGATGTGAAAGAAATAGTAGACCCTCGGTCGATGATAAAGGAAGAAAAAGTGGCACAAGCTCAAGAAGCAAAAGCAACACTGGGATCCGAACCAACTTTGATTAAAAAGAATTAAACTTATTTATTAAATAAAAGACATGGAGGTCTTAAATGGGAGTTTTATCGTCACTGTATACGGGAGTTTCCGGTTTGACTGCTCAAGGGGAAGCCCTGGGTGTCATTGGTGATAATATTGCAAATGCGAACACGGTTGGTTTTAAATCCAGTCGTGCTGAGTTTCAGGATATTGTGGCCAAAAGTTTAAAGGGAATTTTAGGGGGAAATCAAATTGGACGTGGGGTCAAAATTGGGGCCGTCAATCCTATTTTGATTCAAGGGAATGTGGATGCCACTGAAAAAACCACAGATATAGCTATTTCAGGTGACGGATACTACACCTTACGTGGTTCCGATGGAGAATCATTTTCCCGTGACGGATCTTTTCATTTTGATAAAGAAGGTTATTTAGTAACTAATGACAACCAAAGGGTCCAAGGATTTATGGCCGATGACAAAGGGCAAATTTTAAACAAAACGGGAGATATTAAATTCCCTCGAGCTTTAGTAGCAGCAAAAGGGACAGAAAAAATTCGTTTGGATTTGAATTTGGACTCGCGTATTCAATCAATAAAAACTTTTGATCCTAAGAATCCTTATGACACTTCTCATTACTCCACAGGAGTTGAAATGTATGACTCCCAAGGGAATAAACATTTAATGACTATGTTTTTTGTTAAGTCAGCAGATCGTTCTTGGAATTGGTACGGAATGTGTGATGGCAAAGAAGTGACTGGAGGAAAAGAGGGCGAATTGTCCAAACTGGCTTCTGGAAAAGTGACTTTCACTGTAGATGGGAAATTGGACACAGAAGAAACTACTGAGTCGGCCTTTAACTTTAAAGGGGGAGCTTTACAGGGACAAAAAGTTAAAATTGATTTTGGAGACTCATTGACCACGGATAAGGGAACAGGTTTAGATGGCACAAAACAGTATGGTAAAGATTCGGATTTGATCTCTTGGGGTCAGGATGGGTCTTCTGCAGGTACTATAACCAACTTATCATTTAATGATGAAGGAGTGTTGACCGCCCTTTATTCCAATGGTGAGACAAGGGATTTAGCACAAATTGCTTTGGCCAAATTCGAAAACCCTGAGGCCTTATTTAAAGTAGGTAACAACAGATTTAAAGAAGCCAGGGATTCTGGCGCGCCAGCAGTAGGAGCGCCTGGCCGTGCTGGTAGAGGGAAGATATTTGCGAAATCTTTGGAACGCTCCACTGTGGATTTGGCTTTGGAGTTTGTTAATTTAATTCAAAATCAACGGGGCTTTCAAGCCAATGCTAAAACAATTACCACTACGGATGAGCTTTTGGCTGAAGTTATCAATCTTAAAAGATGATAATTTGGAGCCACTCATAATTAGCTAAATAAAAAAAGGGGGATATTCCCCCTTTTTTTATTATTGCTTAGAATTTTCACTTACCTTGGCTAATATTTTAGTAAAATTTAAGTCTGTCCCTTTTTCATAAAATAGTAATGATTCATTGGAATGCTTAATGTAGACATTGTATCTTCGAATTTATACCCAAAGCGAACGGGTTTGCCTGATTTGGACACCGAGCAACTCCATTCAGTGTCTCATAGTTTGGAACAAGACAGTTTAAGTTGTTTGTATCAACGGACCCCAATAGATTTAAATGCTGTCTTGCAGATTTTTTTTAACTCCTTTTATTCCCCTTTTTGAATCTAGCCATAGACAGGACCTCGACCATGGTTTGTTTTTGTGCCGGATATTGGTCTAGGAGTTGCCCATTCAGTAATTATTTAATCAAATAGTGAATAGTTAAGTGATGATTAGGATTTATTCCTAGAGGATTACTTTTAGAGGGGATAATATATGGCAATTTTAACAGTCGAAGACTTATATAAATCCTACCGTAAGGGGTTTATACCTCGTCAACAAACGGTTTTGAATGGTGTGAACTTCACTTTGCAGCCTGGAACCATAACCGGATTTTTGGGAGCCAATGGAGCGGGAAAAACAACCACGATGAAATGCGTGCTCGGTTTAGCTCAGTTTCATCAGGGAAAGGTGAGTTTTTTTGAGGGTCAACCGTTAAATCAAGAGGTCAAAAATCGTATTGGGTTTTTACCTGAAAGACCCTATTTTTACGAATATTTAACCGGTGAAGAATTTCTTAAGTTTTATGGCCAGCTTTCTTTGAAAATGACCCGATTTGATTTACAGCAGCGGATCACCAATTTGCTAGAGTTGGTGGGATTGACCGAAGCCCGACATCGTCGATTAAGAGCTTATTCAAAAGGAATGTTACAAAAAATTGGCTTCGCCCAAGCTTTGGTGCATCGACCTGATTTGGTGATATTAGACGAACCTGTGTCTGGCCTAGATCCTGACGGAAGAATGGCAATTGCAGAACTGATCAAACAAGTGGCCTCTGAAGGAGCTGCAGTTTTTTTTAGTAGTCACTTGATGCATGATACAGAAAAGCTTTGTCAAAATCTGATTATATTACGATCGGGGAAAGTGATGTATGAAGGAGCAATGGATCTGTTTTTAGAAAAAATGGGAATTTCAATAGAAATTATTTATTTTGAAAACAATCAAAAAAAATCTCTCAGGGAAGACAACATAGATTCCGCTCAAAGAAAAATTAAAATATTAATGGGTCAAGGTGCTTCTATTTTAGAGGTAAGGCAAAACCGTAAGTCGTTGGAAGAAGCCTTTGTTCAAACGGCTTTAAGGGGGAGTGCGGCATGAAATCAATTGGTATTATTGCTTTAAATACTTATCGAGAAATCATTCGTGATCGTATCTTGTATGGCATTCTTGTTTTTGCCATTTTATTGATTGGGTTAAGTATGGCACTGGGTCAACTGAGTTTTGCAGAACAGGCACGAATTACGGCGAGTTTTGGGATGACTGGAATTCAAATAGGAGCCGCCATTGTGTCGATTTTTTTAGGAAGCACTTTGGTCACAAAAGAAATAGAAAAGAAGACAATTATGACTTTGTTGGTGCGACCTGTCAGTCGCACTCAGTTTTTGTTGGGTAAAAGTTTGGGACTTATTTTCGTGCAAGTTACGGTTATGGGTATTTTGATGTCGGTACTTTTGGGTATTTTTAAGTTTATGGGTGTTTTAATTGAGCCCCAAGCTTTTGTGGCTATTTACGGGATTTTTTTGGAGTCATTGGTGCTTTTGGGAGTGACACTTTTTTTTAGCATTTTTGCCACCTCAATGATGGTCGTTGCCTTTGCTCTGGGAGTATTTTTAATTGGACACTGGATTGATAGCTTGAATTATTTTGTGAAAAAGGGTCAAAGTGAATGGATTAAAGAAGCAACTCAGTTCATTCTGAAAGCGACACCTAACCTTGAAAGATTTAATTGGCGAAACTTGATGATTTATTCAGATCCCATATCATCAAAAATGTTAATTCAAGCATCGCTTTACGCAATGGTGTGGTTTGTATTTTTAGTAGCGTTAGCGGGATTTATTTTTAGGAGAAGAGATTTTGTCTGAAGAGATTTTGAATATCCCACTCTCTTTTGTTGTGGTGACGGTAAGTTTGCTTGGTTTGTTGCTAGGATCTTTTGCTAATGTGATCATATGGCGTTTGCCACGTGAAGAGAGCATCGTAAAACCAAGAAGTCACTGCACCAAATGTCAGAAGGTGGTGCGGTGGTTTGATAATGTTCCAGTAATTTCTTGGATTTTACTTAAGGGACGATGTCGCTACTGTAAATTAAAAATTTCATGGAAATATCCATTGGTTGAATCGCTCATGGCGGTTTTGTTTGGTTTGATATTTTATTACTATCAATGGTCGTGGACTACTTTAGAACTTTTAATTTTTGCTTTTGGACTGGTTACGGTTTCATTTATTGATTTCGACCACATGATTTTACCCGATGAATTTACACTCTCTGGAATCGTTATTGGATTGTTGGGAAGTTTTTTAAACCCACAACGTCATTTTTTGAGCTCACTGGCTGGAGTTTTCTTGGGTGGGGGCTTTTTGTGGGCTATTGCAGTCATTTATTTTGCTATGAGAAAGCAAGAGGGTATGGGTGGTGGAGATATAAAATTATTGGCGTGGATTGGGGCTGTGCTGGGATGGGAGTCCATTCCCTTTGTGATTTTAGTTTCAAGTCTTTTGGGTAGTTTGGTAGGTATGACCTATGTTTTTCGTGGCGGAGCCGGCCTTAAGGCCAGCATTCCTTTTGGTCCCTATCTTGCTCTCGCAGCTTTGATCTATATTTTTGGCGGACAATCCATAGGAAATTGGTATTTAAATTTATTTTTGCCTCAGCTCTTGCCTACGAATTGACAGAGGTTGACGTCGCTTAAGCAAACCTTAGATACTAAAGTCATAGGGAATAAATATCCCAGGACTTAAATCACTAGGGAAAGGTTGATTCGTGCTGTCGTGGGGGACAAAAAAAGTTCTTGGTCTTGATATCGGGACCAGTACTATGAAAATCGCTGAGCTGGACGTGGGCCGAGGGGGAGCTACTTTAAACTCCTTTGTGATGGCACCCACTCCTCCTCATGCTGTGTCGGGCGGAGATATTATGGACACAGCTGCACTTTCCACAATTGTATCTTCCATCGTTCAAGAATTAAAAACAAAAAGAAAAATGGTATGTACCGGTTTGTGGGGGAGCTCAGTTATTGTTAAAAAAATTAGCATTCCCAAAATGGATGAAAAAGTTGTTGGGGAACAAATTCGATGGGAGGCCGAACAGTATATACCCTTTGATATAAATGAAGTTAATTTAGATTACAAAATTCTTAAAAGTTTATCTTCGAATGCAGAAACTATGGATATTCTCATCGTCGCCGCACGATCAGATCAAGCCGGAAAGTATGTGGAAATTGTCTCGGGTGCAAGTTTGGAATGTGCAATTTTAGATGTGGGGGGGTTTGCATTAGCCAATTGTTTTGAAATCAATTACGGAATTCAAAATAAGCAGATCGTAGCTCTATTAAATATCGGAGCCAGTGTGACCAATTTTGTTATTTTGGACCATGGCGAGGTGGTGTTTTGTCGTGATATTTCTGTGGGAGGACTTACTTACTCCAGTGAAATTCAAAAATCCCTTTCTGTCAGTCCTGAAGAGGCAGAATCCATCAAATTAAGTGCTTGTTCAGGTCAAGAAGCCCCAGAGGAAGTACCTCAAATTTTAAGAAATTCCCATGAAATTGTAGGCGATGAGCTGCAAGGAAGTTTTGATTTTTTTATGAATACAAACGGCAATGCCACTATTTCGAAATGCTATATAACTGGTGGTGGGGCACGAGTTCCGGGTTTGATGGACCATCTCTCACAGGTTCTAAAAATACCTTGTGAGAACTTCGACCCTTTCGCTGCTATTAAGTACAATGCAAAAAATATTTCCACTAATTATTTGGCGGAAGTACGTGACTTTGCATCTGTTGCTTTGGGGTTGGGACTTCGAAAAATAGGTGAAAAGTGATTAAGGTTAATTTAGTTAGTAAACAAAGTAAATCGCGTAGTACGTCGCGATCAGGACGAGGAGAAGGTCCTAAGGATTTTGCTGAGTCGGCACAATTGGGTGTGAGTTTCTCCCAATTAAAACAAAAAAAAAATCTGATTTTAAACTTGCTGATTATTTTGTCTTTACCCGTGGGGCTCATTTACTATGAACGACAAGAAATAAATAAATTAAAGAATAAATCTAATTTAATTTCTGCCGAGGTGGCCGATTTGGATCAGGCCCTAAACAATAAAAAAACTGAGATTGAAAACTCTTCGACTTTAAAAGAAAAAGCAAAAGAGTTGACCAACAAAATTTCCATTTTAAAAAAATTAGCGCGATTAAGGATTCGAGAAATTAAAGCTATAGACTTTATTCAGGGCAATATCCCAGAAAAAGTATGGCTTAAAGATTTAAATTTTAAAAATGGCGAACTCAAAATTCATGGACGAGCAACGACGGATGATGAACTTTCAGCCTTCATTCATAGTTTGGAAAAAAGTAAATACTTCAGTGGAGTTTTACTGTTGCAAGCTAAAGAAGAAAGAAGTGTTGAAGGCTCCATAAAAAGTTTTGAGATTTCATGTTCGGTGGAGGTTGATTGAGTTCTTTAGATACATTAGGGGAAATGCCATTAAATCGATCCTTTTTATTATCCCTCATTTTGTGTGGCGTCTATTATCTTATCAGTTTTGATAACGGCGATAGATTTAAAAATATGATCACCGAATCGGAAAATCGTAAAAATGAAATTAATAAGGAAATGGTGAAGGTTGATGAGTCCTTGTCAGAGATCCGAGCTTTAAAATTAGCTCAAGAAAGGGATTTAGAGAAGCTCACGGCATTGCTTGCCTTTATTCCAGAAAAACTTTCAAAAATTGAACTGATGCGTACAATTAGTAATGAAGCAAAGGCTGTGGGTGCCAATATTAACCAGGTTCAGGATGCCACCGTAGCTAACAATACAAACAACGATTTTTATGAAGAAGTCGGAGTTGATGTGGAACTTGTGGGAAGCTTTACTCAACTTATGTTATTCCTTTCTAACTTGACCCGACTCAATCAAATTTTAACCTTGAATTCCTTGGAACTAAAAGGAGCCGAAAGTTCACAGGATAGAGAAAGTTTAGGGATGACAGCTCAACTTCGAGGGTATCGCTACACGGGTAAGAAAAAAGAGGAGTGATTTAATGCGAGTAAAGACTCTGAACTTCTTACGGGACTTCATTTTTCTTTCGGGGGTTAGTTTATTTTTACATCAAAATTTATTGGCTCAGGTTCATGGGAACGAAATAACCCCCAAGGAATCAATAAAAGTAAATGAAACGAGTGCCGGGCAACCTGGAGAGCCTCTTCCCACTCCACCACTTCCCCAAACCAGTCCACCCCCGTCCCAAACCAGTCCACCACCTCAATTGGAGACTCACGAAACCAAAGTGGATGAGACCCCATCGGCAGTTTCACCTCCCCCATCCCAACCACCCAACTCAAAAGAAATGCGCGAGGGTTTTGCACAGCCTGAAACAGCCGGGGATCAAATTGATAAAAAGAGTGCTAAAGCTGCGGGTAAACTTTCGGCAGAATTGGAAAGCTTTTTAGAACCTTACATATATGATCCAAAGGTGGGTCGGGATCCCTTCAAAGCCTTTGTGGAGGTTCGTCCTTTGGAAGAAGGGGAAATGGCTGGCCCTCTATTACCGCTTCAACAATATGATGTGAATCAACTGAAATTGGTCGGAATTATTTGGAACGTAAACGACCCTAAAGCCATGTTCGTAGATCCTAAAAATCAAGTTCATATTGTGAGGCGAGATGAACGGTTGGGGCGTCGCAATGGTTATGTCGCTGTTATCAGAGAGGGTGAAGTTGTTGTCGTTGAGGCCTTGAAGGTAAAAGGTGATCTTATGTACTCGACAAGAGTCCTTAAGATGAAAAGTAACCAAAAACAAAGTGCCAATTAGTTCTATCAGTCGTTACAATTGAGAGATAAACCGTAGATGGGTTTTTCTACTGTTTTGTGGAATGTATAAATAAAATAAACCTAATAACGAGCTATGAGGTATCAAGGATGATCCGACAACTCGCTCTTTTCATTTTGTCTTTTTTCTATTTTTTCATCATTTCTTGTACGACGACAGATCGTTTAGACACATCAACTGAAGACGAATTAATGGATTTGGAGTCAGGTGGTTCAAGTGAGCAGGAGGTGACAACGGATGCTGGTGATGAAGGCGAAGACAAACTGCAGACAGATGAGGCGGGTGCAGAAACTAAAGATGATTTGAGTGCAAGCAATGAAGAAGAATTATCCGATGATTTGACTCAGAATAAAGGCTCGGACGATTTAAGTGAAGAGTCCATGGAAGATGAATTTGATAAAATGGAAGATAACGAAAAAACAGAGCAGGCACAGAATAAAGTTCCTCAGGAGGAACCCTCTTTAGAACAGGACTTCCAGGCTCCTCAAGAAAAATTGCCCCCAGCTTCAGAATCCGCAGCACAAACCACGGCTGAAACATATGACATTAAAAATATAAAGTATTTAGCCAGTCAAAATGGTGGATCCATTGTTGTGGAAACCACAGGGCCAGCTCTTTATCAGGTAAGGAGTAAACCGGATACGCACCAGTTTGTGGTGGAATTGCAAAACTCCAAGTTGCCTTCTCACTTGAAAAGACCCTATCTCCTTAAGGAGTTTGATGCTTCGTTTGCCGCTATAAATGCTTATCAAAATGTGAATTCAACGACATCCAGAATCGTGATTCAATTAAAACCTGAAGTGATCAATGACCCCATTGTGCAGCAAGAGGGGAACACTTTAGTTGTGATGCCTTCAACACCAACAAATAAGTTGGCTGATAATAAGGGCAGTGGAGGCCAAAGTGGAGGGGTGGCACCCATTAATGAGGCTGCTTTGGTTAATGATGAAAAAGCTTTGATGGCAAGAAGTTTAGATGAATATCTGACCAGTTCAAATAAATTTTATGGTCGCCCGTTGTCCATTGAGGTTCAAGATCAAGATATTCGTGATGTTTTAGACTTTATTGCCCGTGATGTGGGTTTGAATATGGTGATGTCGGAGGATGTTCAGGGAAAAATTACTTTGAAGTTAAGAGATATTCCTTGGGATCAGGCTTTAGTTACTATTATGAAATCAAAAAAATTGGGGTATGTTCGTCAAGGTGCCGTGATACGAATTTCGACCCTAACAACTCTTCAAGAAGAAAATGATTCAGCCAAACGGATTTTAGATTCGCAAAAAATTTTAGCTCCTCTCAGAGTTAAAGTGATTCCGGTAAGTTATGCGGCGGTAGAAGATCTTTCGAAACAAATACCTCCCTTTTTGACTCAAGGGCGGGGGCAGATTGTTATCGACAATCGAACCAGTTCGCTCATTATCACAGACACCGAGGATGTTTTAGAACGAGTGTTCCGTTTAGTACGAGAATTGGATATTCCTCCGGCTCAAGTTATGATTGAGGGTAAAGTCGTCGAGGCCATGGACAATTTTTCCCAATCATTGGGTTTGAATTGGAGATATTCAGGAAATACTATGGTTCTTGGGGAAGGAAAAGGGGCCAACGGGGCTGATTTAAATTTATTTAATTCATTATCGATCACAAATTTACCAGATAAAACTGCGGGAGCAGGCGCCGCTGCATTTGGAACCAATTTGACCATTGGTCGATTTGACATTTTTGGCGATATTAATGCTGCCTTAAGTATGGCTGAAGGTGATTCGCAAATTAAAATTTTATCTTCGCCTCGAATTGTTACAATGAATAAGGAGAAAGCAAATATCACCCAAAAAGGCCAAGTAATTACAGTACAGTCGATTCGTGATTTAAATACTGTGAGTCGAAACGTGGTTCGAAATGAATTTAGTTTGGAGTTGACCGTGACCCCTCAGATCACAGCGGAAGGAAGTGTTATCATGGATGTGCAAGTACGTCGAGAGTTCCCTGGTGCCGTGGAGGATCAAGAAAGCTTGGCTCGACCGATTAACTCTCGTAGTGCCAATACTAAAATTCTAGTAAACGATGGTCAGACAGCAGTCATCGGCGGAATTTATAGCTCTGATAAAACTACGAAAGAATCTGGGGTACCGTGGCTACGGCATTTACCTGTTTTAGGTTGGTTGTTCAAATCACGTCAGAAAGAGGACACTCGCAATGAGTTACTTATTTTCTTAACTCCGAAAGTACTCAATGTAAAAGATCAGGCGGTAGAAGGGTGATTGAGTCCGAAGGAAGGGTTAGAGTCCGATTTTTACTTGGTATTAAATGTGACAGTTTTAGTGAAGCGATCTTCAGGTTGGGAGCTTGTTCCTATCCAGCCTTGTACATCTACTTGTACTTGATAAGTGTTTGATGCAGATTCTTGTAACCCATGAACATAATAAGACTCGTTCATATCACCACTTTGACCAGGGGACATTTCCAAAATAAATGCCCTTGGGGTAGGAAAGAGTCCCGGGTCTAAATGGTTATTTGTGGTTTCAAGATTTCCAGTTGGGGATGTGGTTGTGATAGTTAATTTCAAACTTTGAATGGTAATGGTTTTATCTGAATTATTGGCATAGTTGAAAGTAAAGAGAAACCAGGGCGCTGTAATCACTCGTTCCGTATCTGTTCCAAAATCCAACGTTAAATTGCTCAAAATAATAATGGGTTGGTCAGGGTTGATTTTAAAACTAACTTTTTTACTGACAGAGTTCCCATTTCCACATTGGACAACACCTACTAAGGCGAGAGCTAACCCAAATTTTAGTAAATTCATATCTAAACTCCAAACCAAAGGCTCACCAAAAGAAGAGGAAATATAAACTCAGTTTGGGACCCATATTTGAATCATTTTAATAAAACAATGGTTGTAAAATTTTATGGCCTTGCTTTATTTTATCAGAATTATTTTATTTATTACTGGGGTTTTTAATATCTTGTTTTAAAACTGGACTTTATTCGGTAGGTGTATTGTTTGCTTTTTAGAAAGGTCTTTGGTACCTGTCGGAAATGACTCAATATGAAGGCCCGTCTAAAGATTGGTTTCAGAATCAAGAACTGTCTTATTTTGATTCAATAGCATCGATCCCTTTAGCTGAAAAACTAAGACCACAAAATCTCGGTGAGTTTGTTGGATTTCAATTAAATACTGGATCTTGGCGCCGTTTGGATCAAGTTTTGAAAGGCAAATCTCCCCTTTCAAATTTAATATTTTGGGGTCCTCCAGGAACGGGGAAGACCTCACTGGCTTTGTTGCTTGCCAAGGGTTTTCCAGGTGATTTTTTTATCAAACATGCATCCTCTTTGGGGGCTCAAGAACTACGTGATTTGGGCGAACAAGCTCGTAAAAACAAAATATCATTTGGAAGAACCACAGTTATTTTTATTGATGAAATTCATCGACTTAATAAATCTCAACAAGATGTGTTGCTACCCTATTCAGAAAGGGGAGATTTTGTTTTGCTAGGTGCGACCACCGAAAATCCTGGTTATGAATTGAACAATGCTTTGTTAAGTCGTTGTGAAATTCTTAGATTTGAAAAGTTAAATCATAATAATTTAATTAAAATTCTTCAACGGTCCTTAGAAAAGGAAACCCTCTCTTTAACTCAATTTCTTAAGCCTCAGGCCCTGGAAGTTCTGTTGGTTCATGCCAATGGAGATGGAAGAAAACTTCTTTCTATGGTGGAAACACTTCTTGCCCTTAAAGAAAAAACTCAGTGGCCCCTGGATATTTCTGAAATGGAATCACTGCTTGATACTGCCATTTTTGGATTTCAAAAAACCGGAGATGATCATTATGATGGGATTTCTGCATTTATCAAAAGTGTGAGGGGGAGTGATCCAGATGCTGCTATTTATTATTTAACTCGACTTTTGGAAAGTGGAGAGTCTCCCTTATTTATTGCTCGTCGACTCATTATATTAGCTTCAGAAGATATTGGAAATGCGGATCCCAGAGCTTTGGGAATTGCTGTTTCAGGGATGCAGGCTATAGAAATGGTTGGACTTCCAGAGGCCAGTATCAATCTGGCTCAAGTTACGACATATTTAGCAACAGCTCCGAAATCTAATGCCTCCTATTTGGCACTGAACCGGGCCCGGGATTTTTTTAAGAAAACAGGAAAATTGGAAATACCAAAAAGCCTAAAATCAGCACAGAGTTCAGTGTCTCACAAAATGGGTTATGGCGAAGGTTACCAATATTCCCATCAAGGAAGACTGGGATATATTGAACAGGATTTTTTACCTGAGGAAGTGAAAAAAGTTTCATTTTACGAACCCAAAGAAATTGGATATGAAAAAAATATTAAACAATACATGTTGTATATAAAATCTCAAAAATAAAATAACTTCGCTGCTAAAAAGTTTTATGGGCGCAAATGCAAACACACGGGGAGCTGCTGTCGACAGTTTTGGAATGGCGCGTGTTTGAGGGAATGATTATTTTATCTCCAGCCCGTAAAAGCAATCGATTTCCAGTGATGTCGAGAAGAAGTTGACCTTCAGCAACCATCCGCACTTCATCAAATGGGTGGCGATGGTCAGGTATCTGGGATTTGGACGGAAGAACCTCTTCATAGGGGGACAATCCTTCCGCTTCGAACATAAGTTTAATTTGTTGAATATTCGGGACCACAGGAGCTTGCCATCGGGTTACGAGCATATACTTTCCTCGTTATAAAATGAAAATAATTTTGAATCTAAGATAAATCTCTCCGGGTGTCTTGTACATTATTTACCATTTATAGAGTTGTGTTCGGAGATAGTGCGTCAGCTTGAGTCCTCAACGAGCAGTCTCATTTTTTTATAAAAACGCATCA
The DNA here is from genome assembly GCA_019695175.1 of Bdellovibrionales bacterium. Classification (GTDB taxonomy): domain Bacteria; phylum Bdellovibrionota; class Bdellovibrionia; order Bdellovibrionales; family UBA1609; genus JAIBAM01. Next base: position 41,994 of record JAIBAM010000017.1, read on the forward strand.
TTTGAGCTCACTAGTGAGGATGAAGTGGGAGCGAATAGAAATGATACAGGACAATAAACTAAAAAATGGGGGGGTGACTTAAGTGTTCTCGGGGTGAAGTCGAATAGATCGTTGCCATTCGTGCCCTATTTATATTGAGGAGTTTGCGTTGAAAAGTGTTAAAGAAAACTTAGATGAAAATAAGGTTACCCACTTAAAAAGAATTATGGATTTTGTGGGTCAAACCCCTGGACTTATTTCTTGGGTGTTTGGCGAACATTTAAAAGTAACTCAGAAAACAGATGGTAAATCACTATTAATTAGCGATACGGACGTGGAGGAAATAATCTCCCGGGTAGATTCAGATGGACAAACTTTTTTGCAGGTCAATTTTTCTTCTGGTAAAAAAATATTGCTGACGGCTAATTTTATTGGCTTTAAACCGGCTCAAAGTATTGGATTGGATATGAGTCGACTTCCAAAAGTGGTTACCACTCCCGACTTAATGAGTGTCGTTGATGCCATTGAGGAAAATCTAAATTCAAACACCCCTCAAAATGAAGAGGTTGAAGTTCTTCGCCGAGTTTTTGATGCGGTTTTGAGGGGTGGTGAATCTGTTGGGTTTGATCTCACTTCCGAAAGACTCTGGCTACAGAGAGTTACCAAAGCTCCATTTAAGGCCTCGGCTTAGGATACTTATTCGTAGAAGTAGTCCTATAGGCTCGAGCTACTGATGGCTGACGCATCATCTCCGAACAAGCTCTAAGGAATCTTTTGACAGATACAAAATAATTATGCATCCTCCCAGCCAGTCCACTTCTAAAAAGATTGGGGGCATAGCTCAGCTGGGAGAGCATCTGATTTGCATTCAGAAGGTCGCAGGTTCGATCCCTGTTGCCTCCACCAATTTTAGGCTTTTTGGTTTGTTACCTTGTAGAAGATTTTATCCTGCAATTTTAACATTCGTTGGGCTTCAATTCCACCTTGCTCATGTTCATATCCTAAAAGATGTAGAATTCCATGGATCACCATGTAAGTAAGTTCGAGACGAAAGGTCCAGAGGTTGTCTTGGGCCTGTTTTCGAATGACTTGGGGACAAAGAACTAGTTCTCCTAGTAAGGGGCCCGATGCAGAAAAACTTAGAACATCTGTGGGGTTATTTTTATTTCTATAATTTAAATTTAGTTTTTGCGATACTTTTGGTTCTACAAATATCAAACTTAATTCCTTATCTTGAACCCATTTTAAGTTTTTTTGTGGAAGGTGTCGAAGAATCTCAGGGATAATTTGAGTTAAAAATTGTTGTGGCATTTTTATTTTTGACTGGTTCAAGAGATTGATGAATTTGAGTGAATTTTCAGATTGTGAGGGTGAACTTTTCACTTTTTAGGGCCTTTAATTTCCGACCGAAAAGTGGAGTCTGAAGAAAGATTTTTTACCGTGTCTTTAGGGCTTGGAGTTAATTTTAACTCTTCCTTTATGGGGAGAGAATTTTTTTGAGATAAATCGATGCGTTGGTGGTAGGCCCCCAATAAAACTCGTTTAAAACTAGCTTCAATGACAGTCAGTTCCTTGAGAGTTAAATTGCACTCTTCCAGTTGACCGTCCAAAAATTTATTTTGAATCACTGTTTTTACAATATTCTGGAGTCTCCACACTGTTGGAGATTCTAGTGACCGTGCTGCGGCTTCGATACTGTCGGCAAGCATGACCAAGGCAGCTTCTCGGAATTGGGGTTTAGGGCCTGGGTATCGAAAATCAGCTTCGTTAACTTGGTGTAGAGACTGATCCTGTTCTTTGAGCGCTCGATTGTAAAAATAAGAAATCAATGTGGTTCCATGATGCTGTAAGATCCCATCTAAGATGGGTTTACCCAAACGGTAACGAAGACCCAGTTCGGCCCCATCCTTAACATGGGCAATGAGTACAGTTTTACTCATGTGGGGAGTGAGGTGGTTGTGTGGATTTTGTCCTGGTCTTTGATTCTCAATAAAATACTGAGCATGTTCAATTTTGCCAATATCGTGATAGTAGGCCATTACTTTAGCCAAAAGGGGATTGGCCCCAATGCCTTCGGCGGCGGCCTCACACATGCTCCCCACGATAAGGCAGTGATGGTAAGTTCCTGGGGCTTTGACAATCATATCCTTCATTAAGGGGTGGTTGAGGCTTGCCAACTCAAGAAGTTTAATATCTGTGGTGTAGTTAAAAACAGTTTCAAGGAGCGGGATAAGTCCAATGGCCATAATGGACGAAAAGATTCCAGACAAGAAGCCGGCAGGTAAATTCCAAAATAAATTTTGTAACAATTCATGACTTTCATTTCTTTGTACTAAGGTAAATAACAGTATGGAGAGGCTATTAATTAGGCCCACACGCAATCCTGTTCGATAAATATCATGACGTTGTTTACAAGTTTGTAGACCGCGTCCAGAGGCAATTCCTGCCACGATGGTAATAAGAACAAATGAGAAGTTCATTTCCATCATGATTCCTAGAACAGTGGCTAAAAAGATCGTAAATAACCAGACAATTTCTCCAGTTGAAATGAGTAAACCAACAAGAATGGGGCCCATGGCAACAGGTGTTAAAAATAGAAATGCCGACTGGGGAATGAGGCCGCCGCCGAGCTTGGCTATGGAGGTTTGACTAGAGAGAATAATAAATATTTTAGCAATAATTGCGACGGCAAGAGTCACACTACCCATTGCCAGTAAATCTTTAGCCTCTACTTTCACACGATTTAAAGAATTTTTTTTAACGTAGGACAGGCAAACTAAAATAAGTGTAAGGAACAAAAAAGAGGCAGCAAAGGAAACAAATAAATTATTCTGAGGGGAGTTCACTTCTTCGATGGCATTGATCACATTCAGATGCGAGTCCTGAATTACTTGTCCTTCAGAAACAAGGATTTGTCCTTTTTGAATTCGTTGTTGAACAGGGAGAACTTCTTTTCGGGCCTTTTGCTTTCGATCTTGGGTTTCGGCTAAATTATAGGTTAAGTTGGGTTGAATGAGGTTTTGGGCTAAACTGAGTACAAAACTTTTGTCACGAACAGAGAGACTTTCTATTCCACGGATTGGACTGCTAAACTCAAGTTCTTTTTGATTGATATCGGTGAGTTCGTCTTTTCCTAATATAAATTCATCGCCTTGCAGTCCTCTACGAAAAGATCTCACAATCACTTCATTGTGATTGCCCAAGTATTTTTTGATCCCATCCACTAAACGACGATTCGCATTTTGGGCTAAAATTCTTATAAGGATGTTTTCGATTCGGGCAGAAAACTTTTTTTCAATTAACCATTCAAAAGTTTGAGCAGGGATACTTTGTCCCAATTCTTTTTCAAACTGACTTTGAAAAATCATGAAGTCTTTAACCGCCTCTTCTAAAGCAATGGGCTGCATGGGCCAACTTTTGTTATGAATTTCCCGACGCAGTTTCAGAAAAGAGGAATAGATTCGACTGTAGAGTTTTTCATAAGCGTTGGCATCATAGTCAAAGACAGGTGACACTAACTTTTCAGCTTCAATTCGTTTGTTCTCAGTAGCGACATCATCTGTGAACTCCAAATTCACGGGTGATTTGATATCGGTCACTGCGATTTGGCCCACTCTTACATTGTAGGTAAAATCAATTTCAGAAAAAATAAGCGAGGAAAGTGAAAAGCAAAACAACCAAATAAATAGTAATTGTTTTAAATTAAATCGTGAATCTAATGCTCCCAGGGTTTGTGCCAAAAAAGTTTTATGAAAACCGGTGCTGTGCACCCAATCTAGAAACCGTTGGGAGGGATCGACATATTTGGTGCGATGGTGCACCACATTTTTAGTTTTTTTCATCATCCAGTCTGGCAAACAAAGTCATCCTTTTTGGAACGCCGGGTTTAAAAATGAACTTTTTCCTAAGAGTTCTCTTTACCTTAATTATCGGCAATAACAAAGGGTTCCTTGTCCTTCTTTTACTTGCAGAAACTGCTTAAATAATTGTAAGAAATCTACCAGATGTAAATCTGGACTTCATTTTTCAATAAATCCCATAAAAAAAGCACTTTGGTAGGATGACCACGACCATTTACAAGTCTAAGCTTAGACGCAGCATTTCTGGATCGACTTCTCCGAACAAGCTCTAAGAGCAGAAAGAATGGAGGCTTTTTTGTGAAACAGGACTCTCAACTAGCACAAGCATTTTTAGATTTGGTTAAGATTGTGGAACGACTGCGAGGTCCAGAGGGCTGTCCCTGGGATCGAGAGCAGACCCATCAATCTTTGACTCGATACGCCCTTGAAGAGGCTGCAGAGTTTATTCATGCCGTAGAACAGGGTGATTACTCGGAAATGTGCGGTGAGTTGGGAGACCTTTTGTTTCAAGTTGTCTTAAATGCCGAAATTAGCAAACAGTCGGGACAATTTGAATTAGAGGATGTAATCCGTCATATCTCTACTAAAATGATTCGACGTCACCCCCATGTCTTTGCTCAAACAAAAGTTCACTCCACAGCTGATGTGATTGCAAATTGGGAAATAATAAAAGCCCAAGAAAAAACTTTGGCGCAGAAGTCTGTTTCATCAGAAAGGGCTTATGATTTGTTATCTGAAATGCCAAAAACTCTTTCTGCACTGTTGGTCAGTCAAAAAATTGGTGATAAAACACAGAAAGTTTCTTTTGACTGGTCCAATGCAAATGAAGTGATGGTCAAAGTTTTAGAAGAAGTGGGGGAACTCAAAAAAGCTCTAGATGGGGAGACTAGGGCTCGTCAGTTGGAAGAGGCTGGCGACCTGCTTTTTTCAGTGGTGCAGTTGATTCGTCATTTGTCCGGGGATGCAGAGCAAACCCTTCGAGAGACTAATTATCGTTTTGCTTCGAGGTTTCAGAAAATGATGGAAAGCATTCAATTGAGCAAAAAAGATCCACAAAAGTTGAGTGGGACAGAGTGGGACTGTTTTTGGAGAGGTGCAAAGGAAAACTAAAACTCTTCAAAAGTAATTTGAGGGCAACATCGCCGTAACTATGTAAGTTTTAAAAATAACTTCTGCCCCTTGCGTCGCAGTCTTGGCTATGATATCACCCTCCAGGTCGGACATTTAAAAAATTGGATAAATTTAGGTTATTTAGAGGAGGATTTCTTGGCAACTCACAAATCCGCAGAAAAAAGAGCCCGTCAAAGTTTGCGTCGAAATGCAGTCAACCGACGTCGTCGCAGTCAAGCGCGCACTATAGAAAATAAAATTCGTCAGTTGATCGTAAAGAAAGATAAAAAAGCTGCGGAAGCTCTACTTAGTGAGTTTATGAGTGTAGTTGGAAAGGCCGCTCAAAAGGGTGTTCTTCACGCTAAGAACATGTCTCGACGTGTGGCTCGTGTGTCTAAACAGATTGCGGGTCTCTAAGACTCAGCATGACCAAGCCGATTATTAAGGTTAAATAACCAACAATCCTTGTTTTAGAGTTTTGGGAGGCCATGATTTAGTGGCCCGATTTTTTGTATTTCCCACACTTCATTAACTATCCCCTTTTTTCTACACTTTACAAATTTTTAAGACGAGATTTTCCATGAGGTTTCGATTTTGGAGGCCCGTGGTTTTTAGATCCCGGTCGGTTTGTTTTAAAATCAGAAACACGTGGGCTAATTTTTTTAAAGACCAATGTCTCATCTGGGATTGGTAGTCCTTAAGGAAGATGGACGGAAGGGAGACTTTATGGGGAACTCCTTTTTCTTTTTCCAGCTGCAGTGACAAAAGGATGCGAAAGTGGCGTACGGTCATAGCCAATGTTCCTAAAACATTTTCACCTTGGCTTTGAAGTTTGTTGAGGGAAAAGAACGCTGTGGTTAAGTCTTGATTTCCAAGTGATTTGGTAAAATCAAAGACGTTTTCTTGCTTTGATTGGGATACTAGAAACAAGACATCATGGGTTGTAATATGGTTTTCATCATCCAAGTAGCATTTTAGCTTAATTAAAGCTTGCTGTATTTGTGTTAATTCATTTCCAATCAGGTGGGCCAAAATCTGTGAGGCTTCTGGTGCGATGGTTAGGTTTAAATTTTTTGCCATGGTTTCAATCCATGGTGCCAACTGATTGTTAAAAGGTTTTTTGAGCTCAGCAAGGACGCCATTTTTTTCTAAAGTTTTATAACTTTTTTTTCTTTTGTCTATTTTTTCAGTCGTAATAATCAAAACAGTTGTGGAAATGGGTTTTTCCAATAGAGGAGTCAACTGATCCCAGTCTCGTTCTTTAAGTTGATGAGCCTGATGAAGCACAACCAATCTTTTTGGATGAAGGAGAGGGTACATTTCCACAGCTTTACGAATTTGTGATAAATTATCCTCACCGGCATAGAAGCTTTGATAATTAAATTCAATCGATTCAGAATCTAATAAGGTGGTTTTAAATTCATTTATAACATGTTCTAATAAAAAATATTCTTCACTGATTAGACCGTAAACAGAAGAAAAACTCTTCTTTTTTATATGACTTTGCAATTGAGCGTAGTTCCAAAGCGGCATTTAAAAATTCTCCGTCATACGTCCGTGCACCTCTTGCATCATTTCCTTGGCCAAGCTTATGGTATTAATTTGTCGAGCACTTTGGTTGTAAGTGGTATTAGCTGAATTGACCACTTGGGACCCTATGCGGGGTGCAGAATATACTTTTTCATTGGAAACTCGACCAGACCATAAAATGGACTGATCTGACATGCGGATGAGGTTAAGGTTTATGGTCACCACAAGACGGTACGAGGTGGTCAAAACCACATCGCTGGGTAAGGCACTGATTTCACCGTTGTCCCCATTGGTTCCCAAAGCAGCCGATCGACTTTCCACTTTTAGACTGGAAATTTCACCTTCCAGTTTTATCGTGGCTGCATCCAAGGGAACGACCTCGGCGACTTTGGATCTTTCGAATTCACGAATAAGCGCATTGGTAAAATCCACTTCTAACCCGACCTCTTGAGTTTTGTTTTTAAAGACCGGGATGGCCAGCTGACGGTATCCTCCGGGTAAACTGCGTTCGCCCAATCCCAATCTATAAGCACAACCATTCACTACAATCACTATAAGCAAAAGAAATGCTGTGTTTATGCAAAGGTCTCGACCGCACCAGAGTTTCACGATATAACTCCCTACTTAGTTTTCAAAATAGAAAGGGAATATTAAATCTTAATGGAAAAGAATCAATACCCTTATCGATTAATGACGCCGGGTCCAGTCTCTCTTCACCCCGAAGTGCTACAAGCTCTGGCTCAGCCCGTTCAGCACCATAGAACAGATATGTTTTTAAAAACACTTTCTAGGGTATGGAAAGGTTTGCAATGGTTTTTTTCTACTCAGCAGCCTGTGCTTATGATTACAAGTACAGGATCCGGGGCGATGGAAGCCGCCATCGTCAATACTTTATCTGAAGGGGATGAGGTTCTTGTTATTGTTTCAGGAAAATTTGGAGAGCGTTGGGCTGAGATTGCTGAAATATATAAACTTAAAGTTCATCGAATCAACGTGGTATGGGGGCAATCTGTTGACTTAGAAAAAGTTCGAGCTTTTTTGCGAGGTAATGCCAAAATTAAGGCTGTTTTTTGTCAAGCTGTTGAAACCAGTACGGCCACACAACATCCAATTCAAGAGTTGGCTAAAATAATTAAAATGGAAAGCTCGGCTTTGTTTGCTGTTGACGCCATAACAGGACTGGGAGCCATGAAGCTTGATATGGATGGATGGCAAATTGATATTTTAGTCGGAGGTTCGCAAAAAGCTTTTATGCTGCCGGCGGGGCTTTCATTTATTGCCTTTTCTGAACGAGCTTGGAGGGCGTATGAAACTTCAAACCTTCCTTGTTTTTATTTAGATATGGGGGTTGAAAGATTAGCCAATCAAAAAGGACAGACCTTTTTTAGTTCACCGAGCAGTCATATTGTTGCTTTAGATACGGTACTTACACTTTTCCAAAAACAGGGAATGGATAGCTTAATTCAGCGCTGTGAATTATTAGCAAAAACAACTCGAGTTTGTGGTGAAATTTTAGGATTGAAAGTTTTCTCCCAGAGTCCAGCAGCTTCTGTCACTGCATTACAAGTGCCTGATGGAATGAATGCAGAAAAAATACGTGGAGCGTTGGAATGTCAATTTAATATGACAGTTATGGGAGGGCAGGAATACCTTCAAGGAAAAATTCTTCGTATTGGTCATTTGGGTTATATTCGCGATGAAGATGAAATTTGCATGGTGGAGTTTTTAGGTAAACTTTTATTGCCAACCGATGGAAATAACGAAGTAACAACAAAGACATCGTCAACTCAATCGCTAGAGGATGGGAAGTTAAGGGCTCGGAACGCTTTGGAAAAAGCACAGAGTCTTCTTCAGCAAGGCCCTAATGCCTATTGAAATCTTGGTCACAGATACTTTCAATAGCTCAGCATTGTCCCTATTGCAAAGTGAGATTCCATGTCGAATTTCTTCTCTGAACGAGGGGGAGCATCGGCCCGATTCTGAGCAGCTGACAAATACGGAAGTGCTGCTCATTCGAAGTAAAACAAAAATAGATGGAAAGCTCCTTGCTGTGGCTCCAAAGTTAAAACTTATAGTAAGTGCAACAAGTGGTTTTGATCATATAGATTTAGAATTGTGTCAAAAAAATAAAATCATAGCTTCCTATACTCCCAATGCTAATTCAGCCAGTGCAGCTGAGTTGACCCTTGGGCTTTTACTGTGTCTTGCTAGAAATTTTCCTAAGACTCATAGGGCAGTTCAAAAATTTTCTTGGAGACAACAATGGATGAGGGGGCAATGTTTAGAGGGAAAAATTTTAGGTCTCGTTGGTTTGGGACGAATTGGTCAAAGAGTGGCTCGAGCTGCCCACGGACTAGGTATGCAGATTTGGGCTTATGATCCTTTTGTGGAGGAAACTGTATTTCACCAATTGCATGTCCACCGTTCCGGATTTACGGAGCTCTTGATTGCATCGGATGTGGTATCGCTTCATGTTCCTCTTACAAAAAAGACTCAGCATATGATGAATTATCAAACTTTAAGAATTATGAACCCAGAGGCTTGGTTGATAAATACTTCGCGGGGGGCTGTTGTCGACGAAGATGAGTTGGCGGAGGTCTTAAAACAAAGAAAAATTCAGGGCGCCGCCCTAGATGTTTTTGAGCAAGAACCTCTTGCTCAAGATTCCGCTTTAAGAACTTGTGAAAATGTAATTTTGACTCCTCACTTGGGAGCCTTTACCGAGCAGGCTTTGACTCAGGCTTCATTCGAGGCTGTAGCTAAGGTAGTAGATTACTATAAGAAAAATAAAATTATGGACACACTTCCCATCCAAGCCTCTTGGTACAAAGAGCAATAGAATATTGCTTATGCAATGATTTGATGGTTTGCTTTGACCATATAACAATGGCTACATAAGAGTGGCATAAGAATTTCGCAGCCAAAAGTATCTGATGTAGGATTTTCAAGCGGCTCTAAGATGATTTTTGAACGAACTGCAGGTGTGTAAATTTTGATGCCTTAAAAATTTATGGCGAAGGGAGATGGACAGATGTCTGGAATTATTGTTGTGGGTGCGCAGTGGGGAGACGAAGGAAAAGGCAAGGTTGTGGACGTTTTTTCCGCTCAAGCTGATTATGTGGTTCGTTATCAGGGTGGTGCTAATGCCGGCCATACTTTGGTGGTTGATAACAAAAAAACCGTACTTCATTTAGTGCCTTCGGGGATTTTGCATACAGAAGCCACGTGTATTATTGCTGCGGGAGTAGTTCTTGATGTGGAAACTTTGTGTCAAGAAATAAATGCGCTGAAAGAGGCCGGATTGTTGCAAAATCCCAAGCAGCTATTGATTTCTGATTCGGCTACAGTTTTGTTGCCCTATCATCGGATGTTGGATCAAGCTCGGGAACAGTCGTTAGGACAGGAAAAAATTGGAACAACAGGGAAAGGAATTGGTCCAGCCTATGAAGATCGAGCTTCTCGTAAAGCTGTTTTGTTTGGGGATCTTTTCAATAAAGAAGCCTTAAAGCTAAAACTAGATTCAGCCTTAAAAGAAAAAAATTTTCTGCTAGAGAATTATTATAAAACTAAACCTATAAATTTAAATAGTTTACTTAAGCAAATTGCAGAGTGGTCGGAACAACTTAGTGTGTATCGATCTAAAGACACGTCTCTCTTGATTCATAAAGCCTTAAAGGCAGGAAAAAAAGTTTTGTTTGAGGGAGCCCAAGGAAGTCTTCTTGATATATTCCACGGTACCTATCCCTTTGTGACGAGCTCTTCAACATTAGCGGGATCAGCTTTAGTTGGTTCTGGAATTGGTCCCGGGACCATTCAAAAAGTTGTCGGGATCACTAAAGCTTACACCACTCGAGTGGGCTCCGGTCCGTTTCCAACTGAGTGTGATGACGCAATTGGAGAAAAAATTTGTCAGGTGGGAAATGAGTTTGGTTCCACAACAGGAAGAAGAAGAAGGTGTGGTTGGATGGATTTGGTCGCACTAAAATATGCGATTCGAATTAATGGGATTACTAATTTGGCGCTTATGAAATTAGATGTTCTAAGTGGTTTTGAAGAAATCAAAGTGTGCACGGCTTACGAAATCGATGGGCAAAATATTACGGAATACCCGGTCTCTCCAGGAGAATTAGGTCGTTGCAAACCGGTTTATGAAAGTTTTAAAGGTTGGAAAGAAGATCTTACTCAGGTGCGGATGCTTAAAGATTTGCCTAGATATGCTCAGGAATATGTTAACTTTGTCGGAAATCAAGTGGCCATTCCTATTGATGTTATATCCATTGGCCCTGGCAGAGACCAAACTCTTTGGGTAAAACCATTATTTTAAAAATTGATGACACTTAATTATTGAAATAGTTGACAACTTTGTCTCCTTACCCCAAAGATACGTAGCTCTTTCTATTTGTTTTTTAGCTTCGGTTGCTTGATCCGCTAGCTCAGTCGGTAGAGCACTTCACTTTTAATGAAGGGGTCGATGGTTCAAGTCCATCGCGGATCACCATCTTTTCAAGAACTGAAGTTGGTTTGTAAGTAGAAGGAGGCAGGCTTTGAAAGCTTGTTCGGAAATTTGCATCTGAGTGGGACTGAGATGAAAATTCTTAAAAGTCGTGGCGCAAACAAAGTCTGTGGGTTACACAGCTCTTGTGCTGATTGATAAAGACGATGTAAGAATTTTTCCGCCAGTAACTGCTGAAATGAAATTTCCAAACAAGCTCTGATAATAAGTTAGAAGTTGAATTTAGAACAGTTTTTGTCCCTTTCGTCTAGAGGCCTAGGACATCTCCCTTTCACGGAGAAGACACGAGTTCGAATCTCGTAAGGGACGCCAATCTTCTTTTTCACTCATTTCAGCAAGAGTAGCGAACGGTTTTCTCAAACCGTATCGCAGAGTTACGCCATCTAATATCGGGTTCCAACAGACTCGTTTTAGTATTTCCAGTCGTTCTGTCATACTTCCTTTTTTCCATAATTCTTTCGCTTCTTTAGCGAGTTCCAATACAGTTTCAGCAGTTAGCTTCCAAGCATCAGAAATTTTGTACTGAGCATCTTCCAAAAGTTTTGTGAAATGCTTTTGGTCAGCTTCGATTTGCTCGAGCTTCAATGCATAGTCTTTTTCACTTATCACTTTATCAGCCAACAAATCCAAATAACTTAGCCTTCGTTTGTGGAGGTCCTCTAAAGCCTTTCTATATCCATTCATTTCAGAAGCTATGGCTTCCTTTGCCATTCGGTCAGTTTCATTCAAGGCATCCGCAATCTCTTTTGCTCTCTGTTCGGATATGCTGATTTTGTCTAACGCTGGCTCAAACGCCTTCATTAACTCCTCCTCGGTTGTGTACATGCCCTTTAAAGATTCATGAACCCCTCTGGAATTCGAGCACCTGTAATATTTGAACTCTTTATGCTCTCCAGTTTGCCTTGTAAGTATCTTCATGCGGAGGACGGACCAATCCCTTGGCGGCCTACGGCCGCTTTAACCCAATTGTTTAACTCAATTGACTGTTGCGCTTTAGCGCATCAATTTTTCACTCAGTGAAAC
>JAIBAM010000042.1 GCA_019695175.1 Bdellovibrionales bacterium
CTTACCCGACCTCGGCCACCACCCGCGCAAACAGGTTTAGGCTGCGGCCAAACGAACTTCGACCTTGTTATCCACTGAAGACTTGGCTCGTTTAGTAGGAGTATGCAATCTTGTAAAGGACTGTGTTCTCAGCGGCCCTAAGGCCGCTTTGAAGTTTGCAACTGAAGACGAAGATTCGAAAGTTATCCCAACTTACGTTCTAGCTGGTACGGCCGTAGGCTGCATGGGCATTCTAACCTGTTAGAGTGAAATCTATAACTCAAATTTTTTAATGGCAGGAAAAAATCAAGGCAAGGGATTTATAAGCTTATGAATAATATTTAATGGTTTAGGAAAATTTGACTTTATTAAAAAAAAATGTTCACAAAACGCATGGACATCGATTAGAGCGAAGAAGTAATTCAAACTAATCTTTATAAAGGAGTCACACATGAAAAAGATTTTGTCACTTTTTCTCGTTTTAATCTCTTACCATGAAATGGTATCTGCACTTTATTGTGAGGGTAAAAATAATAATAAAAAAATAGAGCTTAAATTAAATGATAATTCGCTTGAGTCTAAGCGTGTATGTAGAAGTAGAGATTCTTCAATAACGGGTAAAATCATTCCATATGATAACCCAACAATATCGATAATATCGATTAAGAATACTTTCACATTTAGCTTCATAAATGTTTGTTATTATAAAGGACCTGATGGTTCAGATATCTATGAAGAAGTAAGAAACTTAAGTGGAGCCAATAGAAATGTTTATAGTCGTCTTTTTTTAAAGCGAACCAACTCTGAATCGTCTAATGATGAAGAGTTTCCTGCAGAGTTGTCCTATTTTTACAGTATGAATGGAAAACTGATAGATGAAATAAGTGTGAAAGTAAATTGTACGAATGACGCTTCCTAAAAATATTTAGAAAAATGAAGTGCTTATCAAATGAAGAATGAGTTCGTGATTTTCTTTCCCACCACTTGCGTGTTTCTTTGTAATGATCATAGATATGTACTTAAAGCGAACAGGTTTGCCTCTGTAAGTAGAAAAAAATTTAAGATTGCAAATTACAAGATTATAGAAATAAATTGCCATTGATTAAGTCATTTGAATTCTGTGTTCATTTGATTGGGGGAGGAGTTATTCTACTCCCCCGCCTCCATAAGGTTTTTGATTGTGTCTAAAGCAAGTTCTTGATGCAGACTCAGCCCATTTCAAAAAGCAAACCAGAAAAGTAAAATAGTTTATATCTGAAGTATTTTTGCTGAGGAATTAGTGGTCGCTAGGGAATGACGAATTTGATCTATATGCTGATGACTTCGAACCTCTAATAAAAACTCTATCGCTGTTTCACCTAAATGAAGATCTGGAGCCAGTCGATCGTGTTTGACCTCTAAGATATTGGCCCTTTGTTCCGCAATGGAGTTGGTGATTGATTGTAACATCCCTGGTCGATCGGGAACAATGATAGATAAGCGAGCCAAGCGACCTTTGCGACTTAAACCACGATTGACCACCATTGATATGATATTCAGATCAATATTTCCACCGCTTAAAATAAGGCAAGTTTTACGTCCCAAAGTCACTTTACCTTGGGCTGCAGCAGCTAAAACGGTAGCCGCTGAACCCTCCACCACCGTCTTTGCCCGCTCAAGTAACCATACAATGGCCTCAGCAATTTCATCATCAGAAACAGCGATAATGTCATCTACGAGTCGGTGAATAAACGAATCAAACATGTTTTTAGACGGCGTTTTAACAGCAATTCCATCAGCAATCGTCACAGGTGGGTTGGTAGGCTTATGATGTTCTTGACCGAAGAATAAGTTTTTCATCCCGGCGGCCTGATCAGAGACCACCGCGTACACCTTGCATTCAGGTCTTAAAGCTTTTACGACAGTTGCAATACCTGCCACCAATCCTCCACCGCCCATGGGTATAAATATGGAATCCAGATCTGGTATCTGAGCGAGAATTTCAAGACCGATGGTTCCCTGTCCAGCAATGATTTTTTCATCCTCAAAAGCATGAACAAAAATATAACCATGCTTCTGTTCTAGTTCACGGGCATAAGCGTAGGCTTCATCATAAAAATTTCCTTTTAATAGGACTTCAGCACCATAGCTTTGTGTTGCTGCAATTTTATTAAGGGACGAGCTGATGGGCATTACCACATGGGCTGAGGTTCCTACTTTACTGGCTGAAAAAGCGACACCTTGGGCGTGATTTCCTGCACTACTAGCAACTAAGCCCCTTCGTTGTTCTTCACGACTTAAACTTAGAACTTTATTCAAGGCTCCTCGGATTTTAAAACTACCCGTGCGTTGCTCATTTTCTTGTTTAAAGTACACCTGACTTTTAAGCCAGTGAGTTGCTCCACTGGAAAAGTTTAGGGGAGTCAAAGAAATATGAGATTGTAAAATTTTTTGAGCATCTTGAATATCATTTAAAGTTACCTTCATGAAGGGCTCTGATCTCGAATGAAAATGAATTTTTATTAATGGACGTAATCACATCATAAAAATAAACATTAGTCACTCTCGTCATTACTATTTGCTGAGTTTATATTTATTTCTAAAAGGTTGTTTGAAAATCCAGTCAGAGTTCCAAAAGCATCTCCGAACCAGATTTTTTAAAAAATTAATGTGGAATTACGTGTCCCCCGTGTTCCAATAAACCGTGAGCCCTTGCAATGGAGGGAACTCTTGCTCGATGGAACCTTCACGCAAAGAAAGATCTGAACTTACTTTTGTAAGTCGATCATCAAAATAATAAAAAGGTGCCCAGGACTTGTGACAATGCTGACATTTGTCCACTGGGTGTGAAAACTGAGTGCTTACAGCACCGCATAAGTGGCAACGGCGATAATGAGCTGATGATTCCACAAAAACCCCCTTATTGAGTTTATAATCATGCCCACATTTTTTAGGATCCCTTTGTATAAAAGAGTCCCAAAGCCCGTTGGTTAACTTAATCCAGCCCCACTGGATTAAGTTTCGTGTTCTATTTTTTAAGTTTAAGTTCAATAAAAATGAAATTCCATAGGTTTTATATTTTAAAAAAAATGAAACATATTTTTTTGATGAATGACTTTTCGCAGAAAAATTTTCCGAGAAAAGTCTAGCAAAATCAGCAAGATACATTGCTTCATCTCAAGACAAAAAAATAAAACTTAAAAAATAATATTGAGACATTAAATATGAAACAAAAAACAAACTAGAGTTTCAACTCCACTTCGTTTGCACTTCCATCAATTTCAAAAGAGATTGGATCTCAAGAGAAGCACCACCAATTAAAAACCCATCCACATGACTTAACTTTGCAAGAGCCATTGCTGAATCTGGCTTAACACTTCCTCCATAAAGTAATGGCACCGTCATATCGGGAAATTTTTCTTTAAACCATTTCGACAAAAACTCGTGAACTTCTTTTACCTGATCAACTGTAGCAACATTTCCAGTGCCAATAGCCCACACTGGTTCATAGGCAACCCAAAAAGATAGATTCTTGTTTACTAAAGATAACCCCTTTTCCAATTGTTCAATTAAAACAGAAAATGTCTTACTTGAGGCTCGTTCTTGTAGAGTTTCTCCCACACAAAGAACCGGGATAAGAGAAACATCCTGTAGAGCCTTTACTTTTTGAGCAATTTCTTCGTTGGATTCATGAAAAAGTTGTCTTCTTTCACTGTGCCCTACCAAACAGTGGGTGGCCCCCATTTGGGCGAGCACTTGAGGGGAATTTTCACCCGTAAAAGCCCCTGCGTTTTTCCAATAACAATTTTGTCCACCCCAATTCCAATGGGGGAATTCTTCATCATATTTACGATTTGAAACAACATGTTTTATAATTCGGGCCACAGAACTTGCACAAAGGGCGCCAATGAAAAATACAATCTGTTTTTTAAAACAAAGATTTGGATAGTCATTTTTTTTTAGCTCCATCTGTGTAAAAAAATCATTTAAAAAGAGCTCAGATTCCGTAGGATTTTTATTCATTTTCCAGTTACATGCCAGTATCATGGGCTACCTCGACATTTTTTCTTAAATAAATTAACTTAAAACTAGTTACCTTATTGACAAAGAACCAACTAAAAAAAGAAACCTAGGTTCAATCTAAACTGGTTCTGACTTTTTTGCAGGTCTTAATGCTTCAATGCCGGGCATTTTTTTGCCTTGCAAATATTCTAAAGAAGCTCCCCCTCCAGTGGATATATGAGTCATTTTATCACCATAACCCGAAGCCATAGCTGCAGCCGCCGAATCTCCGCCCCCAACGATTGTTGTAGCTTTGGAGTTTTCCGCTAAAGCCTGAGCCAAAGCAAACGTCCCTTGACTGTACTGAGGGGTTTCAAAAATTCCCATAGGTCCGTTCCAAAAAATGGTTCGAGCATTAAGTATGGCTTTCGAAAACAGATCGATGCTCTGAGGTCCAATGTCGACGCCCAGGAAATCCTCTTGAATAGAGGGTGTAAAAGTAAGAGTGGCTTCTTCAGGTTGTTTTATATTTTTGACAACAATGTGATCCATAGGCAATAGGATTTTTTTCCCCCGAGCTTGGGCCCGTTCCATCAGGCTTGCCGCAAAACGAATTTTATCAACCTCCACTCTTGATTTACCAATGGAAATATTTTGAGAGGCCAAGAATGTGTAGGCCATAGCTCCACCTACAATTAACGTATCCACTTGCTCTAGTAACATCTCAATAATATCTATTTTGTCTGAAACTTTAGCACCACCCAATATGGCTAGAAAAGGATGCTGACGTTCCCATCGAACTTGATCTAGCATGGCAATTTCTTTTTTCATTAAAAAACCAAGTCCATGCTGTGGGACCAATTGGGGAAGTGCCACTATACTTGCATGGGCCCGATGGCTCGCTCCAAAAGCATCATTTATATAAATCTCAGTGTAATCCGCTATTTTTTGCGCAAATTCACGACTGTTTTCTTCTTCACCGGCGCAAAAGCGTAAGTTTTCTAAAAAAATAATTTGACTGGGTTTTAATCCGGCAAGAAGAGCTTTTGGGGCATCACTTCTGGGTTCTTCAATAAAGAGCACTTCTAGTTTTAATATTTCTGAAATTCTTTTGGCTACGGGTTCAAGGGTCATTTGCGTGAAATCTTCAGGTGACTTTGGTCTTCCCCAATGGGAAGCCAAAACAATTTTAGCTCCTTTTTCAACAGCGTATTTTATCGTTGGCAAGGCTGCGTTAATTCTTGTTTCATCAAGAATACGGCCATTTTCCATGGGAACATTAAAATCCACGCGAATAAATACTTTTTTATCTTCTAAACTAAAATCATCTATAGATTTAATGCCGGAAAGAGTTTTACTCACTGATTCAACCTTTCTTTGCCATATAAAGGGCCATATCAACCATTCGACTGGAAAATCCCATTTCATTATCATACCAAGAAAATACCTTGGCTAATTTTTCTCCCATAACCATAGTATTCGCCAAATCTACAATGGAACTGTAAGTGCTTCCATTGTAGTCCACACTGACAAGGGGATCTTTTTCACAAAACAATATCCCTTTAAGAGAACCTTGTGCCGCCTCTTGGAGTGTTCGATTAATGCTTTCCACACTCAATGATTTTTGGGCGCGAAACACTAAGTCCACTAAACTTACATTGGGAGTGGGAACACGAATGGAAACACCATCTACTTTACCTTTTAAATGAGGCAATACTAAACCGACAGCCTTCGCAGCCCCTGTCGTGGTAGGAATCATAGACAACCCTGCCGCTCGTGAACGACGTAAATCCTTGTGGGTGGCATCAAGCACGTTCTGATCATTGGTATAGGAATGTATCGTCGTCATTAGACCTTGCTCAATGGTAAAAGCTTCATCGAGCACTTTTGCAAGTGGTGCCAAACAATTTGTGGTGCAAGATGCATTGCTGACTACGAGGTGTTTTTCTAAATCATACTGGGTGTGATTGATTCCATAAACGACAGTTAAGTCAACACCGTCAGCAGGTGCTGAAACCAAAACTCTTTTAGCTCCTGCATTTATGTGTTTTAAAAAATCTTCTTTGCTTTTAAAGGCACCGGTGCACTCCAGAACTAAATCTACCCCCCATTTTTTCCAGGGGATTTCCAAAGGATTTTTAGTGGCAGAAAGGGAAATGGATTTACCATCCACGCGCAGAATAGAGTCCTCAACGCAAACATCTTTGGAGTATCTTCCATGGGTGCTGTCATACTTCAATAAATGGGCCATTCCTTTTGGGTCGTCCAAACTGTTAATTCCCACAATATCCAAGTGTTCAAATCCAGCTCGAAAAATCAAACGACCAATACGACCAAATCCATTGATTCCTACCTTAATTTTTTCCACAATTCCTCCTCAGTAGATAAATAATTGTTTTTCAATAAAAAATGAGCTCGCTCAATGTTTTAGTTTCCATTTGGGAAACATTTTTGCAGCATTCTCAAATGTAATTTGTTTTAACTCTTCTTTTTCGATACTTTTGAGCTTTGAAATGAACTCAGCCGTCGTGGCCACCCACGCTGGACAATTTTTTTTGCCTCGATAAGGCACTGGAGCTAAAAAGGGGGCATCGGTTTCCACATGCATTTGATTTAATGGTGTTTTTAGACATACGGCCCTTAAATCTTCTGAGTTTTTAAAAGTAATAACTCCACTAAAAGAAAGATTAAAACCTTTGTCGAGCGCTACTTCAGCTAATTTCCAACTGCTAGTGAAGCAGTGTAGAAGCCCTGAAATTCTTCCCTCATATTCTTTTAGCAATGCAATGGTGTCATCCTCTGCCTCGCGTGTGTGGATCTCAACGGGAAGTTTAAATTGGACCGCAAGATCTAATTGTTCCCTAAAAGCTTTTAATTGAATTTCGCGAGGTGAAGAGTTGTAGTGGTAATCCAGTCCAATCTCACCCACCGCTAAAACATGGGGATTGGCTAAGTTTTTTTCCAAATCATCAGCCACAGAGATATTCCATATAGAAGCCTCATGGGGGTGCAACCCAAGAGTACAACCCACGCGAGGAAAAAAATTTTTGGCTAATTCCTGCACAATTGGCCAATCTTCAGGTCCGGTTCCAATTGTTATCATTCTAGAAACATCGTTCTTTTGTGCCTCTTCAAGGGCCCATTCGGGAGAGGATTCCAACATATTTAAATGTGTATGGACATCAATCCATCCTGTAGAGCCGCTCATTGCCAAATCTCCTTTAAGGAAAAATAAAAATTTTCCAAAGCTAAATTTTTCTCCACATGAACATCAAAGTCACTTTGCAGCTCTAGGAATCGAATCCAAGTTTGATCAACTGCTTGCGGTTGAGAAGCCATTTTAATAAATAAAGTTTGTTCATTTTTAAAATCCAAAGAATCCTTTTCTTCGAGGGCTGGGGACCCCTGAGCACAAAAACGCCTCGCACGATGAAGAAAGGACGACCAATGCTTCATTATGTAAGGCCTTTTTTCTATATCGCCCAAAAAAGAGAGTAAGTTTTCTAGATCTTCCTTTTTTTCAAACAACGACTGCCAAAAATAAAAAGATCTTCGACTCACTTCTTGGTATTCTTCTTCCATCAGATACTCAGCCCAGTCAAGTTGACCATGACTGAGGTCCAACACCCAAGCAGGAAAGGGTCGAACCTTGACCATATCTTGTGGGAGAAGTCGACCAAACTGCACCCATTGACAACGGGATTTGATGGTTGAAGGCAACTGGTGGGGTTGAGACGAAACAAGAATAAAATAAGTCTGTGACGGTGGTTCTTCCAATGTTTTAAGTAAAGCGTTTGCGGCTTGAAGATTCATTTCATGGGCTTGGTCCAGGATCACTACCCGAGAACTTCCCTGCCAAATTTGCAAACTTAAACTTGCAATCATTTGTCGGATCACTTCTACCTTAATAATCCCCTGATTGTTTTTAAGCTCCGTGGAGTCATTCTGTAAGATAATTAGGTTTTCACTTTGTCCTTTTTCGACTTTTAAACAAGAACGACAGCAACCACAAGAATTTCCACTTTCACATAAAATTCTTTGGGCCAATGCTAAAGCGGTCTTTTTTTTCCCCACGGCCGAAGGCCCAACAAAAAGGTAGGCATGGGACAATCTTCCGTTTTTTAGGGACTGATCCAACTGAGTCAAAGCTTTTTGCTGACCAAATATTTGATTCCAGATTAAACCCACGATCTAGCCCTTAAATGTTCACAAAGTTGCATTTCAATTTTTTCTGGGGTTTGTCCCCCATCGATTACAAACCATCTTTTGGGATTTTGTTCCACTTGTTTTAAATAACTCAGTCGCACTCGTTCGTGAAATTCACTTTTTTCGGCTTCAAACCGATCCACATGAGCACGGTTTTGACGTCTTTTCTCGCTTTCTAAAACAGGAACATCAATTAAAACATAGAGATCTGGCTGGAGCCCTAAGGTTGCAAAGTCGTTGAGAGAACAAATCGAAATCTCATCCACTCCCCGACCCCCGCCCTGAAAAGCCAAGGAACTACTTGAAAATCGATCACATAAAACCCACATTCCCTGCTGTAGAGAAGGTCGGATCACACTTTCTACAAGTTGAGCTCGTGCGGCCTCATACATGAGGAGCTCTGCCCTCGGGTTAGGAACTATGGAACTTTCCCGGCTCAAAATAAGAGCACGAAGCTTTTCACCTAAAGGGGTTCCTCCCGGTTCTCGAGTGATAACGACAGACTTTCCTGTTTTTTTCAAAAAAGTATTTAAGCGTTGAATTAATGTGGATTTACCTGAGCCGTCCAGCCCTTCAAAAGCAATAAAGTACATAATCACTCTTAGACTTAAAACTCAGTACGAAGTCAACAAAAGTTGAAACTAAGCAGGGGTTCACAAAAGCCAAAACGTAAGCCCTATATTTTAAATTTTTATCCTGAAATAAGGCATCAAAATATATTTGAAATACTAAGGTCGGAGATGCTGCGTCAGCTGCTACCTGATTTAAAATGAATGGACCATTCCTTAATCATCAATTATAGTTGGCTCCAATCACATAAGACTTTTAATATCCTTTAAAACTCTTTATAACTTGCTTCTTAATTTTCATATGGTGATGGAGGCCTTAAAATGACGGTTCTAAGTTTTTTTACTGCTATTTACATAATTGTAGCTTTTGTACTCATCACTTTTGTTCTCCTTCAAGACCCTAAGGGTGGGGGTGCCATGGGTGTTTTTGGTGGAGGAGGTTCTAATTCATTATTTGGCTCCACAGGGGCAAATAATTTTTTGACCCAAGTAACGAAAGGGTCCGCTATTTTATTTGCGGTTTTAAGTATTTTATTAACCTACCTTATCAGCCACCCGGGAAAGAGCGTGTTAGACACAACAACCACACCGGCTGCGGTTCAAAATAAACCCGCTGAGCATCCCGTAGCTCCAAATGCGGTCCCTCAACCCCCTGAAGTAAAAAAAGAAGTTAATTCTGGACCAGGGGACAGTTCTTCCTCTTCGACAAACGAAAAAAAATAGTTAAAATGAATTCATGAATGTAACTTCAGATGAGGTGAATAAATCAGGATTTTTTTACCAAATTTCCAATGTTTTATTGGGAACAAGTTTCTTTTTTGCGAGTTTGCTAGTGTATTTTTCCCCGCAATTGAGTGAAAAAATAAGTTTCTATTTAGATAAAAAAAATCAGACCCAAGAAATTTTGGGTAAAATTTCAGCGCCAGATTACTCTTGTTCTCTAAGAAAATATGGCGAACGCTCCTTTTACCCTTGTAAACAAGAAACTTTTCATCATCTTGACACAATTAAGGTATCCAACGGAACCCAGGTGGAAATTTTTTTAACCAATGGATATACATTAAAAATAAATGGTCCAGCCCTTTTCATAGGCGAACTATGGTGGTCTAAGGATAATAAGTCCCCGGTTGTATTGCACATGGTGACTGGAGATTTTTTTATGACTGCCGAAGGACCCCCAGGACAACTTTATGTTATTAAAAATGGAATTTTAAAAGATGCGAAGGGGGCTTTTTTAGATCAAAATAGAATCATCTCTTTACCGATTGTTAGAGGAAATACTTCGATTAAAACCACCCGAAGCCCCAGTTCTCGTATCCCCATAGCGAGCCAAACGGATCAAATGCCTCTCTCTAAAGGAACACTTTCTAATGAGTATTTAGATCAACGTATTTCTCAAGAACAGGAGTCGTTTCAAAGATGCCATAGCAATGCAATTCGCAATCAAATCGATGTTAAAGGAGAGTATCTAGTCGGTATAACTATTTCTCCTGAGGGAAAGGTTACAGAAGCTCAAATTTTATCCTCCACCTTGGAAAATCCCTCGTTACAAAGCTGTGTTTTACAGGTCTTCCGCAGAATTACATTTAATCGTTTTGAGGGCGCAAACATAGTCCGTAGCTTTCCCTTACGGTTTGAATCCCTTTAACCACGCAACCCACACATAACTCGTCCTAAATAAAAGCAAGTTGAGAAACATTAAGCTTAAAATCACAAATGTTTGTCTGGATTTGAAATTTACCGTATGTGACGAGTTATGTTCACTCAACGCAATTCAAGGCCACTTTTAACTTTTGATTTTTTAATTATAATTAAATTATATTTAAAAATATTATTTGTTTTCTCTATCCTTTGCGGCTCCATTCATTGTGATACTAAAGAAACTAATCCCCCCCCTGTATCCAGTCAATCCTCACCCCCTCGAGACTCTAAAATAGAACCAATACCCCCCTTAGCTTTGGAATCAAGGTCAAGTCTAATAAAACCTGCTGAATTAAATACAATATCTTCTCCAACTCCAGAACCAGTAACAACCTCAATTCCCAGTCCAGAGGTTTCAGTTTCTAATGTTGAAGCTTTAATTCCAGCACGTCAAGTGGTTGCGGATCCGCCCTCTCAGCTCCATCCGGCTTCGGGAAATGCTTTTCATTCAGCTGTACGAAGTGATGATCTTACAATAATGAAAAACTTAGCCCTTCAATTTAGGACAAGAGATCTTTGGCAACAAGACAGTCGAGGAAGATACCCTATCCACTACGCGCGTTCGCGGAAAATGGTGCGTTGGATTTGGAAAAATGGTGATCCTCCATCAACGGAACTAAAAGATAAAGAAGGTAAAACCCCTTTAATTTTTATGATTGAACAGGGATTTACATCGGCAGCACTTAAATTAATTTCCATATGTTCTATGAATTATTTTTGGAAAAACAGTAAGGAAATAACGAAATGTATAAATTCTCAAGACAATCAAGGAATGTCGGCCTTTCACTGGGCCACGCTCAAAAGAGAGATTAAGATTGTAAACGCCCTAGTTCAAAACCCTTGGTTGGATCTGGACAGTAGGGACTATTTTGGAAGAACAGCACTTCATTATGCCGCCATTCAAAAAGACTTTTCTATAGGTTATCATATGATTCATATGAGTGCTGATCGACGGAGAGAGGGATTTCAAAACTCTTCTTTTTTCCACAATAATTTTTGCAAACAAAATAAAATAAAACAGTGGTTTTTTGAGAAAGATCGCAACGGAATAAGTGTTGCTACCTATGCCTTTTATTGTAAAAACCAAGTGGCAATCGATTTATTAAATCTATGTAATTTGAGCCCACCGCCACCTGACTCGAATCAGAACTTTACCAATGGTGACTTTTTAACACCTTTGAATTGTTCTTAAGTAAGATACTATGGATTCCAAACCTCGTACCAGACCGGACATGAATGGATCATATTTTTGAATCTAATTAAGACTATCTGGTATTTTTAATTATTTCTTTTTGTTAGCATATTTTATTGCTGATATTTATTGTTTTAAAGGGTGGGGAGATCAAAATCGCATGGAAAGGGACTGGTACTTTTACCTCTATCAAGGAAAGACCATTGGTCCAGTTGACCAACAAGAGATGATTATGGTCATCAAATCTGGGAAGCTAGGTGCATTTGATTTACTGTATCGCGAAGGACAAGAAAAATGGCAGCCTTGTCACCAGTTT
>JAIBAM010000018.1 GCA_019695175.1 Bdellovibrionales bacterium
CCTCCTGAAACACTCACATCTCCAGTTACTGAAATATTGGCATCGCTTCCCGCAAAATTCCCAGAGCTTTGAGTCCAGCCACTAGAGCCAACAGTTATTGTTTGAGATGAGCTTTGCGTCACAGTTCCGGTATACCCTACATCAAAACGAATTCCTCCCACTGAGATATTGCTATTTACGATGGCATCACAGTGAGCGCAGACGGGATTAAAAATAGCTGTTTGAGAACTATTGGGAGCGGATCCTCCATACCAGTTGGCCCCCGTCGTCCAATTGGTGTCGGGAAAAGCATTACCTGTCCACATAAAGGGATCCGAATCATTGTCAGTGATGGTTCCTGTGGCTGTTACAACACCTGCTGTCGCACCAGTAAGCCCACTGACGGTAATGCTAAATTGTTCGCTCAACTCCGCTATCGAGTCATTCATTGTTGGGACACTGAGTGTAATTTGTGTTGTCAAAGCGGGAATTGTGACCAATGTGGGAGCTTGTGTAGTAAAATCACTGCCGCCCACCGCTGTGCCATCATTTGTTTGCCAAGTAAAAGTGATAGGAACTTCACTGGGACTGGAAATATCAATTACAAAATCCACATTTTGACTTTCTGTGGCTGAAACATTGCTGATAGAAAATGTGGGTGATGTATCGTCATTAACGATGGTACCAACCCCTGTGTTATCCACAATGTTGGCGGTGCCAGGGTTTGATAAAACCACATTCATCAACTCGTCTTGTTCGTAAGTTGAATCCTGAAGGGTGGTTACAGAGAGAGTTGTTGTCAGAGATCCTGCAGGAATTGTCGCCGTGGTCGTACTGAGGGCGGTGTAGTCTCCTGGGGAAACAGCCTTATTTGCTCCTGTTCCATCCTGGGTTACATAATCAAAAGTCACTGGGTATTTAGAAGCATGACTTAAGGAGACCGTAAAAGAAAGAGTTCCACCCTCAGTGACAGAAGCGTCTGCAATACTAATATCTGGAACACTGTCATTGTCTGTAATAGTTATTTGCTTCGATAAGGTGACTGGACCCATGTCTGCATTATTAACGGCTGAAATTTCAAAACGGAATGTTTCATTCCCTTCATAAACAGAGTCATCGACAATATTTATTGAGACAGTTCCAGAGCTTTGACCTGCAGGTATGGTTAAAATTCCTGTGGCTCCAATATAATCTGCAGGTGATGTGGCCGTTTCATCTACCATAGTGTAAGCCACGGTCACAGGCAAGGTGGTCGGCTGACTTAAACTTACGGTGAATGAACCAATGCTGCCTTCTGTAAAGCTCGTGTCTGAAATTGAGACAGTGGGGGTGGTGGACTCTACCTTGGAAGCTAAATCTTCAATAGAAGTTGAAAGTGTGCATCCTGTGGAAAAAATAATTGATACGAGAAGAGAGCTTATCGCTTTCAGAGATAATCTTAAGAATGGATTTTCCAGATAACGTACCGCCATAGTTAACTTTTCGGACGGCACTCACAAATCTTAAAGTATTTGTTGTAAATATAAAAAATCGTTTCTAATGGATCCTTTTGAAACAGTTAATTCTTTTGACGCAAATTCTGGGGGATGCTTTTTATTTGTGTATTTGATGAATTTTTTTAAAAAGGGTTAATTTAAATATTTAGGGACTATGTAGAACAGTCTTTTCCACCAGTTCTCCGTTTTGATAGAACATGGTTTCGATTCTTCTAGGAATAGGAGCTCCACCCTTTGAGCAAGAAGACATCCAATGATGGGCTCGAGTCCTGCATTGCTCTTTAGAAATATGAGCTTCCGCTCTAAAATCTACCCCTAAACCGTCAGGGGAAAAGTGGTTTTTCATGCGTGGGCAATAGTTTGCTTTTACAATGCACCCATGTCCAGCGATGAATTCATGGGCTTTACCCTCCTGGACATAAGTTGTTCTGGCAAAGCGGACACTTGTATCCAATCGCGAACAAGAACTGTACCAACTTTTCACCCTTCCTTCGCAAACATTTTCGGCGGTGTGTCCCGCTTCATAATGGTCCATAAAAGCAACAAAATCCTCTCTGGCCATTCGGGGGCAATTTTGCAAATCCACAACACAACCTTTTCCGAAGCTGCCTCTTTGGGTAAACTGATTTTCAAATTCAAAGGAAGATCGATAAACTTCTAGGGGATTATGGGATCTCCTGGTGCAAGAGGAGTAATAGTCTGAGGGTCGTTTGGAGCATACTTCAGGATCTGACTGAGCCTCTTGTGATAAGTAATCAAGAGTCGGGGAGTTTGTTTTTAATTCAAAATCATCGCACTTTTGCAGCGGTAAAATACGACATTGCCCTTGAGAGATATCAATATTTTTATGTGCAATAAAAACTGGTTCCTGTCTTAGGGGCGGGCATAGGGAGGATTGCTCTGTTGGTAAGATATAATCCTTAATTTGATTTACATTTTTAAAATCGTTACTTTTCACGATGTTTCTGAAGCTAGGGCACTCAAGGTGGTTTGGGTTGGGATCATTTTTGTCAAACCACGAAGAAATTCCGTATTTGTTATTTTTAGTTTCATCAGCGAAAGAATTAAAGGAAATAGTATTGCGGTGAGAGCTATTTCGAATTCGAATCCAATCCCCTGTCGATCTTAAAAAGGTATTGTGGCTTATTGTATTATTTGATGAGTGATGGGCTAAATAAAAAGCATGCAATAAAGATCCTTTGGGAAAGTTAGGTGCAGGATCGCTATTTATATCGATAAATTTATTTTTTATAAAATAAGAATTCGCTACATTTTGCACTCGAATAACTGCGTAAGAAAATTGGTCTTTGATTGCATACCGATTTCCTATTTCTTTAAATTCACAATTTTCAATGCGATGTCCTTTGATTGTTGTTGCACCCAAATAAGAATTGCTGTCTCCAATAGTGAGCGAGATTGCTTCATTGTAGTGTTCGATCTTTAAACCTCGAATGGTTACTGGGAAAAGATTTCTTGAGGGTTTTACTTTTAAAAAAGTATGAACGTTTTCACCAATGAAACGGGGTTTTCTATTTAAATCCAAAGCTCGAATTGTAATGGGAAGTTTTAAATTAGAGTCATCTAAAGTCAGAGATTCACCTGAATAAGTTCCAGAATCTACTTTAATTTCAATCCGTGTCGGAGCACGTCGTGGTAAAATATGAGGGTCGAAGGTGTTGGCGATGTGTGCAAGAGCTTCCGTGAGAGTTCGGGTGTTGAAATCAGCCTCATTTAAAGTTTGAGTTTTAGAGACAAAAATTAAATAGACTCTATTGGGTCTTGATCCGCGCGATTCAATGGCTGCCACGAGATCAAAATTTTGAAAAAGGATAATTAAAGTAGAACAAATCATGATATAAAAAGAATATTTTATCGTTTTCATTCTTAAATAATAGCGCAATAACTTTACAGTTTTAATTAAATTTTCTTTAAATTAAGTTTTAAGCGAAGACTAAATTTTACTTGAGTCATTATGGAGCAATAAAATAATAACGTTTACGAAATTAACACTGAACAAAAAATAATCATGTTTAGGCTCGTTCTTTGGAACTTTTTACAAATCCATTTGAAAAAATGAAAAACCCACCCATAAAATCCTTGCGTAGCCTTGTCGTTCTCGGGGTCAGTCTTGAGTGCCAGAACCCCTTTGGGAGTCAGATTGGGAAACACTGAAAACTCGACTGTTATCAAGGATCTCTTGACTTCAATCAGCGACAGAAGTTTTAAAAAGCATGAGAATATTTGGGTTGGTTTAGTTTTTGCTAGGACCTTAAATCATGGTTAAATGTAGAAATAAGATGTTTAAGGTCCATCTGTTTTTTGTTGTTTTTTTTCTGCTAAAGGCTTTACCGGCACTTGCGGCCCCTTTGATTTCGAGTGCTGGGTTGTGCGGTCGATTTGTTAATCCTCCAACAATGGGGGATCAAAGTGAGGGGGAGATATCACATGAAACCCTCTTTAAAGTTTTTGAAAAATTAGAAAAAGAAATCGATCGATTAACTCAGCAGACAACTCTTTATTTGAGCAGTAATTTTAGGTTTAAGGAAATCCTGGTCGTCCTAATAAGAAAAATTGAGGAGCAGTCTGCACGACTGAGTGGTGTTGGTGAAAGATTATTGCGCTTGGAGGAAGAAGGTGTAGCGGACGCAGTTACTACAAGCGCAGAAACGCTTGAAGATATTAAGAAACAATTAGAAGAAATAGATCGGGAAATTTCATTTATAACAATTGGTCATAGCTGTGACACCAAGCGTTCAGCTGTTTCCGGTGGAGAAGTCTCTGATTGTCATTCCACTTTGTTGCTAAATACGTTGATTCAAAATCCTCATTTAGTTGAACCTGAAACACCCTATTTAACTATAATGACTGGTGGTACGAACCCAGAAAGAGAACTCAGAGTCGTATTTTCCAACAAAGTAGTAAAAGAATTGCTGCGGAATGCGAAAATAAATAGGGATATTTTAACTAAAATATTAGGAAAAATTAAGCTCGGAATTTTTGGTGAGAACTATAAAGGAGATGGTGTTATTGTGGTATCTGAGGGTCAATTTGGTAATGAGGGCTTTAAGGTCGTTAAAGTGAGGAACACTAGAGATACTCTTAGGATCTTTGGCTATTTGAGGGATGATAGTATGGGTCAGAAGTACTTTCATGTAGTGAGCTATTCCAGAAGTTCAAATCATGATATCGCCAATATTAGAGCAATGGCAAAATTGGTTATTGAATCTTTTAAAATACGTTGCGCAGCGGGACTACATTAACAACGGGGACAGAAATGTGTAGTGCGCAATACTTGATCTGACAGGACCTCGACCGAAGTCTATAAAAAAAAGGCCTCGATTTTGGGTTGTCTGTTTGATCAATACTGTGTGAAGAAGAAGGGAAAAATAGGGGACTTCTATCCAGCCGATCCTTTCATTAAAGGGAAAAGAGGATCATTTATTTCTCCTCTTTTTTTAGCTCGATTAAAGTGCTCACGGTTTTTTTCATTTTTTCTATATCAAATGGTTTTTTTATAAAGTCATCAGCTCCTGAAAGGAAGGCTTGTTTCACATCGGTTTCCTGATCCCGTCCTGAGAGAAAGACAATGGGAACATTTTTTAATCCTGGGTGTTCTTTAATAAAAACAGCTAATTCAAAACCATTGATCCACGGGAGACCGATGTCTAATAAAATAAGATCAAAAGAATTTTCCTGTATGGCGTAGGGGATTTGTGTTCCGTCACTGACCACTGTGACACTGTAGCCCTCTTCCTCAAAAATTCTTTTCAGTCCCAAGCGGAGGGAATCATCGTCTTCCACCACAAGAATTTTTGATTGTTTTTTTTGAGATAAAACCTGGCGAATTTCTGATAAAAAAACCACTTTTTCTTGGGACATACGCTGACGGACAAGTTTGGCAATTTTATTTGCTAAAAATTGGGTGTGAATTTTATGGTTGTGGCTTGCCACCATTCCCCCTTACAGAACTTAATGATACTTATTTATATTAAGAACGGCCAGAGGTATTTATATAGTAAATTTATTTAAAATTTACTTAGGCCCGTTGGGCTCCTGACGCTCCAACCATTTTTCGGCATCGAGTGCTGCCATGCACCCTGTCCCCGCGGCGGTAATGGCTTGTCTATATATCGGGTCTTGAACGTCTCCGGCAGCAAAAACTCCAGGGATCGAAGTTGCGGTACTTTTAGCTTTGGTGATCAAATACCCAACCTCATTCATTTCCAACTGACCTTTAAAGAGATCTGTATTTGGCTTATGACCAATAGCTATAAAAACTCCCTCTACGGGAAGATCCTGCTCGACTTTAGTTTGGACGTTAGTGAGCCGAAGGGACTCCACCACTTGATTTCCAACAATGTCGAGTACGGCAGAATTCCAAATAACTTCAATTTTGGGGTTACCTAAAACTCTGTCGGCCATAATTTTTGAGGCTTTAAATTGGTCTCTCCGGTGGATTAACCAAACTTTTTTGGCAAAACGGGTTAAGAAATGGGCTTCCTCCATGGCTGTGTCTCCGCCACCAACGACGGCTACATTGGCATTTTTAAAAAAGGCTCCATCACAGGTGGCACAGGCCGATACCCCTCGTCCTAAGAATTTCTTTTCCGCACTTAGACCAAGATACTTCGCGCTAGCTCCCGTGGAAATAATAACCGATTGGCTTAAATAGAGTTGATTGTCCACTTTCACTTGTAATGGCTGTTTACTAAAATCAACTTGGGTGACGTGTTTTGAAATAATCTCGGTGCCGAAACGAAGGGCTTGTTCACGCATGGTTAACATAAGTTCTGGACCCATGATTCCCTTGGCAAAACCAGGGTAGTTTTCAACCTCCGTAGTGGTCATCAGTTGGCCACCGGATTCATCTCCCTCAATGAGTAGAGGAGATAAATTGGCGCGCGCGGCATAAATTGCAGCGGTGAGTCCGGCTGGACCAGAGCCAATAATAGTAATATTACGAACTTCGGGTTTGTCTTGATTTTTGTTCATAAGAATCCTTTGTTGGAACAGGGTCTGAGTTCTCTTTTTTTATCATTAAAGTTTGGTAGTATGAAAATAAACTCGGGTTTTACAGATCCATAGAGTGGCTCTGCGGTCGATTTTCTACTTTGAAAAAAATATAGAAACCTGTTTCAAGTTGCAACATCTTATCTACAACGCTAATTTTTTTATGGATTGTTTGGAAAAACACAGAAATTTCAATAACATTTATAGCAAACAAGCCAGATCTGTCGGGGGACAGAGAGTTTTAAATTTAGGGGGAGGGGGAAGGAATGTGTGATCATGAACTGATTGCGATTCGGGGGAATCGTCTTTTTAGTTTCAGTCAAGCGCAGCAAGTACTGCCAATTATTCGGCGGATTACAGGTCGGTTTTTTGAACCCGTTGAAAATCTTATTCATCAATTGGAGAGATCAAAAGACTCACCTGCGGTAAACCTCAGGGATCTTGAAGCCAAGTTAGATTCTTTGATTTTAGAGTGGCATCGGAAGGTCATAAAACTGGGTGGGCAGCCAAAGGGTCTTTGGATGGTTGATTTTAATTCCGGGGATGGGTACTACTCTTGGTCCTATCCTGAGATGGAATTGGAATATTGGAGAAAGCATAACACTCGGTTTGAAGAACGAGGCAAAATTTCTCAGCCACTTGAAGTCTCGGATTTTAATTATTTAAAATCATCGGGAAATTTTGTTTCCGTGGAGGCTTTCATTGAAAGTGGGTTTGGCACAAATTAATTCTTGGCTTGGGGATTTTGCCGGCAATCGAAAAAAAATGCTTCAGTTTATCCAAAAATCTCAGTCGATTGGCTGTGATTTGGTTGTATTTCCTGAAGCCAGTCTTTTTGGTTATCACCCTTGTGATTTGTTAGAAAGGCCCAGTGTGGTTCGGATGCAACTCAAGGAACTTAGTAAACTGAGTAAACAAATTCCTCAGAATATAGGAGTTTTTGTTGGAGCAATCACAAACAACCAAGAAAAAAAGGGGAAACCCTATCTCAATGCGGCAGTTTTTTTAGAAAAAGGGAAAAAGCCAAAAATCTTTGCAAAGCAATTGTTGCCAACTTACGATGTTTTTGATGAGAGTCGGCATATCGAACCAGGAAAACTCAAAAATAATGTGTTGAAGTGGCGGGGGAAGAGGCTTTTAATTACCATTTGTGAAGACATTTGGGCTTGGCCCCAAGCTCGAGCTCCGCGATTTGCGACCTATAATCACAATCCTTTAAAAGATGTGAGTCAGAAAATTGATTTGATTATTAATTTATCGGCTTCACCTTTTACAGAGACAAAATTGAAAAAGCGTCAGGGCGTGGTGCAAACAACAGCGCGGCATTTTAAAGCCCCGATGGTGTATGTGAATATGGTGGGAGCTCAAGATGAGTTGATCTTTGATGGGGGGAGTTTTGTTGTTGATTCTCAAGGTAAAATTGTGGCTCAATGTGGGAGGTTTGTTGAGGATTTTCAAACAATTCAATTTGATGACAAAAAAATAATTAAGCCAAACAAAGTTCTGAAATTGTTGGACCAACCTTCCCATAAAGTGGGTTCACAAAGAGAAGCTTTGGTTTTAGGTTTAAAAGATTTTGTGATTAAAAATGGTTTTTCCCAAGTTCACTTAGGTTTAAGTGGTGGTATCGATTCCGCTGTTGTAGCTTGCTTGGCAGTAGAAGCTTTAGGTTCTGAAAATGTTAATGGAATGATTCTTCCAGGTCCATTTTCCCATGGGGATAGTTCGCGATTAGCTCAGCAATTGGCTCAAAACTTAGGAGTGCAAACAACCCAGTTCGACATCAGTCCTTTGTATTACGAATTTATCTCATTAATAGAAAGGGTTTGGGGCGAAATTCCTTTTGGGATTGTCCATGAAAATTTGCAAGCTCGGCTGCGTGGAATTTTTTTGATGGCTCATGCCAATAAAAATAAATCTTTATTGCTAGCCACCAGCAATAAGTCGGAGCTCGCTACAGGATATTCCACACTTTATGGTGACATGTGTGGCGCTATTATGCCCTTAGGTGATTTACTAAAAGGGGAAGTTTACCAATTGGCAGAGTCTTATAAAATTCCACAGGAAATTATCAATCGTGCTCCCACCGCCGAGCTTCGTCCTAATCAAAAAGATGAAGACACACTGGGCTCTTACGAACAATTGGATCAGATCATTGTGACTTTGGTGGGCGGATTAAAACCAGCCAAATCGAAAGAGGAAAAACGAGTTCTTCAGTTACTTATGGGTAGCGAGTTTAAGCGCTGGCAGTCCCCGCCCATTCTTAAGATTTCTGATCATGCCTTTGGTAGAGGGCGCAGGCTTCCGTTAGCTCATCGGGGAAAGTTTTGAGGGCGGTTTCAAGAAGAAGCTCTTAGAAAAGAGAATCAAAAAGATCCAATTGTTTTGGAACTCTTTTGATTTGCGGGAAACGAATCTCTCCTTTACCAGAGAGAGCAATTAAATTTTCAATTGGGGGCAGTAGATTTGCTGAGTTTAAAATTCGTTGGCAGAGTTTAATAAAAACTTGTCCACAGGAATTAGCATCAGCTTCAGCGCGATGGAATTCATTGGCTGAAATTTGTAGGTGTTGAACCAAAGTGCCCAGCTTGTAGTTGGCCATTCCTGGAAGGACTTTTTTTGCCATGGAGTAGGTGTCTAAGACTAAACCCTTCGGAGCTTGGGTTTGGTATTTTTTGATGTCTTCTGCTAAAAACTGAAAATCAAAAGGTGCATTGTGCGCCACCAGGACATCTCCCGCGCAAAACTCAGCAAATGACGGCAATAGTTTTTCTATGGTGGGCTTGCCTTTAACCATTTCATTAGAAATTCCATTTACCTTTTGGGCGGCTTCGGGAATGGCTTGTTGTGGATCCACTAGAGTGGAATAAACGGCATCGATTTCACCATTGACAAAACGAATGGCCCCAATCTCCACAATTCGATCACGACCCGGTAATATTCCTGTTGTCTCTAAGTCAAAGCTGATAAACCGCATGGGAATATTGATACTTAAAAAAAAGATAAAATTCTATAAAAAATTTTTGAGACTCTAATTTTAAAAATTCATAGGTGGTTTTAAAATGGTAGCGTATCCCCACACGAACTTTAACGTGGTCCTTATTGAGCCCGAAATTCCCAATAACACAGGTAACATTGGAAGAACTTGTGTGGGAAATTTTTGCCAACTGCATTTAGTAGGTCGACTGGGTTTTGAGATTACAGATAAACAACTTAAACGGGCTGGGCTCGACTATTGGCAACATTTATCTTGGTATCATCATAAAACCTTTCAAGATTGGTATGAAAAAGTTCCAGATCCTTCGCGGGTCTTTTTTTTCTCAAAGAAAGCCAGCAAAAGTTTTTACCAAGTAACGTTTCAAAAAGGGGACTGGTTAGTCTTTGGAAAGGAAACCAAAGGACTTAATTCTGAGATCTTGAGCCACTACAGCAGTCAGCTTTTACAAATTCCATTCACTGGACCTATTCGGAGTTTAAATTTAGCCACAGCTGTGGCTATAGTAACTTACGAGGGTCTAAGACAGACATGTTTTACTTCTGCAAAAAATTAACAGATTTATCCTTTGTGCATTTTTTTCGTAGCGTATTTATAGAGGATACCCAGGATTGGACAATTTTACGATTTGACACATCGATCTAGACATTGGATGCCAAAACCGGCTATTCTCATCTCATGATTGGAAAAGCACTAACTAAAATATTTGGTACAAAACACGAGCGCGACATGCGTAAACTTCGTCCTCTGATCAATCAAATCAATGATTTTGAGGAACGACTTCAAAATTTAACCGACGTTCAGCTTCAGGCTAAAACTCCAGAGTTCAGAGAACGTCTAGCCAAAGGTGAAAAACTGGATGCTCTTCTTGCAGAAGCGTTTGCTGTTTGCCGAGAGGCCTCAAGAAGAGTTTTGGGCATGCGTCACTACGACGTGCAAATGATTGGTGGGATTGTCCTTCATCGTGGAGGAATTGCCGAAATGAAAACGGGGGAAGGAAAAACTCTTGTGGCCACTCTCCCAGTTTATTTGAATGCCCTCGAAGGTCGTGGTTGTCATGTTGTTACAGTGAACGACTATTTAGCAAAACGTGATAACGAGTGGATGGGAAGATTATACAACTGGCTGGGTTTAACGACTGGAACTATTGTTCATGATCTTACCGATGCTGAACGTCGTAAGTCCTACGGCTCTGATGTGACCTATGGAACCAACAATGAGTTTGGTTTTGATTATTTACGCGACAATATGAAATTCTCTCTAGAAGATTATGTTCAGAGAGAATTAAATTTTGCCATTGTGGATGAATGTGACTCGATATTAATTGATGAGGCCAGAACTCCGTTGATTATTTCGGGCCCAAAGGAAGACTCCACAAGTAAGTATTATGAAGTAAATAAAATAATACCTAAACTGCAAAATGGCGTTCACTTCACTATGGAGGAAAAAACTAAGACAGCTTCCTTAACCGAAGAAGGAAACAGTAAAGTTGAAGAACTTTTGGGGGTGGAAAATTTGTATGATCCCCAATTTATTGATTTGCTTCACCATGTATACCAGGCGCTTAAAGCTCACCATCTCTATAAGCTGGATGTGGACTATATGATCAAAGATGGTGAAATTGTTATTGTGGATGAATTTACGGGTCGTTTGATGCCGGGGCGACGTTGGAGTGATGGATTGCATCAGGCAATTGAAGCCAAAGAGGGCGTGGAAGTAAAAAACGAAAATCAAACCCTGGCTACGGTGACTTTTCAGAACTTTTTTAGAATGTACAATAAACTTTCTGGAATGACGGGAACCGCGGACACGGAAGCTGTGGAGTTCAAAAAAATATATAATCTTAGTGTAAATGTCATTCCACCGAACCGTGGAATCAAAAGACAAGACCTGGACGATATTGTTTATAAAACAGAAAAAGCCAAATTTAAGGCCATAGTCGCTGATATAAAAAATCGACGGGAAAAAGGACAGCCCATTTTGGTGGGTACGGTGAGTATTGAAAAGTCCGAAAGAATTAGTACAGCGCTTAAAAACGAGGGAATAAATCACAAAGTCCTCAATGCCAAACATCATGAAAAGGAAGCTGAAATTATTGCTCAGGCAGGACGCAAAGGTTCAGTTACTATTGCGACAAACATGGCTGGTCGCGGGACTGATATTTTACTTGGAGGAAATCCGGAATTTATGGCTCGACAGGAGCTAGGTAAGGACTTCACAGAGGAACAATGGGCCCAAGCTCTGCATAAATATAAAGAAAAGTGTTCTATGGAACATAACGAAGTGGTTCAAAGTGGGGGTCTTTATATTATTGGGACAGAAAGGCATGAATCCCGTCGAATTGATAATCAGCTTCGTGGTCGAGCAGGTCGTCAAGGGGACCCTGGAGAATCCTGTTTTTACCTTTCCTTAGAAGATAATCTTATGCGCATTTTCAACGGAGAGCGGATTCAATGGATAATGGGAAAACTCAATATTCCAGAAGATGAACCTATCATGGCACCCATGGTTTCCCGTGCGATTGAAGGGGCGCAACGCAAGGTAGAAGGTCATAACTTTGATATTCGTAAGCATTTACTGGAGTACGACAATGTTATGAATCAACAACGAACTGCCATTTATAATTTAAGAAAACAGGTGCTTAAGGGTGAGAATGTAGATCGATTGATTTTGGATATGTTGTCAGAAGTGACATCTGATTTATTAGATCAATATGCCAATGCAAATATTCGTCAGGAGGATTGGGATCTTTCGGGTCTTCAGTTTGCGGTGCATCGGCAATTCGGTTTGAATTTGAATCTTGTAAATCAGGAGAATTTAAACGCTGAGAAATTGACCCAAATTGTAAGTGCCGACGTGAAAGATCTCTATGAAAAACAGAAACAATCCCTAGGCGAATTTTTTGAACAACTGGCGCGTATGATTTTCTTACAGACGATCGACGTTCGTTGGAAAGAACATTTGGAACGCATAGATCGTGTGAAGGAGGGGATCAATTTGCGTGCTTACGCTCAGAAGGATCCTCTCATTGAGTATAAAAAAGAAGCGTTTGCATTGTTTCAAGAAATGAATAATTTAGTTAAATCTGAATCGGTGGAAAAATTAATCCGGGTAAAAATTGTCACTCCAGAACGTGCGAAAGAAGCTTTATCCCATAGACATGATTTAGATGAGCTGGATTTAAATTATAGTGGGGCATCTGAATCCACCGAACCATTTCTTGGAGCTGGACCTGGGTCCGTAGGGTCTGAATCTTCTTTTAAAAATAAGGAAAGAGCTCCTCATATGGAATCTCATCAAAATATGAGTTTTGATGAATCTCCGGAGCAAAAGTTAAATCGCTCCCAACGGCGACGGTTTGAAAAGTCCTCAGGAAAAAAGAAAAAACTTAAGGTCTAAAGCTAATTTATCGATGAGGGATACAGGGTTTACTTCCTTTAATTTATAGAGGGAGCTCCCTGTGGAGAGCTTGAAATCTTATGTCCCAATGTCCTGTTTGCCAACATCAGCTGCCTGATGATTTTGGGTTGATCGACTGTGAAGGTTGTGGCCAAGGTCTGTACATTGAATTTGATGGCTCTGTTCGACTTAGAGAAGAAATTAAAAATGAAGAAATTAACAACGAACCACCGGAAAGAGAAGAACTAAAAGGCCTTGCTGAGGATCCCGTAGAACCATCAATGCTAGGGTCAGAAAGTTTAGAAAATTCAGAGCTCAATCCATCCCAGATTCCAAATCCAGTCCCTGAAAACTCGGCGGAGAACTGGACGATAGTTGGGGATCAAGAGGTTGCAGCTCAAAAGGAAGTCAGAGTCGAATCCAGTGAAGCTTTTAACTTTTCTTCCCAAAGTTTACCAGAGCCGGAATTAGTGCCGCCCTTTCAATTTACAGAGGTGGCAACGTCTTCTCCGAATTCATTGGGGGAGTTAAGCGATTTTGCAAACTCGGAACAATCGACAGCTCGGGATGGAGCCTATAAATATGATATATTTATATCTGGTCTTGATTCTGTTGATTTAAAACAGGAGGTTAAAGCCCTTTTGTCAGATCCGCTATTTTTGTTTAATGTGGAAAGTTTGATGTCTGACCTTCACTTAGGTGAATTAAAGCTCCCCTTGATACTTCCGGTGAAAGCCGTTTTGTTAATTCATCGTCTTAAAGCCATTCCTGTAAATATAAGGTGGGTGCAACATGCTGTGGTCGAGTTGTAGTCAGCCCATGAAATGCTTTTTGGTTACGCAATTATTTTTTGGAAATTTTATTTTCCCAGTTTCTACTTGGGCTAATGAAAGTGGGTCTTCCCATGAAAATAAAGCATCAGGCACTGAAGCTGAAAAAAAAGAAAGTGAAGGGGAAAGGTCCGAAGGGGCCAATGAATACAATAAGCTCAAAGGAAGGCTTCAAACTTTGGAAAATAAAATTGAAGAAGCCGAGCGTCAGTTTGAGGATTTAGTGGGTACAAAATCTCATCTTGGAACGGATAAAAGTAAAAACTATGAACAAATCTTTGAATTAACAAAAGAGAAAAATAAATTGCAAGAGGAAGTTAGAACGGTAAGGGAAGAGATGCGCTTTAAATATCCAAGTCAGGGCTTTCATTTAGAAAAAAGATTTGGGGTTCACGAGGAAAAAAAAGGCCATGAAAATGGATCTCTAACAGACCTGGATATGCAGTTACTGGCCTTGAAAAAAAAGGTCTTTAAAAAATACGCTCCACTCTTACAAGCGGACTTGCAAAGATCCGAAAGGGCAAGGTCTCCAGCATCCCATGACAATATGGAAAAAAATGAGCTTGAATTGGAACCGAAGTCCTTTGAGATAAAAATAAACGAAACAAGAGAACAGCAAACTTCACCGGAAAAACCCAAAAAAATAAGATTAATTAAATAAGATTTAAAAGCGTTTGACGCGGAATTCCCATTGCTTTATTTGGGTTGTAAAGAAACGTGACTGTTATTTTTCTGAATGGTACGGTTCATAAAACTAACCTTTAGCTAATTTGCGGTAGAAAAATATGCAAACCGGTGACACATACAATCGTGGTGGACTCATTGCTTTTGTCTTTTCCATGTCTTTTTCTCTTTTGTTTTTTGTTTATATTGCCCTTATTCATCCTGGCGTTGATTTAAAAGAAGTCCCAGATGAGGCCCGTGTGGAGGTCTCTGCAACCGCTTCAAGTGGGGCCATAGAAACATTGGATGTGAGCAAAATTGAAAAAATGTGGGTTCCAAATGAAAAGGTGATTGCCTACGGTCAAGGAATTTTTAAAACAAACTGCTCAGCATGCCATGGAGAAAAAGGAATGGGAGATGGACCTGCTGGGAAGTCTTTGGTTCCACCCCCCCGTAATTTAGTTGAAGGAAAATGGAAACAAGGTGGTACCAGCCAGGAACTGTTTAAAACTTTACAAACTGGAATTCCCGGTTCTTCAATGGTGGCTTTTAAATCTCTTCCTGCGAAGGATCGTTGGGCTTTGGTGCAATTCATTCGATCCATAACCAAAAACAAATCTGCTGATGATGCCAAAAAACTGGATACTTTTGGTCCAACGGGAGAATAAAAACTCTTTACCATGATGAGAGCAATGGACTTTCTTATTTATCTTTTTTTGAAGCGTATGGTTTCAGCAGTGCTGTTTTTATTTATTTTATCTCTTGGAACATTAGCTGGAGCTTATGAAGCGGAAAAAGTGGTTGTGGGTAATTCGACACCTGAGGCTCTCAAGAATATTGGAATAGAAGAACGACTAGGCCAACATGTGGACCTTACTTTACCATTTATTTCTGATAGTGGGAAACCCGTAACTCTAGCCAGTTACTTCACTGGCCATAAGCCAGTTTTGTTGTCCATAGTTTATTTTGAATGTCCTTCCTTGTGTAATTATCACTTGAATGGAGTGCTTGAAGCTTTAAAAGAGCTTAACTGGACTGTGGGAAAAGATTTTGATGTGGTCGCTGTTAGTATGGATTCTCGTGAAACGGCAGAAATTTCTGGTCCCAAAAAAGCCAATTATGTTAGAGCTTATGGTCGACCTCAAACAGAGAATGGGTGGCATTTTTTAACTGGTGAAGAAAAAAATATTCAAAAGTTAGCGCAGCAGGTGGGCTTTAAATTTCGTTGGGATAATGAAACACAGCAGTTTGCCCACGCCTCAGCAGCAATAGTTGTTTCCCCCGAAGGCAAAATCTCGCGGTATTTGCATGGCATTCAACCGGATCCAAAGGTTTTGCGAATGGCCTTACTTGAAGCCGGTCAAGGCAAAATTGGTTCGGTGCTGGATCAATTTGTAATGTTCTGTTTTCATTTTGATCCAAAGAAAAGCAAATATACACTGTATGCTTGGAACATCATGCGAATTTCGGCACTAGCTATGGTTTTAGTATTATTTGCGATGTTGTTCCCTGTTTGGTGGAGACAAAGACAGCGGCAAAATTCAGCAGCATGAAGGAGTTGTGAACATGTTTTGGCCCAGTAGCGCTCAGGCGAGTACATTCATGCCAGTTCAGGCATCAAAAATTGCAATGCACGTGGACTCACTTTATGAGTTTTTGTTATGGGCATCGCTGATTTCCTGTGTTCTGGTTATCGGTGGATTTATTTTATTTTCTATAAAATATAAAAGAAAGTCAGAGTCCGATCGAACGCCCTATATCAGTCATAATAACTTGTTGGAATTTTTATGGAGTTTTATCCCTTTCGTGGTTTTTATGGTTGTCTTTGCTTGGGGTTTTTTTGTTTACCGAGAAATGCGAACCATGCCTCAAGATGGGTTGGAAATCCTGGTAGAAGGTCAAAAATGGAATTGGACTTTCTATTATAAAAGCGGAAAAATTTCTGCTGGCGAACTCTGGGTTCCTGAAAATACCCCAATAAAGTTGGTCATGACGTCAAAAGATGTCATCCATAGTTTTTATTTACCAGCATTTAGAAATAAACAAGATGTGGTTCCTGGCCGTTACACCGCTTTAACTTTTAATGCTGAAAAAAAGGGGGACTATCAGGTCTTCTGTACGGAGTATTGTGGAGATCAACACTCTGCTATGTTGGCAAAACTTCATGTAGTTACGCGTGAGGAATTTGATCGATGGTTAGCAAATGATCCCTATAAAGGGTTGTCTCTAACAGAAATTGGTCAGAAGGTTTACGGTTCGCGATGTGCCATGTGCCATAGTCAATCAGATGTCAAGATGGTGGGTCCGGGATGGAAAGGTCTTTACGGATCTTCTCGAACGTTTGTCAGTGGCGACCCTGTTGCTAAAGTGGATGAAAATTATATTCGAGAATCTATTTTAAATCCCAATGCTAAGGTTGTAGTTGGATTTGGACCAGCTTCTGCCATGCCGACCTTCGCGGGGCAACTAAGTGAGCAAGAAATTATGGCAATTATTGAACTTATAAAAGGTCTTAAATAGGAGTTCTTGTGGGAACGGCAATAGTAGATAAAAACAAAAATTATTTAAATGAAAAAAGTGGCTTATGGTCATGGTTAACAACTTTGGATCATAAAAGAATTGGAATTATGTACATGATAGCCGTCATGTTTTTTTTCCTTTTGGGTGGAATTTTTGCCATGTTGATTCGGGCCGAATTATTTAAAGTGGGACCGACTTTATTTACTTCACCACAGTACAATCAGGTGATGACTTTGCATGGAGCCATCATGGTTTTTATGGTCATCATCCCTGGAATTCCAGCTTTTCTGGGTAACTTCTTTCTGCCCATACAATTGGGAGCAAAGGATGTGGCCTTTCCGAGAATTAATTTATTAAGCTGGTACTGTTTGATTGTTGGAGCCGCAGTTGTTTTTTGGTCCTTACTTCATCATGGTGTGGATACGGGATGGACCTTTTACACTCCTTACTCCATATCTACGAGTAACGGGACGACTTGGGTTGTGGCTGGGGCCTTTATTATAGGTTTTTCCAGTATTTTGACGGGACTTAACTTCATAGCCACGGTTCATAAACTTCGTGCACCTGGAATGAATTTTTGGCGAATGCCCTTGTTCGTTTGGGCTCTTTATTCCACTGCTATTTTACAAGTTTTAGCCACACCAGTTTTGGGTATTACGCTTTTATTGCTGGTGGCAGAACGGGTTATGGGGATTGGAATATTTGATGCTAAATTAGGTGGAGATCCAGTTTTGTTTCAACACTTTTTTTGGTTTTACTCCCACCCCGCAGTTTACATTATGATTCTTCCCGCCATGGGTGTGGTCAGTGAACTTATTGCCACCTTCTCAAGAAAGACAATTTTTGGATACAAAGCGATTGCCCTTTCCAGCGTGGGAATTGCAGCTGTTAGTTTTTTTGTTTGGGGCCATCATATGTTTGTCAGTGGTCAATCTGAAGTTGCAGGGATTATCTTTTCATTCTTGACTATGTTGGTGGGAGTTCCAACCGCCATTAAGGTCTTTAATTGGGTAGCTACTATCTACAAGGGGTCCGTTCGATTTGATACACCTATGCTCTACGCTTTAGGTTTTCTATTTTTGTTTACTATCGGAGGAGTTACAGGAATTATTTTAGCCACAATCGCAACGGATGTTCACTTTCATGATACTTATTTTGTGGTGGCCCATTTCCACTATGTGATGGTAGGTGGAACCCTCATGGCTATCATGGGTGGTATCTATTACTGGATCCCTAAAATGTTTGGTCGTATGTACAATGAGTACTGGGCACGCATCACTTTTGTTCTTATTTTTGTTGGTTTTAATGTGACCTTTTTTCCCCAGTTTGTCTTGGGTGCTTTAGGAATGCCACGGCGTTATTTTGATTATCTTCCGGTTTATGAGCCTTTAAATCGGATTAGCTCTGTGGGGGCTTGGACTATAGGAGTGGGCTTCCTTATCGGATTGTTCGTCATTATTCAGGCCATTTTTAAAGGTGAAAAAGCCCCGGAAAACCCTTGGGGTGGGAAGACTTTAGAGTGGCAAACGGCATCACCTCCACCCCATGAAAACTTTCATAATCAACCCGTAGTTACGGCAGGACCATATGAATACCGCTAATTCAACAAAACATCATTATGCCCACCACTTTGAAAGCGCTGAGCACGAATACCAGACAAGTAAATTTGGTTTGTGGTTATTTTTGTGTACTGAAATACTTATGTTCGGAGGGCTTTTTGTCGGGTACGCTATTTTTCATCATAAATATCCTGAACTATTTAAAGCCGGGTCCCATTTTCTCGATTGGCGTTTGGGGAGTCTTAATACCGTTGTTCTTCTCATAAGCTCCTTTACGATGGCTTTGAGTATTTATTACGCTCAAATGAATGACCGAGCAAAAACCCTGATCAATCTGTATATAACGCTCATTTGCGGTTTTATTTTTATGGGAGTTAAATTTTTTGAATACTCCCATAAAATACATGAGGGACTTTTACCAGGGCATTTATTTCACTATGCGGGGGAAGGAGCCAATGCCGTTGCTAATTTACCGCTTTATTTTTCTTTTTACTTTTGCATGACAGGACTGCATGGAACCCATGTTTTAGCGGGCTTGTTTTTGATTGCATGGTTGATCGTTCGTACCCATCGGGGTGAATTTGGTCCAAAATACTATACACCTTTAGAGTGTGTGGGTTTGTTTTGGCATTTGATAGATCTGATTTGGATTTATTTATTCCCCTTACTTTATTTGGTCGGTTAGAGGAGGTTCTTTTGGGC
This sequence comes from Bdellovibrionales bacterium, assembly GCA_019695175.1. Classification (GTDB taxonomy): domain Bacteria; phylum Bdellovibrionota; class Bdellovibrionia; order Bdellovibrionales; family UBA1609; genus JAIBAM01. Next base: position 19,154 of record JAIBAM010000018.1, read on the forward strand.
TCATCAAATCATCACGTTATTCCTTTCCGGGTCTATTTAAACATACTTTTGATTCTTTTGCTGTTCACTGTAGTTACCGTGGTGGTTTCACGGATTGATTTTGGCGCAGCAAATGCTTTTATCGCCATGTTCATTGCCTCTATTAAGGCGGGATTGGTTTTGCTCTATTTTATGCACTTAAAATATGACGATAAACTTTTTCCCACAGTATTTTTTATCAGTATTTTCTTTTTACTCGTCATGTTTGCTTTTAGCCATTTGGATATTATTACCCGTGTGCTGGAAAACAATATTTTGTAAAGAGCTTTAGCTGTCTGATGTGAGAGTGTGATTCATGCGTATATTCTTAAACTTAACAAAATCCGGTATTGTTTGGTTCGTTTTGCTTTCTGCTTTTATTGGTTTCGCCATGGCTATTTCCATGGGAAGAGAATGGGACTCTTCCTTGATGGGAGTCTTATTAGTAAGCCTCTACTTAGTGAGCTCCGGTAGTTTTACTTTGAATCAAGCTCAGGAATGGAAAGTCGATGCATTAATGAATCGAACTAAAAACAGACCCATTCCCAGTGGAATTATTCTTCCTTGGCAGGGTTTTTTTGTAGGCTGCCTTATGGTGTTATTAGGTCTGCTTTTGTTAATGCTCATTCAACCCTTTGCGGCTTTTTTATCACTGCTTACGGTGATTATGTACAATGGGCTTTACACTCTTTATTGGAAAAAACACTGGAGCTTTGGGGCTGTTCCTGGGGCTATTCCAGGGGCGATGCCCGTTCTAATTGGATTTTCAGCGGCGGGGGGATCGGTTCTTTCGGCTGAAGCGCTTTATTTATTTATGTTAATGTTCCTATGGCAGATGCCCCATTTTTGGTGTCTTGCGATTCGTTTCAAAGATGATTATTCCCGGGCTGGCATTCCAGTTTTGCCGGTTCACTTAGGCGTGAACCGTACTCTTTACCATATTGGACTTTATGTGTTTGCTTATGTGGGATTGGCGTTGGCGGCACCTTGGTTTTTTAAGACCCATGTGGCCTACATTTTACTGGTTGTCCCCATTGCAATTAAATTATTGTTTGCATTTTTTCAGTACTTTAGCAGTCAAGGGGAAAGGAGTTGGCTCCCATTCTTTCTTTGGACAAACATTAGTATGCTCGCTTTTCTAGCTGCACCTGTAATTGATCGCTGGCTTTTCTTGTGGATGTTGAGTTACTAAACTCCATGGAAAAAAATAGATATGAGTTATCAAACTCTAAAATGACAAAGGCCTACGGTTGGCTTTCATTCTGTATCTGGCTGTTAATCGCATTAGGTGGATCCGTTCGAGCCATGAACGCGGGGTTGGCATGCCCAGATTGGCCCTTATGCTTTGGGGAATTCATTCCGGATTATCATCCACAAGTATATTTTGAATTTATTCATCGGGTTTTTGCTGGGGGAGTCAGTGTTGTTGCTGTCTTGTTGGCTTGCCTGGGTTTTAGAAAGAAAGTTTTTAAAACCTATCAGCGTTGGATTGTGATTTTCAGTCTTATTTTATTGGCAACTCAAGTCGTTTTCGGTGGATTAACTGTGATTTTAAAGTTGCAGGAAATGGTGGTGACCACGCATTTATTTTTGGGGACACTCTTTTTCTTGCTCAATTTATTTATATATTTGGATTTAAAAGGAAGACCCAAACCAAGTCCGCTGCGGGTCTCTTTTCTTTATATATATTTTTTATTTATATTTGCCATGATTTACCTTCAGGTTTTGTTGGGTGGGCTTGTGGCTTCCCATATGGCAGCACGATTGTGTACTGACTTTCCCAAATGTAACGGGGAATGGATTCCCACGCTGAGTGGAACTCTGGGTCTTCATGTATGGCATCGTTTGGTGGCCTACGGGGTTGCTTTGCTTATTTTAAGTTTATTTATTTTAGCCAAAATTTTTAAAGAAAATAAAATCTTTCAAAGTGCGACTCGACAACTGGTGTACATTGTTTTAATGCAGGTGGCCTTGGGTGTGATAAATGTTTTGGCACACACCCCACCCTTAATCACTGTGCTTCACTTGGCCAATGCAGTGGTATTATTGGGTTGGAGTTTACAGATGGCTCGAGCTTGGTGGCCTACGGCGAAGGGGGAGTATCAGGTTGGTGGAATGGATCAGCCTGTATAAACTCCGGGTGAGATAAACAATTTTTACTTATTTTTGAAATTAAAGGAAACCCGCTGAAGTCAAAGTGAAATCTCTTGGCGGTGTAGGTTTGCGGGACTAAATAGAGGTCTGCTGCAGAGAGCTCGTTTCCAAAGCTGTAAACACCAGAGACCTGTTCTAATTTTTTTTCTAAACTCGTAAAGCCTCGTTCAATCCAGTGTTGGACCCAGGTATCTTTGGCAATGGAATCGGCGCCAAATTGGGAAGACAGTTTTTGTAAAACCTTAAGGTTTTGTAAGGGATGAATTCCTGAGTTGATGATTTCGCACAATTCAATGACTTGGGCTTTTTCCCACGTGGATTTAGGGAACAATGCTGGGTTGGGGAATGTTTCTTCTAAAAACTGAATAATAGCCATGGACTGAGCTATATTCAGGGACTTTCCTTGGCTTAAAACGCTCAGGGTGGGAACCTCTGCCATGGGATTTTTTACTTGGTAGTTAGGTTGGTACTGTTGACCTCCGTCTTGTAAAAGGTGGACGGAACGATAAGTATAATGAAGTTTTTTGATATTGAGGGCAATGCGAACGCGGAAGGCCGCGCTGCTACGGAAATAACTGTAAAGCTCCAAAGAGATGGCCTGTGACATAGAAGTTGAATTTGAACTAATTTTAGTGTTCTGTCAGGCAAAAAATAATATGAAAATTGGGAGATGGTTATGAAGTTGGGTACGCTTAAAAATTCTAAATCTAGAGATGGGGATCTTGTCATTGTCAGTCAGAATAATCAATTGGCCGTTAGAGCTGGTTTTATTTCGCCCTGTCTTCGTCATGCATTGGAAAACTGGACTGAGACACGTCCTCAATTGGAAGCTCTATATAAAGAATTGAATGAAGGTCAACGATCAGATTCTTTTCCCATTAATTTTGCAGATTTTCATGCGCCACTGCCCAGAAGTTTTCAGTGGGCCGATGGATCTGCATTTTTGTTTCATGTGAAATTAGTGCGTATGGCACGGGGTGCAGATTTACCGGAAACCTTAGAAAAAGTGCCCTTGATGTATCAGGGAGGAGGGGACGATTTTTTACCTCCACTTGGTGACATTCCTCAAATTGATTTCAGTCATGGAACTGATTTTGAGGGTGAAGTGGGAGTTATTGTTGACGATGTTCCCATGGGGATTTCACCCGAAGAAGCTTTGAAACATATAGTGCTGATTGTGCTCATTAATGATGTGTCGCTTCGAGGTCTCATCCCAGAAGAGTTGGCTCAGGGTTTTGGCTTTTTTCAGAGTAAACCCTCCTCCAGCTTTGCTCCCCTAGCTCTGACTCCAGAAGAGTTGGGACTGTCTTGGCGACAAGGTAAACTCCATCTTCCTTTGCTTGTGGAGTATAACGGGGAAAGGTTCGGCAATCCTGATGCAGGGCAAATGCATTTTCACTTTGGTCAACTCATTGCTCACGCCGCTCGTACTCGAAATTTAAAAGCTGGGACCATCATCGGCAGTGGCACTGTATCCAACGAAGATACCCGTCGTGGTTCCAGTTGCTTAGCTGAAAAAAGAATGTTGGAAAAGGTGAATGAGGGAGTGATTAAAACCCCCTTTATGAAGGTAGGGGACACGATTAAAATTGAGATGTTGGACGCTCAGGGAAATAATTTATTTGGAACGATACATCAGAAAGTGGTTCGTTCTTAATAACCACTTTATTGGCTAGGTGTGGGACGTTGGTAAAGCATGGGCCTCTTTCCGTGCTTCATGAGAGGAGCATAACTGAGAAAGGTTCCCTACCTCATCATTAAATAATGATAAAAAAATAATTCAAATGGTAAAGTGGACGATGAATTCATCGTTTTCACTTTCAATATGCAGTGCAGAGTGGTGGGCTTTAAGCAGAGCTCGACAAATGCTCAAGCCCAATCCTGTTCCCGTCGAATGATGCATAATGTTTTCGTCTAAGGTGAAGGGTTTTAGAATTTTCTTTATGGAGTCTTGGGAAAGGATCTTTCCAGGGTTTTTTAAAATAAACTTTAATTGTTTTTGCTGATCCTGCACACCAATAAATTGGATGGTGGAATTTTCTTGAGTAAACTTGATCGCATTATCCAATAAACGGTGCAGAATAGATTGCAGCACTTTCCTGTCAGCCATGAATAGGCATTCAGTGAATTGGGTGGAAAGGGTGAGGTTCTTTTTTGTCAATGCTGGATGAAATTTTTCTTTTACTGAATGGAACAGTTCAGTTAAGGAAATTCTTTCTTTTTGAACCTTAAGAGTGGTCTCTGCCGTGATTAACTCTAAGACGTCGTTGATGAGAGTCTGCAAGCGCTCGGTTGCTGATATAATGCGATTAAGGAAGCGTGCTTGATCGGGGTCGAGCTGAGTGTCGTTGAGTAGTTGTAAATAACTTATAATTATAGTGAGCGGGGTCTTAAGCTCATGATTGACTAGCATCATAAAATTATTTTTGGCTTGATCTAAACTAGTGAGCTCTTTGAGTGCTTCTGTTAATTGGGAATTTTTATTTGCCAGCTCGTGCCAGAGTTCATAACGTTCAATGGCTTTGTCCACAGAAATTTCCAGATCATAGGGATCCCAGGGTTTGGTAATATATTTATAAATTTGGCCCGAATTTACTGCTTCAATGACGGACTCTATATCGGAGTAGCCTGTGAGTAAAATTCTGAGGGCTTCGGGTTGGGTTTCCATGGAACGGGACAGAAACTCCACTCCACTCATTTGGGGCATTTTTTGATCACTTATAATCAGTGAGATGGGTTGAACTTTAAGTAAGTTAAGCGCCTCAAGTCCGTTGGTGGCTTTAAAAATGTTATATTTTTTTCTTAAGAGTCTTTCCAAAGCGTCGACGATATGGGTTTCGTCGTCCACAATCAATAAATTATGCCGGACTTTCGTTGAGATAAGGTCCGGTGGAGTGGATAAAATGGGCTCCATTGGCTTAGAAAAGTTATTTGCCATACTTTAGGGTCTGGAAAATTAGGGTTTGAGTCAAGATAAGCTTTTGAACTGTCGAAAAGCTTATGAATGAAACGTTCAATGTTATTTTATATATGTTTAGGTTTTGCTTTCAGTAGCAAAGTTGTTTTTGCCCAATGGGGTGCGGGAATCTCAATGGGAATGCAAGCTTGTCCCTATGGTATGTATAGAGGGGCCGGGTCCTACTCCGTTTCTGACGAACTATATGCCGCATGGAAAGAAAAAAACGATAAAAATAATGATTTTCGTTCCGCCAAAAAGAAACTCCAAAGTGCGACGCAACGGCGTAAAAATTATGAAAATAAACTCAAATCCCGACTGTCAGGCGATATCGTCCAAGATGTCATCAATCATATTTGTAATTCTAGCGCTAAAACTGCAACACAAAGTGCGTGTAATAATGTTGCCTCGGGCGGTACTAAAGATACTCCAGCAGTTTCAAGAGACAGTTCATCTCATAACTGTACTTGGGTTGAGTATGCTTCGGACAAAGGCGGAGTGAATGATCAGATTTGTGAAAATGAAAATTTTGTCAAAGGCAACTCCGAATCCCACAAATACGAGTGTAAAACCGGGATTAAGTATTTTGGGGATGCTTGTAGTAAAGAAAAGGATGCAGAAGTCAAAAAAGGTGAAGCTGAACAAGAATACTACGAAGCAAAAGAAAAGTATGAAATGCTAAAAGATGAAGTAAAAAATGATCGTGATGATGATGAAGATACGATTGAAGGTGTGCCCTGTGTTGACTGTGTTTTAGCGGCGAGGAAGCGTAGGGAATCCAGTCTGGTTTCCCAAATCGGGAGTTTAGCTCTTGGTGGAGCTGCCTTGGGGGGATCGCTCTATTTATTGAATCAGTCGATGAAAGCGGATTCCCGTTTGGGATATCCTGTTCAGGGCTACGCTGCACCTATTATGAATATGGGGCTGCCATTTCTAATGGCTGGAGCTTATGGAGCTATGGGTGGTGGGGGTATTGGTGCCGGAGGTTTTGGTTGCGCTCCCACAATAGGAAATTATGGTGCGTATCCCATGGGAAATTTAGGAATAATGGGTGGGCAATTGGGGATGAATCCCGGAATGATGGGTGGGGCTTTTGGTTACCCATCCATGTTTAGGGGAGCTCCAGCGGCTCTCGGATTCCCCTATGCTGGAATGGAAGGAAGGATGAACCCTGCCTTGATGGGGAACCCCTTGTTAGGGAACCCTCTAGCGCTAGGTAATCCCATGTTTGGCGGAGGCGGCGGAGCTCCCAATGTTTTACCTTATATGGGCGGTGCTTTGGGCAACGGATTAGGTGGCAATCCATTTGGGGGTGGTCTTGGGACTCCCGGAATCCTTCCTATGATGGGTGGTCTAGGTGGACTTGGGGGAGTGGGCGGTTTCAACCCAAATAGCTTAGCTTATCAAGCAGATATGATGAATCAAGCTTTGCAAATGCAGGCTCAGCAAGCTCAGGCTCAAATGGCCAGTCTGAATGATTATTTACGTCGAGCTGAAACGGTAAACAGTTTGCAAAATGAAATTGTTCGCATGCAGCAACAAATAATGCAGATATCTTCAGGTGGATATTACTCAGGGTCTTACAGTGGTGCCCCCAATGTTCTCCCCTATATGGGTTCTTCAAACAGTGCAACAAGCTCATCGCCGTTTTCAAATAACAATTACTCCTTACTTCCAGGAGGAACTTCATTGTTACCCGGAAGTTCTACGACAGTTCCAGGCTCTTCAACAACGACTCCTTCGGTGCTGCCTTACATAAGAGGACGATAAGTTTTATTTATCCTAACAGAGAAATTTTGGCGCGCTTGTAAATTAGCTTTTCTGTTTTCATTTATTCCCTCAGGGACAAGCTCTAGATCCGAATCACAATGTCGTCGTTGATGACGATTCGTTCTCCAACGGATCGATATAGAACTGCGGTTCGTTTTTTGTTTTCGTTGCTCATGTTCCTTCCTTTGAGCCCAGAAGGCGGACGCACCATTGCGGCCGGTCTCTGAGTCTCGCCAAAAGCTTTAGGAAGGAGCCTCTTCAGGGAGTCCATTGTTCTGGTTTGGTGGCGTGTGTTCTTCTTTAGTGGCGTGTGTTATTCTTTGGTGGCGTGGTTAATTTTACGGTTCAGATCTTAACCAGAGTTGGGCGACGATAAGTGCCGCGCCAGATGTGAACCTTCTAGCCCCTGATATATCACAGACAACTTTTTTACATCGACTAGATGTGTTTATTTAGGGAGTTGACAGGTGAATTGGTGTTGGTCCGTACTTTAATTTCTCTGAATCTCGACAAGACACCCCTGGTTTCCCTAGACAGTCAGGATTTGGTTTATGGAGTTCGGTTTCAAGGGGAGATGCGTGCTTTTAAGGATACCGGCCCACACAGACACGATGTCGCTTCGATTGGTTGCGTAGACTCCGGAATGATTTGTATTCAAAACGAAAAAGAATCCTTCATCGTCACCGCGGGAATGGTGGTTTTCACGTCTCTGGATTGCGTTCATATTGAAGCCGGTATGGGTTGTCCTGTGACAGACCGGGTGGTTTTGGTTCCGACCGACCGAGTGAAATTCATGCCGAGTGAAATTCATGCCGAGTGAAGTTACGATCCTTGAGACGTCAGACGTGCTTCTATCGCTTTCGAAGCGAATCGTTTCTTGGGGAAAGCTTGATAAACAAAAGAAAACTCCAGCCCAACGAAGATTGGTCAAGACGTATCTCGATGAGCTGAGTATCGCGAAACCTGCCGCGCCACTTATGATTCCGACGCCGACACGAAAAGAGCTTAGAATTGTAAGCTCACAGGCGTTGAAGAATCCTTCAGACACGCAGTCACTTGATCACTGGGCGAGTGTTGCCGGAATGTCCCGACGTTCATTCCTTCTAGCCCCCGATATATCACAGAATATTTTCGCGAGGAGACTGGTCTGACTTTAGCGAAGTGGCGACAGCTGGTGTAGCTCAAGGAATCTTTAAGTCAGCTTTGCTGCGGAAAATCGGGTACCGAAATATCTTTTGATCTCGGTTACGACAGTGTCAGTACCTGGATTTTAAGGTCACCAGAATACATAGGCCCAAAAGCCTTGAAAGCGTTCGCTCGTGAAGCACCACCCTTAGCTGTAACTTTCATAAATTTGTTCATAGAGGAGTGAAGGAGGGAAGGAGGGAAATGATTTTGTTTTTGGGTCTAATCATGAAGCAGATTTTTCTAAAATTCAGTTTTTGAAAATAAGAGTTATAAAACCACCAGTGTGTAAATGTGTCTGGATTTGTAATTCATGGTAAAGATTAAATATTAACTTGGGTCGTAGGATCTTAACTGAATTAGAGTTAAGATAAAGTCCTCGGTTTCGACTCAATCCATGCGTCATACCTGTCCAATCTGCTGGGATTGGACAATCCATGAGTGAACTTTGCCAAAACGAGGACTTTTTATAAAAATTTGGTTAATCTACGGAGAGGTTTTTTTATCGGAAGATGCAATCAATCGTTTTTTCAGCTGTCTTGTAATTTTTAGTTGGATCGTAATGTCCATGTGAATACGTAAACGTAATAGATGTACGCACTTGTGTTACTTTGTGTTCCTCATTAAATACAACAGTAATTTTATTACTGGTAACATCCCATGGGGTTTTAATACCTATTGCACTTGATAAGTCAGGTTTAGGGGGGGGACTAAAAACTAAAGAAGGAAGACTAACCTTGGTTCTAGGTGTTTGTAAGATTTCAGTTCTAGCATCCTCTGTATTTATTTTAAATTCGTTGACTTTGTTACCCTTAGGATCAGTGGTCCAAAAGCTAACCATGTAATCGGGGTTGAATGGAGCGGTTTCCAAATATTCTTTCGAAACTTTAGCGATATTTAAATAACAATTTTCTCCAGTTATTTCAGTTTTACCCCCAATAGTTTTACTATTTAGGTCGTCGTAACTTTTAGGAGTTTCAACAGTTTCGCTATGGGGGAATGAATTAAAAATTTTATCGATCTGCGCGATTGCCTGAGATCGTGAGTACACAGCATTTAGTAGACGAATTAATATATGGTCAATTGCTTTCCCATCCGTTGTTGTGACTCCATCCTCATCCACAGCGTAAGCCGAGTGGGTTAAAATCGTTGTCATGGCCATAGCCACTAAAAACATTTTTTTCATATAGGCTCCTTTTTGTCGGAAGGATCCGACAGGTTTGTTTGTATTGGACCACAAAGTGCAGAATTCAGGCCATGGGGCCCAACAATTTTTTATTGGTTTTTTTTACTATCTTGACCGTTTATCCAATTGCACTCTGGCAAGATGAAAAAAAACGGTAGCTAAAAAAACGGTTCAATTTTTATACTAAGCAAGTTATGTGCCGTCAAATTAAGCAATTTTAGCATATTAAAACCAATTTAACTTCAAATTGGGCTTATCGAGGTGCCGCTGGCTGTTTTTTGTTCCTTCCTTTAGTGACGATTAAAGCCTGATTCTATCCACACTTATTTTTACTCCAGTATCATTTAGTTTTTTTCTGATTTGCACCATCATACTAAACTCCAGATAACAAATAGCACATACTAAACGCCAGATAACAAATAGCAATGTGAGCCTCAATTCGAGAACGTTTCCAGTGAAATATCGGTCGCATTTTTAAGTCTGTTTTGTTTATTCTAAAGGCTTCTTCTATTCACCAATAAACCAATTTGTACCCAGTTACTCAGCCCTAAGTTTCGAGCTAACGATGAGAGCAACTCTTGGCCAGACTCCTCTTTGGCATTAGTAATCATACCGTGCAAACCGTCCCAAAGACTGTCTTCTTGTATTTTTGACTCATTCAAAGACGCGGTCAGTTTGTTACAAATATTCAGATATTTTTTTGCTCCTCGGTTTTTGAGGCACTGACTTAATTCTATTTGATTTGTTTTATCCAACTGTTTCCTTATACGAGTGACAATTCGTTCTCTGTCACTAAGCTCATTTTTGGGGTCTTTTTTGGGGGTCCTTTTTGGCTCGAAGGCAAGAGTAGTTTACAATAAGATCGGAAAGAGAAGTTTACAATAAGATCCCGTTTTTGAGCCCGGGTGGTTCCCATTTTATGAAATTTTACGAAGACATCGGCCTTCCAATTCTTTCTCCATAGCGGCGAATCCTTTTTTATCCGTCGTTGATTTTATCCACCGTTGAGGCGAAGTTGAGCATCTCTTGCTTAACCTCAGAGGACATGGACTTTAATTTGGCTGCAACCACATAATGAACTCCCAAGGAATCCATAAGGTCCAAATGTTTTGGTTAAACATGGCTCTATCTGCCACAAGAAATACTTTTCTCAGTTTAAACTTTTCTTTGTGGTTTTGAACCGCAACAAGTAAGAGTTTTACCCTCATAGGTATCGCCGAGCCGATAACTTTTGACCTTGTTCCATTCTTGATAAAGTTCATAACCTACAGGGATACCTCCTTGTGCGGTTTGTAGGGCGAGCACAACTTGAGTTTCTTTAAACCGACAGTTTTTACTAAAGCCCAATCTTCTTAACTCATCTTCTGAAAAACTCTCAAAGTGAAGCGTGGTGACGTCACGGGGTTTGACTTCATAAAACTCCATGGGGTCAAAAATGGGCAGGAGTCGGTTCTAATTTTCTTTTATAGCTGCGATAAAGGCCGGGGCTGACTTTAATATGATTTCAAGTTCGTTTTCATTGGTGGCTGTGCCGAGACTACGAATAGTTTTATGGGTGGGTTTTTCCATTTTTTCGAATGGATTTCACAATAAGTACGGTGGTTTTACCATGGGTTTTTTAATTTGTTTTACAAACATAAACCCCAATTGAAATTAAAAATTCCTAAAAAGCAAAATAAATCAAAAAAACGCCAGGTCCCTACAAGGGCAGTTTAAAAAAATTAAGACCTATTCTTCGATTAAAGATCTGTTCAGACCTTTCTACAAAAATAACTTTTTTAAATCGACGAAGTCAGAAGTAATAAGGCCTAAGGCTAATGGTCAGAGAATAGAAGTTACTCTAAGGGTAATCCTCTGCTTTAAAGCTCAACGGATTAACTTAAATTTGCGGTTATTTGGGGGATGGGGCGAGGGGAAACGGGGTTTCATTTATTGTTTTGTGATTTTATCGAACTGATGAGATAACTTTTTCATGTTTACCTCTTTGATTCCCCATTGTCGAGACAGTCATGTGCATTGGTTAGCTACCGGTGAGGTCTCTCTACAACTCAAACTTTCTGGTCTGAGATCTCCAAGTGATGTTTTTAAACTTCAAATTAAGCCGCATCATTTTCGTCAAAACTGGCTTCTTGGATTTGGATGGGATCAGAACTTTTGGCTTCAGAAAGAGTTTCCCCATCGCAAAGTTTTAGATGAATGTTTTGGTTTTGATTTTCCTGTGGCCTTTACTCGAAAGGATGGTCACGCTCTATGGGTAAATACCACTGCCATGAAATTGGCGGGGGCAAAAAACGGCATAGTGTGGGAGTCTCTCAAAGATAATTTCTTAGGAGGACGAATTGAACGAGAACAAAGTGGCATTCCCTCCGGGGTTTTTATTGATGAGGCTATGAAGTTTATTGATCAGATGATTCCTCAGGCGACTCCCAGTGAACAGCAACGATCCTTGTTGAAGGGAATGAATATTTTTAATCAAGCTGGGTTTACCCATGTGCGGGATATGACTTGTAATGAAGATCAATTCCAGTCAGCCATTCATTTGGAACAAAGTGGAATATTGACATTGGCAGTGGAGCAATTTTTTGAAGTGTCTCCAAGACAAACTTTTTCCCAGGCTCTTGATTTGGCTGTAAGGGCTAAAAAACAAAATTTGAGACTCATTCGTCCTTTAGGGATTAAAGTTTTTATGGACGGAGCTTTGGGGTCAGAAGGGGCATGGCTAGGTTGTCAATACAAAAGCGGCTCCGGTCATGGGTTGACTCTGCTTTCTTTAGACTCCCTTGGCGAGATTTTTCATTCCACCTGGGATCAAAATTTACAATTGGCAGTTCATGTTATTGGTGATGAGGCCGTTCACCAAGTGATACTAACTTACCTCAGGATTAAAGAAGAACGATCCCGTACGAGAAAGTTTATTGGTCCATTGCATTTGGAACATTTTGAACTGGTTCGAGAAGAAACACTTCTTTTAATGAAGGGTTTAGATATTCACTGTCATTTGCAACCTTGCCACTGGCTTTCAGATCACAAATGGTTGAATCAAAAAATTAATTTAAATAAAATTTGTTTTTTTCCTTGGCGAAATTTACAAAACCTTAATCTCCCCTTCAGTTTTGGGAGCGACAGTCCCATTGAGTCCCCTAGCGTGGGGCAAAATTTATTGGCGCTAGAACAAAGTTCCCATGCCGGAGTTAAAAGCTTATTAGGAGATCCGTTAATTTATCATTCCCACCCAGATGTATCTTGGGTGCCCAACTGTTACACTCACTTTGCAGATGGAGTTCCTACGGAAGTGGTGTTTGATGGTGTCCACTTAAAATAAATAAATTCTATATATATTATAGAGATTAAAACCCGTATTGGGTGCTGGGGTTTTGCGAACGGGTTTCCTTTTGATTGAGGGTATAAATTCCAGCTCCTAAGACTCCGATAGAAATCCACAACCATTTGTTTTTCCATAGTGACTGGGGGGAGGTTGGAGAGGGAGTTGAAAGTTTAGATAAAGGAATTGTCTTTAAAGACAATTCCTTTAAGGAAGAATGATTTGCGTTCGATATAATTTTAGGAACTTGTAGTGTCTTTCCTTGGGGACATTGGTCTGAAAAAAATATTTTATAATTTATATTTGGTGTGGAGTTTTGTGCCCAACTCCAATGATCACAATCGCCATCTACCCAGGAAATTGGGTTCGGGTTCCAATTAAAAAAATCTTCCCATGTTACAATTCTAGAGAGAGGGGGGGCATGATCAAAGACTAAGGTGAAGCGATGCTTTAAGTTGTCGCGGGGGATTTGTAGGGGTTTAATTGATGGATAGGGATTCCCATCAATCAAAAGATAGCGCACCATCGGGAATATATTTTCTAAAAGAATATTTTCTAAGGATTTAGCATTAAATTGAGATGCACTAAATTCCTTCCAGAGCGGAGGTGGGAACAAGCTTGGGTCCAATTTCAAATGGAGACCTCGACGAGCTTTTTGCACTAAGTCCCTCTTAGCTTCTGGTTGGTACTCCAATTGGGCGAGTCGAAGGTAGGCGTAGGAAAATATTTTTCTTTCTTCTCTGCGCCAATCCTCAGTTAACTCCATTTCAGTGAGTTGAAGTAATAATTTTTTTGCCTTTAAGAGATTGCCATTCAAATACTCTTCTTGAGCTTTTTCAAAGCGGACTTGGAGTTCTTTTTCTGTCGCTAAAGGAATTCGATTTTTAAGCCACCAGGCGGAAAAACTTTCGAGGCCTTCATTGCTGTGGGCTTTTACATAGGCGTTGAAATCGGATTCATTAGCTGTTCCTGCTTGTATTAAAACTACGTTTTCTTGAGCTTTTAAGTGGGGAGTCAGCCCTAAAATAATAAGTATAAATTTGATTTGGAACATTCTGGTCAGTCGCCCTCTGTTTCTTTTTTGTGATTTGTTACCAATCACTCATCATCCTCATCATATATGATTTGAAATGGCCTTGTTTTTGATCCTTTTTCAATTTTTATACCAGTTGGTGCGGTTTCCTTTATGTTGCGAATAACAACATAAAAGGGTCCCCCTTTTTGTACCACTTGAGGCGCGTGCTCTATTGGTAATAACACTCCAAATTGACTGGGATTTTTAGGAGCTCGCAGCATTTTTACCGCCCTAGCAACAAGAAGCGAAGGGGCTCCTGTTGAGCTTTCTTGGGCGTATAGATCTACAACGCCGTGATTTCCAAAAATTGAGTCCACACTTTCAAAATTTTGTACAGCAATGGGGACTAGAACCTGACCGGGGGGAATATAAGTGTCCAAATTAAGATCCTCAGATTTTTCTGTTTCTACCATTGAGGAGGGACGATTTAGGATCAGAACAAAAACTGAAATAATAATGACTGCAATGGAAATCATCATAGGTTTTTGATTGTCTTGGGTCGATAAATACTTTTTAAATAGAATAAATTTATTTTTGACCATGATATCCTTTGTGCGAAGCGGGAGTTTCCCAGCGATTTTTTTGTGCCACCTTTTGTGCATTTTCATGTAACCGAACCATAAAAACTGCAAAACTAAACAGAATTAATATAATCCAAAGTAGTTCAATCAAAATTTGGCCGCGATAAGCTGTGGATACCATTTTTTATTCTCCTCAAAAAGACTGGCTGTACATTGTCCTGTAAAAAAAAGTTTTTGTTCCGGTAAAATAAATTTTAAAATGGAATCGTATTTAGTAAATAAATTCACCTTATACCGTAAGGTTAATTTTTGTTGTTGTTTGAAATTGGATTGCAGGAGGTAGTCCGGTGAGGGTGACTCTGGGGGAGATTCAACCACGGCTAGTGAATTCACTTTACTGTGATGGTGTAAGGATTCCATTTCAATTTTTGATTTTAATTTTTGTACTTGGGAAAATGCTTGCGACCGACTTTGGGTGGCCTGTAGTAACCAGCTTAATTGCAGATGTCGCAATTGTTTTTGTTGTATTTGGACTGCGGTCAAACGGACTTGAGCGGCAAGGATGGCTGGGGGATCCAAGCTGATTTGCGCCGCTTTCAATTCGGCCTCGGCTACTTTTCTTTTAATTCGTAGGGTTTGAGCTCGAGAATTGAGTTTTAAAAGTTGTTTAAGTTGTTTTCCCATGGATTCTTGTGCAACCCAAATGGCTTTTCTGCATTCTGATGAAATGAGATTCAAGTTTCCGATGGCAAGAGCCAGTGCCGTAGTGCCACCGGCGATAATCAATAGGACGGGGATTAATAGAGCCAGTTGGGTCAACATCATTCCTTTTTGGCATTTAAGTTTAAGTGTTGCAGAAGAGTGAGTTCCAATTGCCCAAATCCTTTCCATTTAATTTCTCCATAACCTTTTGTTGGACCGGATGAAAAGAGCCTAATATGGGTTTCTGTCGTTCCTACGGGAATGAGGTTCACTTTTTGGAGTGCTTCTTTTTTACAATCAATTTGATTTTCCGCTTGGCAGATGAGAGCTTGATAAAGAATATGATTTAACCATAAATGGGCCAGAGTGAGTCGGGAGATTTGTAAAATTCCCCCAGTCAAAGCTGTCAGTAGGGTCAAACCAACAAGATATTCAATCAGACCGCTACCCTGTTGAGATTTAATTTTCAATGTTGGGAGCCCTGAGCGGCTCCATTTATAAAATCGCTCAAATCTCTTTTTTTAACAGTCCGTTCATCAAAGGATTCTGTACGTACAGTTTTATTTGAACCTTGAATTGCATAAAGTGCATTGGCAAAACGAGTTTGCACGACATAACTTAGGGACCTTACCACAGCGATGGTTGAAACAGCCATTAAAGCCACCAGGATAAGATACTCTATTAAACTCTGTCCTTTTTGTTTATTTATAATGATCCCTGTTTTGGCATTCAATAAAAGGGAGTGTCGGTTGACCCAGATCCATGGGTTCCATTTATCAAATTTCATATCTCCATCCTTTCATTAAAAACAAGTTCAAGGAAAAAAGGAGGGGGGGTACCTGCCTTTCTTCTCAAAAATAAAAATGCAAAAAAGCAAACCAGTCCCTAATGAAGATAAATGGAAATAATATGGATGAGGTCCGAACTTGAGGTTCGAACTTCGGACGATAAGGTGTTTGTGGGGGTTAAGAAATCTCCTCTTTGTTTTGATCTAAGAATCAGATGATGACCTTAGAATTAGGTTCTCCAATCCTGCATTTATTTTACAATCATTGATTGCTGAATCGATAATTTTAAGATAACACTTGGCTCCATTATTCAAATAACCCACTGATTAATGGAGGCCCCCCCATGCGCCCAGAAGATGTCATTGCCTTTGCCAAGGAACGAGGAGCCAAAATGGTTGACCTCAAGTTCATCGATTTACCAGGAATGTGGCAACACTTTACTATCCCGGTGAGTGAGCTCACACCAACAGTTTTTTCAGAAGGTCTTAATTTTGACGGTAGTTCCATACGAGGATGGCGTAATATTCATGAATCTGACATGACAGTTTTACCTGATCCTACCTCGGTTAAAATGGATCCTTTTATGGAGGTTCCCACTCTCTCTCTTATTTGTGACGTGGTTCAACCAGATAGTTTTGAACCTTATGATCGTGATCCCAGACAAATTGCTAAAAAAGCCATGGCCTTTTTGCAAGGGACAGGAATAGCGGATACGGCTTTTTTTGGACCTGAAGCAGAGTTTTTTATTTTTGATGATGTTCGATATGAACAAACTGCTTTTGGTGGATTTTATCAAGTGGACTCAGATGAGGCCTCCTGGAATTCGGGTCGTGATGAGAGCGGTCGAAATCTTGGTTATAAACCCAGACCTAAAGAGGGATACTTTCCCGCTCTTCCCACCGATACACTTCATGATTTGAGAACTGAAATTTGTTTGGAATTGGAAAAATGCGGCATCCCTGTGGAAAGACAACACCATGAGGTTGCATCTGCAGGTCAAGGTGAAATTAACATTCGTTTCAGTACGATGGTTGACGTTGCAGACCGCATGATGTGGTTTAAATACATTGTAAAAAACGTGGCGCGACGTCATGGTAAAACGGCTACTTTTATGCCCAAACCCATCTTTGGGGATAATGGATCGGGTATGCATTGCCATATGTCCCTATGGAAAGATGGAGCCCCTCTTTTCGCAGGGGACAAGTATGCTGGTCTTTCTCAAACAGCGCTCTATTACATTGGTGGGATTTTAAAACATGCTCCCGCTCTTTGTGCTTTCACCAATCCTTCGACCAATTCCTATAAAAGGTTAGTTCCTGGATTTGAAGCTCCCATTAAATTGGCTTACAGCTATCGCAATCGTTCTGCCGCCATGAGGATTCCCAATACGGGTTCAAATCCTAAAGCAAAGCGTATTGAGTTTAGAACTCCAGATCCTAGCGCTAATGTTTATTTAGCATTTACTGCGATGTTGATGGCGGGTATCGATGGCATTCTAAATAAAATTGATCCGGGTCAGCCTCTCGATAAAGATATTTATGGATTGTCTCAGGAAGAATCTGCTCGAGTGCCATCTGTACCTAAAACATTAGATGAATCTCTTTTGGCCTTAAGTAAGGACTATGAATTTTTGCTACGAGGTGGTGTGTTCAATAAGGATTTCATCGAAACCTGGTTATCCTATAAAAATGATCGTGAAGTCATTCCTATGCAGCAACGACCTACTCCCTACGAATTTTATTTGTATTTTGATTTGTAAGGAGCTTTGGTTGTTGTGTAAAACAAAAATACAGTTTCTTTGCCGACCCTCCAAATTGACTCCAGGATTTTTTTGACTCTGGAAGATTTGGCGGGTGTGTCTTCTTACTTTTGGAAGGAGTTGTCTATGGACGATTTAGTAACCTACATGGCTTACGAGTGGCTTCTTGTGGAAGATGGTGTGGTCACAATTGGAATCAATGAAGATGGTTTAGAGGAACTCAGTGAAATTGGTAAGATTAATCTTCCGTCTGTTGATGATGAAGTCAACACAGAAGAAATTTGTGGTGAAATCGAAACCGATTCAGGTCCTTTAAATTTATACAGTCCTGTCGATGGTCAAATAGTAGAGATTAATGAGGCCGTCATCGAGGACCCAAACTTAATTATCGAAGATCCCTATGGGGATGGTTGGCTTTTTAAAGTAGAGGCTAAGGATGCCAAAGAACTCGATGAAATCCTTTCTGCCTCCACAAATGATTCGGACTGAATTATAAAAATCCAACAAACCTTTTTATGCATTGATTTTATCTGTTGGGTTTTAGAGAGTGCGAAGGTGCGGGTTCTATTGGTAGAAGAGCCGTACATGGCTGTTCTACCATAGTTGCCCTGAACTTAATGAGGGCCAACGGATCTAAAGGATGTTTAGTTAATGAGGCTAAAGACTCTGCAACAGTGACTTGGTTGCCGTTGTTTTCTAATTGGATTAACACCATCAATGCGGCATTTCTTAGTTGAGGACTTCTTCCTCGGATTAATTTCAATAGCACACGATACGTCTGTAGATTTGTAATTCTCCCCTGTGGACCTTTGCCAATAAAGGCTAAGATGTGAAGTGCTTGAAGACTTAACTCCCTATTAAAAATATGAGCCGAAAATAATCCAAACCGTCTTATAAGGTTGAATTTCCAAAGCAAAGTTTTAGCGAACGGAACGATTTCTCCTGCGCTCCAACGGGTTAACAGAGAGATTATTTCATGATCAAGGAACTCCAAATTTTGTGTAAAAGTTAAAGCCATTTTTAGGATGTCTGGATCAGAATAGAGTTCAATTGGAGGATTTGATAGAAGATGAAGTAGGTGGTGACGTGAGGCCGATCTTAGCCTTTCTTTTTCATCAATTCTCAGATGGCTAGGATTTAATATCCCGAAGGGGAGTCTAAGGACTTGGATAAAAAGTTCAAAATTTTTTGGGTCCTCATTTAAGCAAGCAGTAATCGTTTGGATGGTTATCTTGGTAGTCGTCTTACAATCAAGAGTGAGCCTTAAAGTGGGTGCAGTTCGAGAAATCACCCTTTGAATAGAACGAGGCAAATCTTTTATCTGTTGAAGCAAATTAAGATTCAAAATGGAACTTTCCAATATATCAATGGTGTGACCAATTTTAATGAGATCATCTGGTGAAAGGTGATTGCCTTGTTCTAAAGCAAAAGAGTGAAGTCTCTCAACCATTGTTTCTAGTAATTCATTTGGTATAAGCTTTAACGTTTTAATTTTATTTATTAAAATAATGAATGTGGGCATATCTAGATCCAAGCTGAAACCGGCACCTAATGGATGAAGATAGGGATCCAATGGCTGACCTGTAGGAGAGAAACCAATTATCCTATATAGAATTCCAAGGTGTAAAAGTGATCCTGGTGGAAATTTATCATTCGTATAAAAAACTACCAATTCATTAGGAGGAATGTCTTTTAAGATGAGGTGGATAACTTCCAAAGCTCTTTGGGTCAATATCACTTCAGCTTGAGCCAGTTGGGTTTCACTCTGACTAAGTTCCCTAAATCTTAGGTCAGCGATCACCCATTTTTTTAAAGTTCTATAATTAATGTCTATATATGTCCCATGGTCAAAACTATCGGCGAATTGTCGGTATAAAGGCTTTGCATGATTCAAAGCTTCAATTCGAGCGCTCAAATTGGAGTTGTTCAAATTACCAAAAAACAGGGAATTCATTAAAAGTGTTTCAACTACTACTTTATAGTTGGGACTTGTTGGGGGGAGAGTCAGAGTGAGGATTCTGGACAAGGTTAAGGTTCGGTCCCTTAGAGTTTCGTTTTTTAGAAGCCCGTAAAGTCGTTCATTGATGGTTGAAAAATGAAAATATTCCAAGTTTGGATGATTGCCTAAAAAGTACTCTAAAGCCAGAAGTGCATGATCCAGTCCTATATCACGTGCTGTATAATCTGCAATACTTTGATATTGAATGGGATCTCCTCCCAGACTTTTTATGAGATTAATGAGTTGCTCAGGTAAATTTAAATTATTTATGTCTTCTGTATTTCCATGCAATGGCAGGATTGTTAAGAAAATACTAAAAATAAGTGTAAAAAAACTTTGCTTAAAGTGAATTTTCTTTATTCTCTTCAGCAAAAAGATCTCCAGTCTAGGAAATAAAATTAATAGTTTGAATGACTTTTTTTGAAGAGCAAATTTTGGGCCAAAAATTCTCAAACTTAAAATAGAGCGGTTCTTAAAATAGGATTGCCAGCTTTTTATAGCACTGCCAGCGTTTCCTCGTAGTAAACCGTATCGAAAGGAGGTAGTTGCTTCATCGGATTGACTCAGGTCAAATTTTGTCTACTGTGTGCCGGGAGGGGGCATATCATATTGACTTCCTGCTCCTTGGTATCCTTTTCTAAGGAGGTAATCGCTCCTCTTTGTGTCACTTTTGTGTCATTTACCCGTCTAAGTCACCTATCACTTAAAACAGTATGGCAATTAATTTTAGATAATTCCCTGAATAATCTTAGAGCATTTGGGGGTAACGGTTCACCGTTAGTTGAAGCGTTTGTTGTTGCTGCTGTAAGTTGACCTCCATTACTTTCGAGAATTTTCAAAGCATCAAGTGCCGCCTCTCTTAAGGCAGAGTTTTTACCTTGTAAAAAAACAAGAAGAACGCGGAAAGTGTTTGTATTATCGATGAGGTTTCGACTTCCAATGGAAGCAAGGGTATTTATGGCTTGGACTCTTATTTGCAAAATCTCTTCTCTGGCCAATAAATACCCAAAATCCTGCCCAATAGTGAACAGCCACCGCCAATAGTGAAGTCGTGGAATGACGCTATTTTGAGCCCACTGGGTTAATAGGGTGATAAAATTTGGATCATTAAATTCCATTTGTTCGACGAAAGTTATAACCAAACTGATATTTTCTAAATCGCGAATGTTTCTTGCCGGGGGTCGCTTTAAAAAGTTCAGCACTAATGTTTTTGAAGCGTCTCTTAAAGCTGCTTTTTGATTGGACTGCAAATTAGAAGAGTCTAATTGAAACTTCTCCAATAGAAGCTTAACTATATTTATGAGAGCATTTGCGTTGTCTTGATTATTATTTAGGTAAGTGGTGACTTCATTTATGGTTGGAACCGGGGATTGAGAATTGGTTTCGACCCTAAACCATAATGTAGGGGTCAATTGAAAAATTTTTGTTTGGACAGATGTAGGCAAAGATCTGATTTGTGGAAATAAACTTGAATCAATGGGAAGATTTTTTAATAAGTGAATGACAGCTTCGATATGAAGCGAATAAATACCAAATTCATTTTCAGCCACGGAGTTTAGTTCGGTTAGAATTTTTTCTTGTAAATCTAGAGGAACGAATTTCAGTTGGGATATTTGACTTAAAAGTACCTGAAAAAATTTAAAATTGAGTTTCATATTGAATAAGATTTTTAATGCGTCTGCATCTAATGTGGTCACTTTTAAGATCGGTTTATCATCAATTATGAAATTATGAGGGGGGTTGTATATTATCTGGACTAAAATGGTCCAAACCTCACTTGCCACGCTTGTTACTGAGTGGGTTTCCACTGGAATGTTATTTGTGGGTTCAGTGGATGGAAATCTTTTTGCCAATTGAAAAAGCTTGTATCTTATTTCTGGGTCTAAATAAAGTAGGTACTTTCGAACAGCTTCAAGAGCGAGGGATATTCTTTGTAGTTCTACTGAACATTGCGATGGTGGGTATAAAAACTCGAGTGTAATTGTACTTAGAGCCTTTAATAAAATGAATTCTTTCTTTTTATCTGCAGAATAGTATCTTTGATCAATCCAATTTGGGAATAAATAAAGATCGTCTTTCTCGGGGTGTATAATTTTAAAAAGAATGAGCGTCTTTAGCACAAGATCTGAGGGGTATTTTTTATAACGCGTAAGTAAGGTTCCCAGTCGAATTGACTGTGGAGTTTGGTATAGAGATAAAATTTGAATGACATCAGGGCGACGGGTAGATGGTGGAGAACCCACGTGGAGTTGTACGTAATTCCAAAGTAGATGATTTTGCATCACCTGGTTGGATTTACCGGCAATACTTTTTAGAAATAAAGGATGCGCTAGTATTTGTTGTATGTGAATCAAGTAATTTTCATAGTCAGGAAATTGAGCCAAAAAAGTAGAATAGGTAGCGACAAGTGCAGTTAAATTTTTATGGATTGGGGAATTCTCTGAGTAGAATTCTAGTTGTTCTATTAATAGCATCAGAACTTCAACTAAGGTTTTTACCAAACCATTTTGATTATTTAAATAAATATCATTGGAATTTATCTCAACTATGGATGAGGAAAGGTATTTGAGATATTCTTCTAGATTAGGAAATATTTGTACGATTTGATCTTCAGTAACATGGGTGAAATGAGCCAATTGTAAAACTCTTTGTAAAGTCACTGTATGATTCCAAATGGAAAAAGTTATTCTTGTATCTGGTAAAAAATTGCTCAAACTAAAAATTTGGTTTTGGGTATTACAAAAATAAGTCAGAAGCTCATTTTTCAGATTTACTAAAGCCGTGGCTAAATTCTTTTGAGCTTGAATTTCCTCTGATTTGGCATCGATGTAATCAGTTATGTTAAGATTTTGATAATGGAGATAGGCTACAGTCCAATTTTTAATGGCTGAGCTTAGTTTTTCACCCACTCGGGGTTTGATTCTGAGTGTGTCTACTATATTTAGGACAATAGATGATTCAGAGGATAAACTTTCTGCAAAAACTCTTCTCCCCTGAGTTTCAATTTTGTGTGCAAATAATAAGTTTATAAGAAGTGTTTGAACAACCTCTTCATAAAGAGGGTTTGTTGTTGGTAGCGTAAGGATGAGGATTCGGCCCAATGTTAAAGTTCGATTCAGATTAAACTCTTTGCGGAGTAAAACCATCAGTTTAGGGTTTAGCTCTCTAAATAAATCTGGTTCTATAGTGGGTTTATGCGCAAGGTGACCCTCCAGTCTTAAAATCAGACCATCAATTACATGATCTTGAGAGTTCAGAAGAGGTACAGTGGCTGTGGATTTGCTTAAATCTAATACTAAATTAAGATTTGTAACAACAGTTGCGAGATCGTTGGAAGGATCAGCGTGAAGTGGAAGAATTGTTGAGAGGTTCACCAAAAGACCGAGTGAAAAGACAAATTTAAATTGAATGGAGTTAAATAACTTTAACAAAAAGAATCCTTGAACTTTTACCTTTGGGCGGAATAATTTTTAGTTTTTTTTAATCTTAAGCAAGATTCAGGCCAAAAAAAGGCCGCTCGAATTTCTTCTTCGAACAAGCTCTTAGAGTCGGCTGGAACAGGATTTTAACTTTGACCACCCACGGGCAATTCACTGGCTGGATTTTGGTGAAACTCCTTGCCGTCAAAACCAACTAACTTTTTTTCTCCATCCAATACTGTGGCCATATGGACGGGTCGAGTCCAAATTGAAAACAAATTTTTCATGGTTTCATTCATGTAATCAGGTTGCATTTCTACCCCTTCAAATAGATGGGTAAGAAGGAGTTCTCCTCGGTTATTAAAGTTGGCATCCGCAACTGAAATAATGGGCTGGCCAAAATTAGTGAGTTGAAAGAGAAATTTTTTCTTAATCTCTGGAAAGTCTCTGGTGTCGACTTCAAATTGTTGGGTGCGCTTATTAAATTTATAGACAAACATCTTATTTTTAACACAAAAATCTTCGGTTAGAAATTCATCAATAAATGTGACATCATTATAGTTTCGACGGACTTCAAATATTTTTTCTCGACCACGACCTAGTTTTTGATCCCAGGTTTGTTTTGTGGTGAGGTTATCACATTCCTCCCATTCTTTACCAAACCGCCCCTTATTCCAACGATCCTCAATATCTCTAAATAATTCTATACCTACTTTGTAAGGGTTAAAACTTGTTGGCGACATAGCCATTGTTCCGCTGTGGCGATCGGCAAAATCCACAATTTCTGCATCGGACATAATTCTTTCAGTCATAATTTTTGAATGCCAGTAGGAGGCCCAACCTTCATTCATTATTTTGGTCATGCCTTGAGGTGCAAAGTAATAGGCTTCTTCGCGGATGATGGACATAACATCCTGTTGCCAAGGAGCCAAAGGAGCATGGTAAATTAAAAACTGCAGGATATCTTTTTCGGGTTTTGCCGGGAATACCGGCGTTGTTTGCTGAGTTGAACGTTGTAATTCCTCTGCTTTTTTTAATAAGCTCGGCGGGTTGATAAAACTTTCCATGTACTCGCGATGAACAGGAAGGCGACCGGGTATAAATTCTTTTAATTGAGTTTGAGACAAACTCTTTTGTGGAGAGTTTTCAACATCAAACTTAGGGTCTTCAAGACCTATTTCGGGGACTTGGATTTTAATGTGATTGTAGGCACTGTAGCGATCAATTAAATTTTCCAAACTGAGACATTTATCAATAAATTCTTCAACGACTTCTTGGCCAAAGCGGTCGATGTAACGCCGAATTCTTGTGGCATGATTGGCCATTTCATCCATCATTTTGCGATGGGTGGGGGAAAACCACTGATTGTTTTTAAAAAAATCACAATGCCCAAATACATGGGCCATAACTAATTTTTGATCTACGAACTCATTTCCTTCCATTAAATAGGCGTAACAAGGGTCATTATTGATAACTAATTCATAAATTTTGGAAAGGCCGTATTCATAACTTTTAGAGAGATGTTCGTACTCCATTCCAAAACGCCAGTGGGGATAGCGCACTGGAAATCCACCATAGGAGGCTATTTGATTGAGTTGGTCATATGTAACAATTTCAAAAATGGTTTCAAAAAAATCCAAACCGCACTGTCGTGCTGCTTTTTCAATTCGAACCCTTTCCTTCTCCAGTTCGGCGGTGAGATTGGCCACTTTTATCTCCCTTTTCCCAGAAACTCTTTGATAGATTGCATGATTTTATCGCGACTCTCAATTTTGCTTAAAGTGAGTTTTTGTTCATCGGGCAAACCTTTTTCCAAATCTTTCAAAAATTGCCCACTCCCATATTTGCTTTCCACTTGACCATAACCAAACATATTAACGTTGGGTAAAAAGAATTCCTGTAACATTTTAATACAGAGTCGAGTGTCTTCGCCACTCCAGTTGTCACCATCACTAAAATGAAAGGGATAGATATTCCAATCTGAAAGAGGATAGTCCTGCTCTATTATTTTTTTACAAAGTTTGTAAGCCGAACTAATAAGCGTTCCGCCGGACTCACTGGTGGAAAAAAATGTTTTTTCATCCACTTCTTTGGCTGCGGCATCATGGATAATAAAACGAGTGTCCAGCCCTTTGTAATTACGCTTTAACCAAGTGTTAATCCAAAAACTTTCTAAGCGCACAATTTCTTTTTGTTCATCCCCCATGGAGCCAGACACGTCCATCATATAAATGACTACAGCATTAGCGTGGGGTTTTGTGGTGCGACGAAAAGTCCGATAGCGGAAGTCTCGACGAATGGGAACAATGATGGGGTTTTCAGCTTGATAAGTTCCACTGGAGATATGTCGTTTTAAAGCCTCTTTGTAGGAAGCTTTAAAATGCCGTAGACTTTCGGGGCCTACAGGGGCTCGGCCAGTGTATTTTGTCACCAAAGAGTCAACCGCACGATTTCCCTTTGGGTTAATTCTTGGCAATTGCAATTCTTCGCCAAGTATATCGGCCAACTCTTCAAATGTAATGTCCACTTCGAGTAAGTGTTCTCCGCTGGAGTTACCAGCTTTGCCGGCTCCTTCACCGTCACTATCGACTCCGTCCCCAGGTTGACCTTGGCCTTGACCAACGCCACCCATTTGTTTGGGGCCATATTTAAATCTTGGTGTGTCTATGGAAGGAATGGGAATTTTGACAAAATCTTTTTCCCGTTTTCCAATCATTTCTCCATGACTAATGTATTTTTTAAAATTTTGGCGAATTCGACCCCTAACGATATCACGAAATCGATTGTGATCTTCGCGGATTCCCATGATTATTTTTTCTCTTTCACGTCACCACGAGCAAAAATACTTGCTACGTAATGAAGCACATCCGTCGCAGAAATTTCATCGTATCCGAACTCTTTAATCAAACGTGTTTTAACAATATCAATTTTTTCTTGAGTGTCCTTGTCCACAACCGAGGATACAAGAGAGGTGAGCTTTATCGTGTCTTTTTGATCTTCAAAAAGTTTAAGTTCTAAAGCTTTTTGAAGCCTCTCATTGGTTTTGTAATCAAACCGTTTTCCTTCAAGAGATAAAGCTCCAATGTAATTCATAATTTCCCTGCGAAAATCATCTTTTCGAGATTCAGGGATTTCTATCTTGTCTTCGATGGAACGCATGAGTCTTTCATCTGGCTCTTCGTCACGACCGGTAAATTGGTTTCTTACTTTTTCTTTTTGTGTATAAGCCTTTACATTATCAATGTAATTTCCACAAAGCCTCTGTAACGCACCTTCATCCGCAGAAATGGCTCTTTGAACTTCGGCTTTAATTACTTCTTCGTATTCTTGCTTAACCACGCTGAGAAGCTCTTTATAGTCGCCACGAATTTCTTCGTTGGCAATTAATGAGTGGTGCTTGAGCCCGCCCTCAAGTTCGTTCAATACCATAAATGGATTCACAGAGCCTCGATTCATTTGTTGGGCGGTGACAATGGCATTGGAAATTTTATCTTGTATGTACCGGGGGGAGATCCCTTCTAACCCTTCTCTTTTGGCGTCTTTTCTAAGCTCTTTAATATTGTCTTCAGTATAATTAGGTAATGACTTACCATCATAAAGTTTTAGTTTTTGCAATCGTGTGAGATTTGCTTTTTTAGGTTTTTCCAATCGAGACATAATAGCCCACATGGCTGCCATTTCAATAGTGTGGGGAGCTATACTCACTCCTCTGAGAATTCGACTGTTAAAATCCTTTTTATATATTTTGATTTCGTCTTTAAGCTTGGTGATATAGGGGATATCAATTTTGACCGTTCGATCTCTTAAAGCCTCCATAAATTCATTATCTTGAAGTTTTCGGTATTCGGGTTCGTTGGTGTGACCTATGATGACTTCATCAATATAGGTTTGAGCAAATTTTTTAGGTTTCACCCGGTGTTCTTGTGAAGCTCCGAGTAAATCGTACAAGAAAGCCACATCCAGTTTAAGGACCTCAACAAACTCGATCATTCCCCGGTTGGCTACGTTAAATTCCCCATCAAAATTAAAAGCTCTTGGATCTGAGTCAGATCCGTATTCTGCAATTTTGCGGTAGTTTAAATCACCGGTGAGTTCAGTACTATCTTGATTTTTTTCGTCCTTAGGTTGAAACGTTCCCACACCGATTCGATCCGACTCAGACAAAATAAGACGGCGCACTCTAACATGTTGTAAAACACGGTTGAGATCACCGCCGTATTTTTCCAAGAGCGATTTAAAAATGTAGCGACTGGGTGGACAGAGCTCCCCTTGAATATGAATGCGAAAGTCAGTTTTATTGCCTCGGTTGAGTTCGTCAATGATGGATTGGCGTATTTCCACTGGGATGAGGAGAAGGGGTTCTTCGTGCATAGGGCTTGGAAAAACGCGCACTCCTTTTCCAAAAACGTCCTCATGCTTACCATCTTCATCAATCCACTCAAAGGTGTAAAGGGCACCAGAATCTGAACGGGAATATCTTTCTAATCCTTGTTTGAGCAGTCTGCAGATGGTTGATTTGGCACTTCCTACAGGTCCGTGTAAGAGTATGACTCTTTTTTCAGTTCCATATCCTAAGGCTGCAGCCCTTAGAACATTGACTAATTTCATTAAAGGAAGGTCCGCACCAAAGACAGCGTCTTTGCCATCTTGATCCAAGTCATCGAAAAATTTATAATGGACTACTTGTTTTTTGACATCGACGTACTCAACGGTGCCTTTCTCAGTAATCATATCAAACATTCTTTGAAAGGCGTTACGAGTGACTTTAGGATTTTCCCGAACCATATTTAGATAATCAAAAAAAGACCCCACCCAATTTAGCTCATGAAAGCGGTTTGAGCCTTGTAAACTGGAAATTAGTTTTTCAAATTGATTTCGGTTGGAATCTGTCGCCATGGGTCCTCCTTGGGGTGGGTAGTCTCAAACTACGACATCATTAATGGTATTAATGGGAAAAGGAACCAGAACCTAGCTTCATTATGCCTAAACATCTGTTGACCAGCAATCTAAGATAAATTTATTTCTAACTAAAATAAACTTGAAAGAGCTTTGCAGATGTCTATTCTTCACTTCAGGGTAAGACGTTCCAAATTGTGACACCTTCGTTTCAGAATTCATCTCATGATCGGGAGGAAGGACTTTGGTGGATTTAATTGAAATAAGTTCTCTTGGTCCTCGACTTTGGGCTGGAAGTTCGTCACTTTAATCTGCACTTGGCTTTTTTCATGGTAGATTTCAAAGGACTTTCTAGAACCTCGTCTTTTCCATTTTATGAGAACTCCTAAAGTTTGATTTTGACAATCGTTTACTTTTCCATGGGAGTCGTTTCTGCATTTCCATTGGGATGAGTCCAAATGTTTTTCAAAAAACACTAAATTTAATATTTGAGGATTTAGAGGTATGGGAAGAATGGGAAGCAAGGATTTTTCATTAGCTTCGCCGCGATAGTATTTCTTTTCATCAAAAAGTATATAGGTAAGTTGGGATAATTTAGGAGAAGTCATTACGAGACTTGCAATGGGTTGTCCGAGGGGAGAGGTCACATCCATTCGAAAACTTTCATTGAGCTTGGCGTTGACATCAAGACCCACAACAGCAGACTTATGTGTTGCAATGTCTTTGATAAGGGCTTGAGCGTGCCAATAACCCTCGTCGGAGAGAGAGATATCTTTCTTTTGAGTGGTTTGACAGCCCTGTAAACTGAAAGATAGCGCCAATAAAACAAAGAAAAAACACTTCATCCTGTTCGCTCCAATGTAGAATTACTAGAGTTGTAAGGATAAAAGAAAGTGGTAGGGGAAGATAGTCCCCATTTATTATTTTAAGTCGTTGTCCTTAGTCACATCTTTAGAATTATCAGAGGCAGGCAATCGAGTTGTTGGTAAGAGCGGTAAACTTTGGTTTTGTGTGGCTAAAAGCTTGGTTTTGATTTTGGCTATTTTGTCTGCTTCTGATTCCAACTCGATGGCTTTTTGATACATGGTTTTGGCTTTATTGATAAGTTGTTGTCTAAAATAAACATCACCCAAATGTTCGGCAATGATGGACTCATCTGGTTTGGCTTTAAAAGCTGTTTCCAAATATCTTGTGGCGACTTCAATATTTCCCTTTTTATACAACACCCAACCCACAGTGTCTAAAATATAACCATCATCTGGTTTTAAAGTTAAAGCTCTACGAGCCAGCAACTCGGCTTCGTCCAACGAAACACTTTGCTCAGCATAAATGTAAGCCAGGAAGTTCATCGCTTGAATATGATCTTTTTCAATCTCGAGAACAGTTTTCATTTGATCAATGGCACGATCCATTTGACCTAATTTTTCTTCGATAGAACCTAAAAAAAAGTGCATTTGTGCATGTTGGGGGAATTTTTCTACGGCTTTATTTAACTGTTCTGCGGCCTTACTGTATTGTTTCATGTCATCGAGAAGTGAAGCTTGGTAAAGGTAAAATGAGGGATTATCGTCTCTTAAATGAATGGCTGAACTGATAACCTCCAAAGCCTTTTCGTATTGGTTCCATGTTTTATAAATATGAGCCATGTGTATGACGGCATCAGAAAAATAAGTGCTTGAGGGAGGTACTTCCTTATAATGAATCAGTGACAAATTTGGTTTTTTGATTTCTTCGTAAACAGCACCAAGGTAAAATCGAATTTTATCTAAAGTGGGAGCCTGACTTAAAATGTCTTCTAAACGATAAATGGCCTGTTCAAATTTTTCCTGTTTAATTAGAATCATGGCCATTTGAGCCCGAACACTCAAGTTGTCCCGTTCATTGTTTTCTAAAATTTCCATTTGAACATAAGCCCTATTGTAATCCTCTTTTTCCAGATAATGCTTGCTTAAGATTTTTGCGACTTCAGAATTAGGACCGAATTTATTTTGAAAAGACTCTAGCAGCGCAACACTTTCTTTTTTTCGGTTTTGTTCCAAGAAAAGTTGATTTAGGGCAAGAAGAGCCTCTACAAAGTCCGGTTTAATTTTTAAGGAATTCCCAAAAGATTTTTCTGCTTCTGCAAAATGGGGTTTTCCCAATTCGATTTGAATTCGCCCAATGTAGTAATAAGCTTTGTCTGCATTTTCTAAAGCATTATTTTTGGTGATACGATGGAAGTATGCGATGGCTTCATTATATTTTTTTTGCTCAGCAAGTATAGCCCCAATGTATAAAAGACATTCAGAGTTTTCGGGATGACGGCGTAGATGTTCCTGATATTGTTCAATGGCAGAGTCATACATTTTTAATGAGGTGTAAAGCCCCCCAAGAAGGTAACGTGCACTTTCTGAGTCTGGATCTATTTCAACGGCGCTTTGAGTTTGAGCAATGGCCTCACTGAACAGGCCCTGTCGGATATATTCAGCGGCCAAACGAGTCCTCACCGCCACGGATTTTGGATCATAGATAAGGGTCAACTTAAAAGCTTCGATGGCTTTATCAGATCGCCCTTCCAGACTCAGGGCTTCGCCCATAGTATAATGATAGTCGGCTTGGCTTTTTAAATACAATGGATTCAAAGTGGGGTCGCCGTTACCATCCACAAGGCTTGTGGGAGCTATGTTTTCAGAAACAGTGAAAAGACTTCCTTGTTTATAACGTTGGGAGCTTTCTTCTTTTTTTGACATGAAAGCGCATCCACTCATAATGACAAGGTTTATGCTAAGTAGAATTTCATACCAGATTGGCTGAGGAATGAAGTGCAGACGGTTTTTTATTTTGAGAAAGGGACCTAACTTCATCCTGAACTTTCCTCTTTTGCAGGGTCTTTTCCGCCCTTCTTTTTTTAGAGATTAAACTGGTTTCGGATGGGATGACCTGGGTCTCAACGAGACCTTGGATAAGGAATCAAGGGTGGGTCCATGATACTGGTCCTACTGTGGGGGGTAAGGTCTACTTCTCTCAAAGGGGCTTAAGTATTTTAATAAGTTCAGAAATGTGGAGTTCAGACCCTTGACAAGCCGTGGCGGGAGTGACTATCTTGCTGCAATAAACATGCGGGGCTTCAGAGAAACTGCTAGAGCTAGAGGGAGGCTTTC
>JAIBAM010000019.1 GCA_019695175.1 Bdellovibrionales bacterium
ACTTGACAGTTCTCAGAGGGAAGAGTTACAGGAGGGAGGTTTGAATGAATCTAAACAGCTAAACATTTGATCAAACAGACAACCCAAAATCGGGGTCTAGTTGTCAGATCAAATACTGCGCACTACAGATTACGGCAAGGTCATTTTTTTATTCGGGACTTTTGATTGCCTTTTTAATGTCTTCTATCTCCAATGCTCAGTTACTTTCACCCATGCTCAGGTTGCGCACGATCAAGATGCGACTTATTGCACAGGATCTTAATGCCTCTGACTATCGCTGGCTTGAAACATCGTTCTCCGCTTGCCGAAATAAAAAGAGGAATGCTGAGAAGGACCTGTGCGAACAAGCAGCTCTGACGGGCAGAATTCGTCTGTATATGAAATCAGACTCCTTCTTAGGACGTGGGATGGAATTTGCCTACAATCTCTTGGCCGTTCAACCGGCCACTATTCCAGTTGAGTCTATTCAAGATGACTCCGACGAACACTCTAGCGGGCGAAGTTCAGCATCAT
Organism: Bdellovibrionales bacterium; assembly: GCA_019695175.1. Classification (GTDB taxonomy): domain Bacteria; phylum Bdellovibrionota; class Bdellovibrionia; order Bdellovibrionales; family UBA1609; genus JAIBAM01. Next base: position 514 of record JAIBAM010000019.1, read on the forward strand.
TTTCGATTGCACGCCTCTCTAAAGACGCACTGGCCAACTTAGTGAAAGGTATCTTCTCAACGAACCAGAGTTGGAATCGATTTTTTACGGCAGGTGAATTCACAACCTATGAGATTGAGTATTACACCAAGTTCATTCCAAGTCAGATCAAGCCGTTTTCCACTCAAAAATCGGTTCCCGTAAAAATAGAAAATCCGGACATTGCGGCGGGGTTTATGATCACGCCCAGATTTCTCGCCCGGTATTTCAATAATCCGGTCAACGAAGGGCGCAAACGTGCCGCTGGCATTATGCGGGTCGCCCTTTGTGATTCAATGTTTCCAGCCATCGAGCGCGGTGAAGAACATAAGGCAATCGAAGTTGAAATTGCGTTGGGTCGAAATCAGAGCGCACAAGGCCCAATCGACGGTGCGAAATTACATGGAACCCGACGCGACTGTGCGCAATGCCACGTATATCGTGGCCTTGATCACATGGCGTGGACCTTTCGATCTACAGAAATTGCGCTCAGTGATCATCCAGCCATGGGCCGCTTCACGTATGTACGCAAGAATGGTGAGTTGGTTGATATTCCTGTGCGCGGGATTGGCCACTTAGCAAGAGTCATCACCAAACAGCCAGAATTTTTATCCTGCCAAGTTAGACACTTTTGGTCCCGTTATGTCGGCCCTGTCCGCTATCTCGATGAGTTTCCGGAAAAGGAAGCAGACCTTGTCGATACCTATAAAAACATTGGCGGTCGCGTTCAAGATTTTATCGCTTATCTAATGCTCAGGCCAGAGCTCGCAATGGTCGATCTACCGAAAGCTCAATTAGATCCCGTCTTTGCCTCTGCCGCCAGAGTTCTGACAAATTGCAATCAGTGCCACCAAGGTATCAATCCCTCTTTTACAATATTACCAATTATGAAAGATGGCACCAATGTTACGAACTATTTTGCGGGACGGATTATAGAGAGACTTGCCTTGAAGCCTTATGCGAAGGTCAAGCAACGGTCGATGCCTCCAGAGTCTAGTCCGTGGCAACCAAAGGATGAGGACTTAGCCGCAATTCTTACTTGGATTCAAGCTGGGATGCCTGACGCTCAGGGCGTAAAGCATCTCAACGACGCCGACATCAAAGGATTAGGAGGCGCACAGTGAAATCGATAATCGCCCTTTTGGTTTTAATTGGAACAGGATCGATGGCTCTTGCTCAAGGGGTCGCATTTCACGATTCTCAGCGCCGTGTTCTAGCCACAACGGATGTGCTGAGATTTTTGTTTGCCAAGCTAAATTTGGATCTGAAATACTCCCACTCAGTTTGTGGCACTGATTCGACGGGCGTCTTGATTGTAACGGGAGCCTTTTCTCCTCTGGAAAAGAAACCTGTGATTGATAAACCAGAGGGTGACTACTTTACGTGGTACCGCGAGTGCGTTAAAGCCGTTTTGAATCAGAAAATTTCGGACCTCTCAATTATCAATGCGGCCTACAGCCGATATTCAGGGAAGAAAAGTCTCACGCTGACCGATGCTACGATGAATCGTCTGTTTGTCGCGATTGACGAGGAGGTAACTCGTGCTTTTGGGAAGTATCTCATTAGTTCTTTACCGATGCCCACAAAGTCTAGCTACAGCACCACATTTGAGATCGGAAGCAAGTCATTCAAAGTGACTGGTCGTAACGTTTCCGGTATGGTATTGGCGGCAAACTGGAATGATGTTAAGCCTGAAGTTCGAGCTGCGTTTGTTCGTCATCTCTTGTCTGACCTAGTAGGACCTGAGATAGCGTTAAGAGAACTCAGATTTATCGGCCCCAAATCGGTTTATCCAGGTCGCCCAGCCACTGTGAAGCAATTGGTTCAGCAGTTGATTTCTATGCCTATAAAAACAAGTGGCGAATCAACTATCAGCGTTAGCTCGGCCTATAAGTTCTACGCATTCGTTATCCTGACTAACCCGACCCTTTTGGAGTACTGACATGAATCGTCGTAATTTTTTATCAAGTTGTGGCCGTTTAATTATCGCACCCTATGCCCTCAATGGTTTGGCTGGATTATTTGGCCAAAGAGTACTCGCGGCAGAACTCGGGAACTTTGAAGATCATCTTTTGTTGGTGATTCGAATATGGGGAGCAATGGATTGTACCCTTGGGCTGAATCCGTGGATCGATCCTAAAAGGCCAGACCCCAGGGATCTTTTCCTCGACGAAAACTATTACTTCTTACGCGCCAAAAACGCTAATCTCTATTTTGGACCGTCAGCCGCACCTCTTGAGCCGTTTGCAAACAATTTGGCAGTGGTAAATGGGATTTTTATGGGCGCCACTGATTTGGGACACCCCTTCGCGCAGAATTATATAACGACGTCCAAGGGGTCACCTGATACTCCGCATTTCATTGCTGAATTAGCAGAGGATCAGCGAAGAGGCGCGCGAGCGTCGCAGGAAACTGTTCTTTTTAAGGGCCAAGTAAGAACATTTGATCTAGAGACCATTGGTAAACTTCCCCTTGAGATTCTGTCCGATCGAAACAATCAACTCAACAGTCAAAGCGGAAAAGACTTCGACTACCCCACGCTGAGTTTTACTGGCGATGACCCATTGATGACGGCATATAGAGCGGCGGCAAAGGTTGAAGCAGATCGAAAAGGGTTTCTCCATTATCTCGAACTCCTTCAGAAAAAATCCAATTCGAATGCTCCCGCCACAGCAAATCCCTTTGATGGCTCATCTTCCGAAAACGAAAAAGAGTTCTTTAAGGATTGCGTTCTCGTATCAGCATTGGCGGGCGGTGTGGCTCGCTTTGCCCAAGTTGATTGGGAATATAGCGATAAACTGGATACTCATACAGGTTTCAAGAAACGGCATCAAGATGGTCAACGTCATGCGTGGACGCGAGTGGCGTCAATTCTCAAAATGCTCTCCTCTCTTAACAATCCTAAGACTAATACAGCATTGTTTCCAAACCATGTGACTCTGGCTGTGATCACTGAATTTAGTCGTCCTCCATTTCTAAATGATAACGAAGGCAAGGATCACAACTACTTTGACAATTCGGCTCTTCTCGGTGGCCGTGGAATCCGAGGGGGGCAATCGATCGGTGCCCATCATTTATTTGTTCGTGATGAACGTCGCCGCGAATCCCAGTTATCCGGGGGACACATCGATTTCAAAACGGGAGCGGTGGTCAAGAGCGCCGAATTTTCTACTGGAGACGTCAATCGCTTCCATGAACAGGGTAACGTGAGCCTGATCCGGCCTGAAAATATTCTTAAAACTCTAGGCGATGTTTTTAATGTTGATCAGAGAAATATGAGGCTCTTTAGTCCCAGCACACTGGCGCTACCAAATATTATTAACACCTAAGAGACTTTCTTTTCTACCCTTTCTTTCTATATGGAAGATCGAACCAAATCTGTCCACATCATATAGGGGGTTGAAAAGCTTGTTTATCGGACTTCGGTCGAGCATATTTCGGTCGAGGTCCTATCAGATCAAATCGTGACTACTGCAAGTAAGACCTCCCTAGCCAAACACTCCTGTAGATTGTTACTCTCTACGATATAGAAAGCCTGGGCAAAGAAATGTGTTCCAAATAATACTGAAGCTCCTCAATAGACTCTAAAATATCATCCACGGCTCGATGCACGTTTTTCTTTTTGTGGACCTTACCAAACATATGGAGGAAGATCATTTTAAATGAGGAAACATCGATCATCCGATAATGTAATTTTTCTGCGAACTGAGGCAAATATTTATCAATAAACAGACGGTCTTGACCAATGGAATTCCCCGCCAAAACAACTTTTTCATCAACAAAATGTTTTCCAATAAGATCGAGCAAATCCCTTTGTACCTTCTCAAGAGATTTCCCCGAAGGAATAAGATCCAACAAACCTGACATCTGATGATGTTTTTGGTTCCACTCGTCCATAGCTTTTAGTTTCTCTTCGGGTTGTTTAACCACAGCGTGATAACGCTCTAACTCCTTAAGGGACAAGTCCGTCACAATGGCGGCTACTTCAATTATGACTTCATTCTGCACGTTCAAACCTGTCATTTCCATATCAATCCAAAACATTTTTTTCATAAGCTAATCCTTCATCTTTAGTTTCTTCAGTCATTTTTTCAGTCGAGAAAAACGATGAGAACACCTTCATTTTTAAGCCCGTTGGGTTGAACTTCATATTGCCAAGGGTAATGGGCCAACTTGAGATAATGTAAAACTTCTTTTTTGACCTTTCCCTCACCTTTTCCAGGCATTATTCTAACTCTAGAGGACTTTCTTCCATTCTCACGGTTTAAAAAAAGTTCCACAGCATCCTGAACTTGATCCGTTGTGTAACCATGCAAATCTAAAGTAGGTAGTTTTTCATTTTTCCTCATCCCTATAATTCTTTCTTTATCTTGAAGAAAGTGCAATTGTTGTGCATCGCAAAACAAGCAGTTGTCTCCGTCAAAAGAATTTGCTTTGGTACATTTCCTAAACTTACTCGTGGCCAAGAACTTTTGTTTCTCGTTTTGACAAAAATAGGGCGGATTGAACTTCAAGGAGGATTCTCTGAAATGAACTCAGATCAAACATCAGATCAAACAACTGGTACTCAGATCCAAAATTCAAAATTTGCCAATCCCCCCGTTGCTTTGGTTTGTGGGGCTTCTAAGGGCATTGGTCGTGCTGTTGCGGAAAAGCTGGCGCGGCAAGGTGTGAATGTCATTGCTTTGGCTCGGGAACAAAAAGTATTAGCCCAACTCATAGACCAACTTCCCCGCTCGGAAAATCAAAAACATAAATTCCTTTGTCAAGATCTGGGGGATCTGAATGGCCTTACTGAAAAAATAAATCAAGTTTTGAACGATGGGGGTCCCATCAATATTCTCGTCAACAATTGTGGTGGACCTCAGGGAGGCCCTTTACTTGGAGCTAAAACCTTGGAGCTCAGTCAAGCCTTCCACAATCATATTTTGGCCGCCCATGTTCTGACTCAACTGGTTGCACCTGGGATGAAACAATTCTCCTTTGGCAGAATTATTAATATTATTTCCACATCGGTTAAAGTCCCCATCCCAAATTTGGGAGTCTCGAATACCGTAAGAGCTGCCATGGCAAACTGGGCTAAAACTCTAGCCGAAGAATTGGGACAATGGAACATCACCGTGAACAATGTTCTGCCGGGTTACACTTCCACAGATCGACTGCAAACCCTGATACAAAATGTAGCCACACGAGAAAACAAAACCATAGAAGAAATAAAAAAGTCTTGGTTAAATAGCATTCCCGTTCGACGTTTTGCAAAGCCTGAGGAAATTGCCTCTGCTGTTGCCTTTTTAGCTTCAAAGGAAGCTAGTTATATAAATGGAATTAATTTACCCGTAGATGGTGGAAGAACAGGCTGTCTATGAAGTGGGATATTTTTTTTTCTATCTGCCAAACTGAAGTGGATGGCTTTATGCCCACAGAGAAACAAATGTGGCAAAGTTTCTTTGATCAAGTCCAGTGGGCCGATGAACTGCGATTTGGTGTGGCTTGGATCGCAGAAACTCATCTCTCCTGCGAAACACAAAAATCACTCCCCAACGCAGTTATTCCCCATTTCAAAGGTGAAATTGGACTCAATACCGATATTTTACAGTTAGCACCTCGTCTTTTTGCCATGACTCAACATATAGAGATCGGTTCCGCCATTCGAAATATTATATGCAATGGTGGCCCCATCGCTCACGCTGAAGCTCTTCGAACTTTTTTAAACTTTCATCAATTGGAAGCTGAACGGAGCGGAACTGAAAAACCGCGCAAACTTCACCTGGGTTTTGCTGCGGGTCGATTTGATTTTTCCAACCGACCCTATGGAATTAACCCAAGAAGTCCCTTGGAAGAAAAAGCTTGGCCCGTTATTAAAGGGAAAATTTTTTCCCAAGCCACGGAAGTTTTCCTTCGACTGTTAAGAGGAGATTCTTTTGCAAGCAAGGATATAAAACCTATTGAGCTTTCCCGAAACGACTTCCGTAGCTCAGAAAATTGGGAAGATATAAAACGCCTCTCCTTATCCTCTGCGCTCTCTTTAGAAAAGGATGTAGAAAAAATTGTTATTTCACCCTTTTGGAATTTTGAAAAAATAGGAGTCATTCCTAAAGACGTATCCCTTGAAAATTTATCCCTTACCATTGGAACCCACGACCCTCAAACTCAGATCTTGGCCAATCAATACCTTCCTGTTGGAGTGTTTAACCTTTCTATAACTCCAAAAGATGTCATTGAAAGTACGCATCTTAGAATGAAGCAGAACTATCACCCTTCGGGAGGGGCGTGGAGAAGAGAACTCATGCCACGAACCGTGATGGTTTTCATTGATTGCACCAAGGGAATTTCTCCAGAAGAAAGAAAAAATCGGGCCCAAATCAGAGCTAAAAAGGCTTGGGAAAATTACTGGCTCGCCATGGAGGGAACTTTAGATGATCGAAAGGTCCAACAAGCTGTTAATAACGCCTTGGTTGGCACAGCTGAGGATATTGTACAACAAATTCATGAAAGATATGAAACCAAGGATCGATTGATGTTATGGTTTGACTTTAACTGCCACGACAATGAGTGGATCAAGAAAAGTATGAAATGGTTTATGGAAGAGGTAGCACCCAGAATATAAAAGCCGGTTCAAAGGCAAGAGAGATTTGCAGGAAAAATATGAAAAAAATTAATAATTTCATTAACGGTCAGTGGCAAAACCCAGTGAGCCTTTCTTACCTGGACAAGATCTCTCCACGCACTGGACAGCACTTACTTCAGGTCGCCGATTCAAATGAATTAGATGTTATTCAAGCCATTGGGGCTGGAAAAAAAGCTTTTCCCGAATGGTCAACCACAGCCCCCACAAAAAGATCTCAATATCTTCGATTGATAGCCCAGCAAATTGAAAAACGCAGAGATGAATTTGCATGGGCTGAAAGCCAAGACACGGGAAAACCCTTGGCTTTGGCCAAAACCATGGATATCCCCAGATCCATTCACAATTTACATTTTTTTGCGGAGCGAATTTTACATAAACAAGAATTATGTACAACCATGGAAGATGGATCCCTCAACTATGTGGTAAGAGAACCTCTCGGTGTTGTTGGTCTTATCACTCCGTGGAATCTTCCCCTTTATCTTTTAACTTGGAAGTTGGCACCCGCTCTTGTGACGGGAAATACCGTAGTTTGTAAACCCTCAGAGTTGACCCCCACCACCACCCATTTGCTCTCCGAAGTTTGTCACGAGGTGGGTTTGCCTCCAGGTGTTGTTAATATTGTTCATGGTCGAGGGGCCACAGCAGGGGCAACTCTCGCCAGCCATCCCGGGGTCTCGGCGATTTCATTTACTGGGGGCACAGAAACAGGGGAAAAAATTCAAGCTTTAGCTGGGTCTACTTTTAAAAAAGTGAGCTTAGAACTGGGAGGAAAAAATGCCGTCATTCTTCTTAAGGACGCCCCTCTAGATAAGATTATACCCGAGATCATTCGGTCCAGCTTTCTTAATCAGGGTGAAATTTGCTTGTGTGGCTCTAAAATTTTAGTGCAAGAAAGTATTTATCAAGAATTTCTTAAAAGGTTTGTCGAAGAAACGCAAAAAATCGTCGTTGGAGACCCAATGCTGGACTCCACATTTATGGGAGCCCTTATCAGTCAACACCACTTCGAAAAGGTACAAAAAAATATTGCTCAAGCCCTCAAAGAAGGTGGCACACAACTCGCCGGTCATGAGCCCCTCCATTTACCAGAACCGATAGCTCAAGGGTACTTCCTACGACCAACAGTTATTACTGATCTTTCCAATTGCTCGCCACTTCATCAAACTGAAATCTTCGGTCCCGTAGTCACTGTGAATTCTTTTAAATATCCCCACGAAGCCATCAAGTGGGCCAATAACTCGCCTTACGGACTCTCGGCTTCACTGTGGACTCAAGACATTTCTAAAGCTCATAAACTGGCCCGCGACCTACAAGTAGGAACCGTCTGGATTAATTGTTGGTTAAAAAGAGATTTACGAGTTCCCTTTGGTGGAGTTAAACACTCAGGTGTCGGACGCGAAGGTGGCGACTACTCTTTAGATTTCTTTACAGAACCTAAAACCATTTGCATTCAACTTTAAAGGGGCCTTTCGGCAAGGGAGAAAATATGCCAAACAAGGGAAAAATTGTGGCGGGTGTTCTGGCCCCCCACCCTCCACATTTGGTCTACGCAGAAAATCCACCCCAGAATGAACCCCGTGCGGAATGCGGCTGGGAAAACTTGCGGTGGGCTTATGAAAGATTGCGAAAAAGTTTAAGTCACTTGGATTACGATGTCCTTGTCGTTCACTCTCCCCATTGGAGAACCCAAGTCGGAACACACTTTTTAGGTGTGGAGAAATTTTCTTCCCTTTCGGTTGATCCGGTTTTCCCGAATCTTTTTCGCTATCATTATGACTTAGCAGTAGATGTAAGTTTGGCCCAACAAATTCATGATCAGGCTGAGAAAGAAGGCTTGACTGTAAAAATGATGAAAAATCCTCATTTTAGAATTGATTATGGCACTATTATATCTTGCCATATGACTAACCCGACCTGGGACAAACCTATTGTGGGAATCAGTTCCAATGGAGCCGCCCGCTATTTCAATATGGAGGTTCTTCAGGCTGAAATGCTTCGCCTCGGGGAGGCCACAAGAAAAGCCATCGAGGATTCAGGAAAAAAAGCGGTTTTACTTGCCAGCAATTCGCTTTCTCACCGCCATTTTACTGTGGAGGGGGAGGTTCCAGAGGATATGAGCCGAGAACACATCAGCAATCACAACCAATATCTTTGGGATATGAAAATAATTGATCTGATGAAAAAAGGAAAAACCGAGGAAATTTTATCTATAATGAGTGACTTTACTGAGACCGCTACGGCAGAAACGGATGGTGGCAGTTTATCTTGGCTGCTCTCCGCTTTAAAAATCCCCAAATACCCAGCTGAAATTCATGGTTATGGATCCGTCATTGGCACTGGGAATGCAGTGGTTGAATGGAGAACCCCGTTATGAGCTCCACAGGAAAATCACCCTTTGGTCTGGTACTTCCAGGTTTGCCACAAATTCTTTTATGCCCAGAAAAAAATCCGGGTTGGGAAAAATTATTTTTGGCTTTTCAACAGTTGAGAAGTGAAATGGAGACCCAATCCATTGATGGTCTAATACTTTATTCCACTTATTGGCCAAGCGTTATTGGACATCAAATTCAGTCCTACCCTGAACCTCAGTGGACCCATGTGGATGATGAATTTCATGATTTAGGATCCATTCCCTATCATTTCCGCGTTGATAGTGATTTAGCACAAACCATAAATGAACAAGCTAAAGCCCGGGGACTTCACTCCCGCACGGTGAGCTATAAAGGGTTTCCCATTGATACCGGATGTGTGGTGGCACTCAAGCTACTAAACCCCGACAACCGTTGGCCCGTGGTGATTGTTTCTAGTAATGTCTATGCCGATCGCGCTGAAACCATCGTTTTTGGTAAAGCCGCAAAAGGCGCCATTGAAAGCTCCGGTAAAAATATCGTTCCAATTATAATCACATCCCTTTCCAATCGCCTTCATACCCATTGGATTCGTCCCGAAGAAGACCATATCCACTCTTTAAAAGATCAAGAGTGGAATCAAAAAATCCTAGAATTTTTAAGTGCTGGACGATTGGAGGATGTTTCTCAACTCTCGCGACAATTTCACCGCGAAGCCAGAGTCCCAAAAGTGGCCAATTTCAAACCCTTTTGGTGGTTGGCTTCAGTCTTAGGACAAAACAATTTTTATACAGGTCGTATTTATGAATATCAACCTGTCTTCGGGAGCGGAGCTGCTATTATCAGTCTCACACCATCGGATCGCGCGGCCCGCGATTTAGAATTTGACGAAAATGATCCGGAAAAATTTTTAGGAGAACGACAAGTCATTAGCTAATAAGCCGATTCGGAGATTCTGCATCCTCCACTATTGGCAGCATTTTTTTAAACTGGTTTTTATTTTTTTGGAGAGACCCATGTCCCTTATTTTTGATAAAAAAAATCTTTACCCGGAGTCCACGTTTGGTGATTCGGATTCCCATATCCCCACGGGAAGAGATGTGGAATGGGAACCTCTTGTGGATTATCGCCGCAATGGAGTTTCTGAAAACACTATCCATGGCGCCATTTCTTGGGTGTCTGGGGAACAACTTATTCATTCCTTCGGCGGAAATGTCTTATGTTACGGACGAAGCATGATGAAACCTTTTTACATCAAGGTTTTTTCCCAAGAGTTAGAAAACACGACCACTGGCCCACAGAAAGCCATTAGTGTTTCTAGTCACAATGGCTCGGCAGAACATGTAGAGGTTGCCCAATCCCTCCTCAGTGAGAGCGAGTGGAATTTAATGCAAACTCCGCTCGATTTACCATTGGTTCAGTTTGGTCGGCAAGTACGCCGCCCCCGAAGATGGTATAACAACTCCTCAGGGCACCATGCCGCCATTTTAAAAGGCTGCAAACTAAAAGGTTGGGATCGAGCGGGTTACACTTTACCCAATCATCCTATTTTTAATGAGCATCTCAAAGTTGTACAAAGTTATTTAGGAAAACAATTTTCTCCTTTAAAAATAGCACGTGATGGAGATGGCTTGCCCACCATAGCCATGACAGTCAATCAATTAGCTCAATGCTATGCTGGATTTGCGAGAGAAAAAGACAAAGACTGGATTTGGGCTGCAATGACTGAACACCCAGATCTTGTGGGTGGATTTAATCGATTAGACACCACCATCATAAAATCTTGTTTTGGTGCTGTGGTCGCCAAAGAAGGCGCCGACGGATTGTTAGGTCTAGCCATCAAGCATGATAACTTTCCTCAAGGTCTTGGAATCGTCATTAAAATCGCGCATGGTTGGAATCCACAGGCCACTTGGTATGTAGCTCGTGGAATTTTAGGCGTCTTGGGATTCACCCTACGAAACCCCTACCCTCTCCGTCGACAAAAGGCTTTTTTAGTTCCTGGAATTGTTCCTGAAACTCTACAAAATAAATTGGCAGGAATTCCTACTTGGGATGAGTGGGACCCTGACCATGATCGGTGGTACAATGTCTAACGACAAAGATGTAACTAAAGTTTTTACCAACAAAGCACCTCCCCCTGTTGGTCCTTACCCACATGCCATTGTAGTAGGTGATTTTATTTTTGTTTCTGGAATGGGTCCTAGAAAACAAGGTCAAAACGAAATTCCCGGAGTTACAAAAAATACTCAAGGAGAAGTCATCAGTCACGACATCGTGACTCAAACTCGAAGCACCATTGAAAATATTAGAATTGTTTTGGAGGAAGCCGGTTCTTCATTAACAAACATTGTTGATGTTACAGTGTTTCTGACTCATATGAAACAGGACTTTGCTTCCTTTAACCAAATTTATGGTGAATACTTTTCCCACATTTCCCCCACCCGAACGACCGTTGAAGTGAAGTCTCTACCCACTCCCATTGCCGTTGAGCTTAAGGTTATAGCTTATCAACCCAAATAAATTCCGCACTGTTAAAAATAATCCTTTTTAATTTCTCTTTATATTCCTGGCTAGGTCTTGGATTTACCCATGTCTTCCTCTCATAAAACGTTATAGTTTTATGAACGAAATGTCTCAATAGAGTTTATGGGGGCCAAAAAGGAATCTACCAATTCTCTGATTTATCACTAGCAGATTGCCTTTGTGGCAATTCAGCCTGCTGGCCGTTGGTATATAGAGCTTCCAGCTTTAAACTTTCACGCTCATCAAACCAACGACTGATTCCATGGAGAATTCCATTTTTGTAGGATAGCTCTTGGTCGAGACAACGTAAGAAAGCAAGTTGTTGAACTGCCGGCACCCCACAAATGGGGCAATGGAGATGTGTATCCAAATTCAACTTGCTTTCTTACAGAAGAAGAAAAACTGCAAAGTCATCGTCATGGACCTTTGCAATCCATTTCAAAATTTGGCGCGCACACACTTTCCTAATGCAGTAGTGGTGGCCGACAGGTTTCACGTGTTGAAGTTAATCAATCATCATTTTCTAAAAACGTGGGGACAGCTGAATATCGAAGGGAGTAAGAGCCGCGGTCTTTTATCACTTATGCATAGACATGAGTGGAGTCAGATGAAGGATAGCTCACGGGCAAATCTGAAACGCTATTTGGAAGACAATCCGGCCATTGCCTCCAATTATAACTTTAAACAAGAGTTGATGAAATTGATCTTGTCGAGAGTGTCTTCAAAATCCCAGGCAAGACCGTTGGTAGTAGATCTTCTAGACAAGATTCAAGGGGCTCTACATCAATAACAGGGGCATCAGGAACTCCTTTTAGTTAGATTAGTTTTAATCAACCAATGCTAACAAAAGTTCGACTGTCCCTGTCTTTGGCGTAGAGCCCCGCGACTTAGCTTTTGTTTTCATTTTTGAATTTCGATTTTATTTTTCAGACTAGAAAATGGTAGGGAATGCCGGGCTCGAACCGACGACATCCACCTTGTAAGGGTGGCGCTCTACCAACTGAGTCTTTTTCCGTGAAATGACGCTATTACGCCAAAAATTGATGGGATTGGGTTGTCTTGAGTGATTTTAGGATTGGAAATGACGGAGAACTCAGAACCTAGAGATGTTTACCACTCCAAGTATATTACCATAAAAAAACCATGAGCTGATCGGCTGAAATACATGTGGTCTTTTTGAAAATGGGAACTTCATTAGCCCAGCGCCTTAAATGATGCGTATGCTTCTAAGCACTGATAGCGTCTTATTTTCATTTAACAAACGAGAACATTTTGATTTCATCATTGAACGCCAAGAACATTATCAAAACCTTTGGTAGCGGTGACAAAGCCTTTAACGCAGTTAATGACCTATCATTTGAATTGTTTCCTGGGGAGTCCGTTGCTTTTCTAGGTCCCAATGGCGCAGGTAAAAGCACCACCATTAAAATCTTATGTGGAATTCTTTCTCCAACCTATGGAAATGCAGAAATAAACGGTTTTAAGGTTGGTTCACTGGAGGCGAATAAACAGCTTGGGTTGGTCTTTGGTACTCGCAGCCAGCTTTTCATGCACATGACGGTTTTTCAGTGCCTTGATTTGATAGCCGAAATTTATTTTTTAACCGGTACTGAAAAGAAAGTTCGAATTTTTGAACTGGCCGAACTTTTCGAGATCAACAGTCTTTTGGAAAAACGAGTAAGAACGCTTTCTTTAGGCCAAAGAATGAGATGCGAAGTCGTGGCCGCACTCGTTCATAAGCCCAAAATTCTTTTAGCCGACGAACCTACCATTGGTTTGGATATTATTGCTAAAAATAGTCTGAGAGAATTAATTCAGAGATGGCGAATTGAAGAAAAAAGCACTCTGCTTCTGACCAGCCACGATCTTTCCGATGTGGAAGTTCTCTGTGATCGATGCATTTTGATTGATCACGGAATTAAAAAGTATGATGGAAAGCTTTCTGCCTTAAAAGGCAATTTGGCAGAACTACGCAGAATTCAAATCACAGTAGCAGATGGGTCCATCCCTACATTTTCAAAAGAAAATTTAATTCACTCTTTGGATAAAGAAGAATTTATCCATCGATATGAAGTTAAGACAAGCAAGTTTGCCATTTCAGAAGCCCTGTCCCAGCTTTCAAAACACTATGGTGACAATCTTCAGGATATCAAAATTTCTGAAGTCAGCCTGGAAGAGGTCTTGGCCCAAAGATATCAGGACAGGTCATGACCTACGCGAATGTTTTAGAATCTGGACGATTCCACTTCCGACATGCTTGGTTTAATCTACGTGAACAATTTTCTGACATTCCAACTGCATTAGCCGCTAATGCTTTGATTCCGTTCTTTGTTTGGATTTTATCCAATGTTTGGCAGCGGTTTAATTCCCATCAGGGCAATTTCACCTTTGAACAGGTGATTGTCTACATTGGCATCACTGAACTGCTTTTTATGACCTTTGTTCGCGCGCCTTCAGTCAGCAGAGCCAGTGGCGATTTTTCTATTTCTCTGGCAAGACCACGATCTTGGTTGGTCATTAGTTTTTCAGGATTAGTTGGACGCTCTATTGGTGGACGAATCTTCATGTTATGCCTCCTGATTTGTGTTTTCCCTATACTAGGTACAGATCTCGCAGAAATATCTAAAGCGGTTTTAAGACTCCTAATTTTGCTTCCCTGGCTTGGTATTATTCAGGGATTGTTCGCTTTGTTTTTTTCCGTTGCTCAAGTGCTTTGGCACCAGACCAATTATTTTCTATTACCTTTTGGAAAGATTTTTTTAGTGCTGGGTGGAGTTTGGGGACCAATTGCAGATTTCAGTGAACCCTGGAGAAAATGGCTTCTCATTTTACCTCCCTCGGATATCTTTTTTCAGCCAGCTTATTTCTGCGTAAAAGGAAATTTCTATGGAATTTCCGTCTTTGAATGGTTCTTAAGAACTAGTTTTCTCATCTTGGTATTAACCGTCATCAATATTTATTTTTTCAAAATGGCAAAAACACGACACCAAAGTTACGGTGGATAGCTTTATGAAAACATTAAGGCTTATTCAACTTGCACTGAAATATCACTGGGATGCTCATAAATCTAACCCTGCTAATCTAATCGCTGGTGTGCTTGGAATGGTGGTGAATAACATCATAGTTCTTTGGGGCCTATGGGCCATGCTTTTCGATGGAAAACCTGATGGCCAAGCCCTGACGATTTATTTTCTTTCACTCAATGCCATGATCACGATTGCTTGGGGTTCGATTTGTTATTTTATAGGCGGAGTCAGATCACTCGGTGAATACATAGAAGAAGGAACTCTAGAGCCAATGCTGGCTACCCCAAGAAATCCTCTTGTTCTTGTCGGAATTTCCCAAAGCATTACTCCTGCTCTTGGTGATATTCTTCAAGGGCTTTGCAATTTAGTAGCTCTTTTCTTTTTGGCACCGGCTGACATGGTTTTTCGGTGCATTCTCTTTACATTTTCATCCGGAGTAGCGTTCTTAGGACTTTTTATTTTGACTGGATCGATCCCCTTTTTTGTACGACGAGGAAATGCCCTGGCACAATTGCTATTGGAATGTAATTTAAGCCTCTCTTTTTATCCCACTGGCAAGATCTTCACCGATAAGGGACGCTTTCTCTTATTCTTGACTCCGGCAGCCGTGACCGGCGTATTACCAATGCAGGCAATTGAAAATGGCCATTGGTCTACGGCCTTTATAGCGGTAGTAGGAGCAATGTGCTTCTTTGGATTTTCCATTTTAATATTTAACCTTGGACTCAAAAAATACCAAACATCGAGCTACGTCAGCGCACGCGCATGAATCTGATTTAAATCAAAATGGTCTCCGACCGGGGACCCAATAAATTCAATAAAATCACAATCTTTAGTATCAGGAGAATTGTGATGGAAACAGAATTTAAAAATATGTGGGACGATGTCTGGAACGAGACTGAACAGGCAGCTTTGCTAGAAAAACTAAAGCAAGAGGTTCGGTTTGCAAATACAGCTAAATTAATTTTGACTGCTTTGTCTGGCAATCCCGAAGGTGCGACAAAGAAGGAGCTAGCTGCTAAGGCCCGATGTCGATCTACTCGGTTTAGGGACACACTTTCTCAGCTACTTGAGCAGAAAAAGATCTATAAATCCAAAATCGGAAAAAAAGGCATGCCGTTCAAATACCGACTCCAACCTTGGATATAGATATTTTAGTAACGGACACACAAAAGTATTTTTCAAGTGCGTGGACACACTTTTTTCAGTTTTTCCAAAAACCGTATAAAAACAGTCACGCACAACATAGAAAGGACAGTAATGAGCAAATTTGATTTTTTAAATAAAAGATTGCAGGAACATGTCGGCGCTTATCGCGATGGTCTGATAAAGACCCAGAATGAAGGCCAAACCCGATTGTCAGCTGGTGCTTCTGCTACTCGACAGGCCCAACTAGAGGCGCGGTCCTATTCTTCACGCAACCAGTTCAACCAGGCCCACGATAGGGTTCCCAGCAACGCCTTAAAACCGAAACCGCCAAAGCCACCAGCGCCACCAGTTAAACCGAAGCCCGTTGCACCATTGAAACCGCTGGCACCATTAAAGCCAAAATTTTAGCAGTTTCACTTAGGCCGCAAGTTTTCCATTTTTCAACATGCTCAAGTGCTGCTCGTATCGTTCGCGTGCAGGTTTGGAAACTGCAATGCCGACAATCAGTCCAATACCTGGAAACAGGCCCAAGCAGAATCCAGCAACAACGAGAATCGCAGTTTGTATCGGATGCAGTTCTACCCATGTGTGAAACTTGAATCCCTGAAAATCAGAACGAAGTTTGGATTTAGAATAAGGCCATTTTCCATCATCAATTGCCGTCAACAGGGCGTTTACAGAAGCAACTCCTTGGCTTCTTTGCTGCGCTGTAATTTTGAAGTTACTTATCACCATATTTCCTCTCAATCCGATATGAAGCTGTAGGCACCATTGTTGTAGCAAGTAGTCCCATATATTTTGCCCTTTGATCCATCTGCAAATGTTATTTCTTTAGAGGAACTATAGCAGATGTACGGAAATTGCATTGAACTTGCCCATGCTAGATCGGGCATGAAGGGCTGCAGTGGATCTCGCCGCATATAATTTCTTACTGCGCGTCCAACGAAGAAAGGCTCATCCCAGATCGAATTCACCAAGAATTTCCACTTTCCGCCAGCGCTGAGATAACCTGATGTGCCGACTTCAACTCCAGAGTTAATTGAGGAATCCCAAATAGAATTGAATTCTTGCGTAGAAATTTTTGTCATATTTAGCTCGCTACGTATCAGTATCGCAGCAGATCGAAGCTGAGATTGAACTGCAGCACTTGGATCAGGCGGAAAATAGAATTCATTTCCGTTCCTCAAATAATCGCAAAAGCCAATTGGTGTACCCGTTGGACAAAATGTCCAATCAATTTCTGAATTGTCGTCTAACTTGTGCAATAAAATATCATTTCCATTTACTTGATAATTGTAAAGCTCCTGAGGTGAAAGCAAATCTGATGAAGCAGATAGTTCCAGATCGAGATGCAAAAGTTTGCCATAATCAAATGGGTTTGTCGGCTCGGTTTCTACGTCCGTTCGCAAATAATAACAGAATACCTGCCGATTAAATGAAAGTCTCCCATCTGGCATTTCTCCGATGATAAGGCGCTTAGCTTCGCCAGTCGAAGAATTAAGCTCCATGAATATTCTTGAGTTTCTATAGCTGTAGTAATTGCCACTGGCCTTTAAATGCATAGATGGCAGATCGGCCTGAGGTGTGCAGGAAATTTTTTTATCAAAGCGTTGGTTTGAAGACTTCTCCCATTGGGTTAACGGCACAGGATCAGTCAAGCAACCAAGGGAACTGTTATATTCATTGAAACGCTGTCGAACCAGCCCATTCGAGTCTTTGACTGTATATTCACCACGGCAAATTGAACCCGAAGCGGTTCCATTAGCATCCTGCTCTTGTTTGCATCCAAATAGCAAAAACATGAAAATAAAAAGAATGCCGACTTTGGCGTGCCATATTGAAAACATACCGCAATCATCCTTTTCTGCGAACGGTCGATTTTGAAGGGACAGCTCGCTCGATTCTAACTTTGAGCCAGCCCTCAAAAAGGCCTTCTGTTTTTAATGTGTTTAAAAGAGCAAAATCTGATTCTTGGCCCGACAACAAAAAATCAATCGTCACCTCAAAAAAACTTGATAGTGAAAGTAAGTGTTCGGGTGCGTAGGACGCTTTCTCGCCGGACAAGTAGCTTGAAATTGTTGATTTTGGAATGCCAGTTGCTTTGGATAAATTTGCAGAGTTGATCTGCTGCTGATCCATCAATTGCTTCAAATTTTTACATAAACTATTTGCGGCATCCATCATATAAAATTTCGACAGAAATCATTGAAAAGTTAAGCAAAGGTTACGCTCATGAATTTCTCGAATAGGCGCAGATATGGGCGATCCATTATAGTGAACTTTGATTCATGATCATAAACTTAACCTCAGTATGACTTCCCTACCTCCATATTCAGATTTTTTCCGTTAAAATTTTTCATCACATCAGCTTTGTTGAGACTCAAAATCTTATACAGCAAAATTACATCTCGATTCCAATCTTGTGGTGTAGTTATTCTGAGGAAACATTTCTTTCGACCGTCTGGGTGTTGACGGTACATGCGTGCAACGTATTGAAGAACCACTTCAATGTTGGTGCTTCGTTTCAGGTCTATCATGAGGTCAGCTTGAGGAATATTCAGACCTACTAGTCCACGGCCCACAAGTATCAATGCCGTCTTATTCCCAGCTTTGAAATTCTCTATCTCTTGATTTTGTGGATCATGCTTTGATGTGGCTAAAGCTACACGGTAGCCGCAAGACTCAAGATATTGTTTGGCTTGCACAGCCTGATTGCAATTTGTGCAAACTACTACTGGGCGATCCATAGAGTCACTATTGGCTTTAGCCTTATTAAATGCGGCTCTAAGATTGCTGAATATATCATTTAGATTTGTAACTCTGACCAGATCCAAATCTAATGCACTATATAGTCCAAGCTGCTGAACGTCTTCACCTGCAATCGTTGTAATGGCGAATTTTTTGCCTGAAGTCTCTTGATTACTTTTCACGAAATTTGAGATCGTTCCTGATGCAAGAATCAGCTTCTTTATCTGAAATCGCTGAATGATATTTCTGGCGACCGAATTTGAGTTTAACCATTGATGGCATTCATCAACCACGGCGTATTCGAAATGAAGACTAGACCTGATACCGTAGAATTCTTGTGGAATAGCGACAGTGACCTGCTTGTCCACCTCTCCCAATGTTCCATATGTAAAGCATGGTTTGATTGGACCGTTTATAAATGTATCGCGAGTCTGCTGCTTAAGACTATTTTGGGCATGAGTTAGAAATAGAATTCTGGCATCTGGATTTTTTGAAGTGATGATGTTCAGACAATGAATCAGCACAATGGTTTTGCCACTCCCCACTGCTCCATTAAGAAGAGCACCCATGTACACAGTGTTCTCCACATCACCGCAGATCTTTTTGGCCGCCTGAAGTTGATATTCATATTTGCCTGGAATAGTTCCGTTTTCTTTTTCTGTATTGGCTTTCATTTTGTTTTAAGCCTTTCTTTTCTTAAAATTGTTCCGAGATCCGTTGAAAGAGGAACTGTCGTAGATTTCGACGCCGTCCAAGTCAGTTTTAAGGGTGTGTCCATAGAGTGAGGTCGTATTGAGGCTTGAGTGACCAGCGTTTGTTCGAACTGTCTGGATATCTACGCCCTGGTCCAATAAGTGACTAATATAGGTATGCCTGCAGCTATGAACTGAGAGATGATTTTCAACCTCACAACGATGAAACCAGTATTTTACTCGCTTGCGAATGCCTCTAGTGGTGTATGGTTTTTTGCGTTCTGAAGTGAACAAGAAATCATTTTCCGTCGCTGCTTCATCAAGTGTTTCGATTTTGATCTTGATAAATTCCTTAAGCATCCGCTGCGTGGATGGCATCAATAGAATTTCACGCTTCTTGTTGCCTTTACCTTTTTGAATAATCAGTGACTTGCCTTTAAAATCACGAATTCTAATTGCAACCAGTTCGAAAACTCTGGCACCAGTTTCAAGCAGCGTTTTCAAAATATAATGGTCTCGAACATGAGAATAGAATCGACCTCGCTGCAAAGCCAAATCTTTTGCATCCTTAAGATCAGCATAAAGGCGCTGAACTGCGGTGGTGGATAAGAATGAGTCCCTTGTGACAATCCAGTTTCTAGCCATTGCTTTTTGCCTCCTTCAAAATCCTGGAGACGCTCGAAGCCGAAATGTCGTGACCCTTAGCTTTAAGATTTCGTGCAGTTTTTCTGACAGCACCACATTTTTCATGCTCTTCGATTACAATTCTTTTCAATTCCGCTGATATCCCAGAATCATGGATGCGGCCCTGAAGCTGAGACTTTATCCACAGCGCATGCTTAATTCGTTTTGACTTTAACTCAGCTCGAACGCTGCTAAATTCACTTATCAGGAGTGCCACTCCGTTCAACGATGGATTTGAATCCCTAAGATCTACCTGTTTAGGGATGTATATTTCGATGTCCCTTTGAATCCGAAGGTTGAATATAAGCTGGCAAGCCTGCTCGATGCTTCCAAACCGAGAAATCGAATCAGTGACTAACATTGAACCAGTGCCAAGCAACTTTAGGTCAGAAATCTTGGTGCTCGTTGAGTACTGAAAATCTCCGCCATGTTCACATCTAACCTGAGTGATGAGCACGTTCAGAATCTGGCCCTGATCCTCGTAACCGAATGTTGGTAAGAAATAGACGACCTTCTTCACGTTAGGCTGCCTTTTTAACAATCAGTGACTTTTGAATTGTGGGTGGAGTTGCATCAATGACTTTTTGGACATGATCAACACCAGCTACTTCAGCCAATGCGGCCTTGTAATGTGGATAACGACGCTCTGAAATTTTAATTTTGAGATCAAAAGACGGATCTATGGCAACACCAGCCTCTATCTTTGCAATTAGGGTGGACTCCATTTGCTTGAGTTGGACCTCTAAGTCTTCATAGCGCTTTTTGAATGCATAATATGACTGCCAAGTGACCTCAAATGCCTCAATTTCCTGGCTAGTTATGAATTCTACTTTAAGGGCTAATGATTTTCTCATACCGTCCTCCATCTCGCAATCAGTATGACATATTGCATTATCATATGCAAGACTATTTGCAAATGCACTTTATAATGCTATCCTGATGTCTAAGGATGAGAAATGGCTAAAATTGATTCAAAAGAGCTTGTAAAAAAAGTTCGTGAAAAAGAAAAACCTGACCGAACCAACTTCACGTTTCGTTTCAATGCGAAATTAATGGAATCTTTTAAATCTGTCTGCACAAAGCAAAACATAACTCCTACTGCGGTTCTGGAAGAATTCATGGAGTCTTTTACCAAAGACATGAAGGGTTAATTGAATTGAAAATCGTTGATAGGAACCAATTTCACCACGTTCAGCTTTCAAGGCAGTCTGATGGCAAACTGTACTCCCTATCCCAGGTGGTGTCGGACTTGCTAGAATCAAAGCAACTTTTTATTCATCACGATATTCTTGAACCTTCGATTCAATCCTCTGGTCCCCACCGACATACAATCGTTGAGGAAGTTGTCTATATTCTTAAAGGAATGGCCACGGTTGTTTTTGGTGAAACAGAGAAGACTGCAAATGAAGGATCTTTTGTTTTCTTTTCTCCAAAAAATGCTCAGACTCATTTTCTTACCAATAATACAAGCGAAGTCGTCGAGACGATCACCTTTTCCCTGTCCTCGCAATTTGATGCAGTTGTTTTTGAAGGATCTGATTCGGAGCAAATAGTAAGACCGAGTTCTCATTTTGACAAAGACCTTCGAGATATTCCGGATGATCCTAAAGTGTGGGAATCTTTTCTTACAGATTTAAAGGCTCAACTGAAGAACAAGACACATCCTGAAATGCGGCTTAAACTATTTGAAGATATTGGCATGGCGGCAAGGACGCTAATGAAGTTGGACGAAGCTGAATTGTACTTGATGAAAGCTGTCAGTCTTTCATATTCATATCCTTCACACAGCCGTCTTGTTCAGAATCTCATTCGGCTGGCTCACGTCTATCAATGGAAAAAGGAATTTGAAAAATCTCACCTTCTTTTTGATCAGGCGAAGGCCCTGATAAACGAACAAACAGTTTCTGAAAACTTGCTGGCTGCTTACCATCAACATTTGGGAAAATTGTATTTTGATCAAAACTACTTCGGTATGGCTCAAGCTGAATTTGGAACCGCCACAAGTATTCGACAAAGAACTTCAGCTCCAACAGATCAACTTGATAGCAGTCAAAACTCACTCGCAGAAGCGATCAAACAGTGGAATCGCAACATCCCAGCCAATGCTTTCATCCGAAGAGCCGTTCCTAAAGATGCCCAGGAAATACATCAAGCTCACATGAGGTCAATTCAAGAGGTTTGCTCCAAACAACATACTGGTGAAGAAATTCAGGGTTGGGGAAATCGTCCTTTCAATGAAGAACAAAGAGTTGCGGCCATAAAAAATGATTTTGTTTTAGTGGTGGAGTTCCAAAATTCAGTTGAAGGTTATGGACATTTAAGAATTCTAGAAAAGAATGGACTACGGCAAGCCCATATCTTTGGTCTCTATTTAACACCAAAGGTGATTGGCCAATCTTTCGGCAAAATGATTTTTGAAATTATGCTTGAAGAAGTAAAGCTATCCAAGATTAAAAAGGTAACACTTGAGTCCACATTGACCGCAAAATCTTTTTATCGAAAGCAGGGCTTTGTCGATGATGGGTCTCAAATAACTGCCGAAATCGGCGGCAGTAAGGTTCGCTGTTACCCAATGAAAATGGAGATTAAATGATTCAGATTAAGCCAAACCATGTGGCAATACTGGTTCCATCAGTTCGAAAAGCTGCTGATTATCTCGCACGATTCAATTTTCATATAGAAAAAGAAGAGGAATGGGATGGAGAGGGCACCAAGGAAATTTATATCGAAAGAGATAAATCAAACTCGTTACTTCTCATGGAACCAATTAAGCCTGGCGCTTACCAAAGAGCTTTGGCTAAACGTGGGCCAGGCCTTCACCATTTAGCTATAGACGTACTTGAACTTGAAAGCTTTATCGAATCTTTGTCTGGTTCAGGATGGCTATTACATCCAATGAGCATCAAATCCATCAAACAATCGCAGACAGCTTATCTTGCTCGCCCTGGATTCCCTGGTCTTATTGAAATACAGGAGAGAAAGGAACTCAACGACCGGCCACTTTTTGTTGAGGAGATTAAATTGAAGATGGATTCGTCTTTTGCTGGTCTTTTAAAGCATATCGGCCTTGAGGCGATTGTAGAACCATCTACGTCTTTAAATGAATTGTCGATGGGTGATCAGGTTATACAAATGAAGGATCTGTTTTGAAAAGGGATGGACGCCTTGAACGAAATTCAAAGACTTGAATTTGCCGATAGTATCTTATGGACCTCCAGCCGAAATGCCCTTACGGCATTGGCAACACAGCACTTTCTGAATCGCCAATTTTATGGCTTACCAGAGGACGAGCGTCGCAAATTGTTCAAAACTAATGTAGCAAACAATTACCTGTATCAGGCAAATGAAGCTGTTATCGGCAGGTCAATTGTCGATGCCGTCGAAAATCTTAGAGCGGAGAATAAGCGTCAAGCACTACCATTAGGCGCAGAGGACCTTGAAGAGCTGCGAAAACATCGAGTTGTGATCAGTCATCCTGCCAATATTAAATTTTCTAATCCAGATGTTCAAAAATTCTATGACAATGACGGCCACTATAAAGACCCAACGGCTGTTAGAATTTGGCGAATTCGCCAATCTCTTTTAAATGAACTGACCAAGATAGGCTCACAACAAGAAAGTAAATTTCCAAACCAAGTTACCGTCCAACTCGGCACCTGTGAGCTGATCTATGGCGCAATCGCCGTCAGTATAAACGACTGTGAACCGAAACCAAACTTTGTAGAACTTCAAAAGTCAGTTTTTGACTATTTCAAAAAGTTTGAAGATGTGATCAAGAAATCTGCTTATACACCAACTTTATCACCAAAATAAATTATGGTCCTGCCGGTTTGGGATTGATAAGACCGTTCAGAATTTCAAGGCCATCCACGATCAACAAACATCGAAGCGACGAATATGGTTCATCAGCATAACTCAATTCGCCGCCATGCAAAATTTGGTGACGATTGGGATAGGTACTTTTGTTAAGAGGATCTCCAGGAAACCAAGCTTGAAACATTTCATTGCAAACTACGTCTGAGATCACTGTCTCTCCCATTATTTCTTGATAGACAGGAAGCATTTTTGTGGAGTTGTCTAGATCTGGCTTTGTGGCAGCAATTTGTTTCTTTCGAGCGGCCATCGATTTGAGACCTGGATAAATATCAATAATGATACCATCCATTTGCATTAAAAATAACGGAATGGACACTAGGTAATCCTTTGCCAGGTGAGCATCCAAAGCCCTTTCAAGAACCTTCATCCTAGGCTTGTACAGCGGATTTTTATTCCAGAAATCTTTCAACTGCACAATTGTTTCTGCCTGTGCAAATTGGTCATCAAAATATTTCCAAGCGTCGTTTCCATAGGATTTTATTTCTTGAATCAAAACGATGTCATATGTGTTTTCAGCTAAAAACGGGGTAAGAAAAATTTTATGCGCCTTCAGCGTATCTCTCAGTTCAGTAGTCCTTTGATCTGACTCTTCTTGGTGCTTCCTTATTTTCTCAATAAATGCTGGATCAAATATTGGTTTGATTAATTTTTCAATGGCCTTGTGAACATTTGCAGTTGGCTCTATTGCCTTTTGAATAGCTCCAATCATTGCGGCGTTGGGAAGCATCGCTTTGGTCAACGCAGACATGTCTGGCATTGCTTTCTGAATGGCATTTGCCATCAGTTCCTGTTGTTTGAAAAATGGAGAGAGCGACTCCATCAATTTTTTGGATGGATCGAGCTGAGCACTGATGGCCTCCATTGCTTTCCTTTGCTCGGCTCCAATTTTGGCTACTGAATCTATGATGGACTTATCAATTTGAATCTTTGCATTCTTAGACATCAGACCACCCCCAACTTTAATATGAAACGCTTTTGACCTGAAGTCGATGCCTGAGACGCCTCTGCTACAGGTCAACCAGGCTAGCCTATAGTCTAGGTAGAAATCACAAATTAAGTCGAAAATGGACTGGCTTAGGGTAATTCGCTGAATCTGAATCAATATTGATCAGCATACTTCTGGGCACCAAAAAAATAATATGACCGTCATTACCACTTAATATCGTCCTGACAAGAAATTTGGCCCGTTTTTGAAAGAACCAAAAAATATTGCGGTACTATACATAAAACAGCAACACACGTGAGGTTCTTATGAAGAGATAATTATTAATTTGAGGAATTGAAGGAGCACTGATCTCGCAAAATCAGAATACTCCAATTCCTCAATCAATCAAACAGAAATTTTGAAGCAATACAAAATGTTGGTCATGAGCCGCAAATGGGTCGCTCTACGCCAAAAATCTACCAAACCCATCCGTAACTATTGAGGAATAAAAAATGAGAAGAGAAAGAAATATGGATAAGTACATTAAATTTATCCTGCAACACAAGCTACTAACGCCAAATCAAAAGATTTGGCTAGTCTATTGGTTCTTGGACCAAAGAGGATACGCTAGGTGCTTTTCCGCAACGGAAAAAGAACTTGGCATTTCAAAGGGCACAACTCGCAAACGAATCGTACAAGATCTTTTGGATCTCAACATTCTGAAAATTATTAGTCATAAATCATTTGGTAAAAAACCAACGCCAATTTTTGATTTCACAGATGACTTTGAATTGCAGGTCTCAGAGTTCGTTAAAAATCCAAAAGATTATTGGCTTGAGGAAGAGTTTACGCTTCCTTTTGACGAGAATCCTCTTCACGTCGTCTCAAATAATCTTCCACAAGACCTAAATAACAAAAGAACAAATAACCAAAATATACAAAACAACGAAGAACTTTCGCCCTCTGACTATAGAGAAAGGTATCCTGATTTAGATTTTTCTACGTTGTCAGAAATTACGACAATTTTTAACAACCAATATTTCGATCCAACAATAGCCAAACTAATTACGAGGACTGTATGAGTAACATCAACAATAAAGATCAAGGGTTAAATAACAACAGCCAACAAAGAACCAATGAAAAAGAGGACCTTCGCCGTAAGGCCTATGAAATTCAAAAGCATGAGACCGAAACAAGGCATGCAGAAATCGAACGTGGCAAAAAAGAACTTATTCGCCTAGATTCAGTATCCGTCAGCCCAATGGATGACAAGCAGCTTGTTGAGATGAAAGCAGCAAACATCGAGTATTTCAACTCTGCCAAGACTGCACCCAAATTTCTGCTACCTGAACTTTCCCATGGCGTTTCCTTAACCAGAAAGTCTCTAACCATGATTGGTGCGCCCTCTGGTGAGGGCAAGAGCAATGTCAGCGCCAACGCTACTTACTCCATGGCCCTTCAAGGGAAAAGAGTGCTTGTCATTTCTAACGAAGAATTGGCATCAGACATTTACAATAGAGTTACTTGCCTTATGAAGGGTTGGACTTACAACGACCATGGAAAATTCACTGAAGAGCAGATCAAGATCTTCAATGACTATTATGAGATCTTACGCACAAAAATTACTGTGATTGATCACACCATGGCACCAACTACCACGATTGAGGGAATAGACAAAATTTTTGAAGATCTTAAAAGCGATTCGACAAAATACGACCTCATCATCATTGATTATTACCAAAATGTTGATTCTTCATCACTCAATAAGAAAGTCGACATTTATGAAGCTCAAACTAGATTCGCAAATGCACTCGATAAATTCAAAAATATATACCCAGCACCGATCCTTTTGTTGGCACAAGTTGCAAAGGAAACAAAAAAAGATCAGCGTTCATTCAAAGAAAGAATCGAAGGACGAAAAATTATCTATAACAAGGCCACAGTAGCCATAGAACTGGTCACGGATCATGCTGAATGCAGAACAGAGTGGATTTTTCACAAGAGCAGATTTGGAAGATCAGGAGTCAGAGTTTCAACAGGGTGGGATCGCGGCCTGTATGTTTCATACACTGAAGAGTTTAAAACCGAAATTGCTAAGAAAAATCTTGATGAAGCCCTTTTAAAAATGCAGGTGAAAAATGACTAATGAGCAAAAAGAATTCATGAATCTTCTTTTCAATCAAGCAGAAACGGTCTGTCCGTCTCACAACAAATACGCCTACCACAGTGTTGCCAAAGAGGACGTTGATACAAATAAAGTTTTCCTTGTTTCAGAGAACTCTGCAATTGATGTCAAAATCATTGACTGTTCTGACATCAACTTGATCTCAATCAATCCCATTAACGGATTCAGAAACGACGCCAATGTTACAGCCTTTAGATCATTCTTGATTGAGGTCGACAACCTTCCTCTTGATCAGCAAAGGGCCTACATCGAAGACCAGCTAAAAGTACCAGCAAGTTCATGCGTATTTTCAGGCGGAAAATCGTATCACTACTTGATCACTCTTAGCGAAGATCTTCCAAGCGTGGCTGCTTACAGATTTTATTCTGAATGGATTTTAAACATTTGCTCTCTGGCCGATCAAAACACAAAAAATCCATCACGGCAGACTCGCTTTCCAGGAAACATTCGATTTGATGGCCTGAAACAGGATCTAATCTTCTTAAAAAACAGAGTGGGTCAGGAAGAATTGTTCAGGTGGATGTGCCAGCACGAGGATAAAAGGCCAGTTAGTCAAATCAAACGACAAATTGTGCCTGTGGCCTTTGCAAAAAAAATTCCACCGTGGGTTCAGAACGATCTAAATCTCGGAATTGATACAGATAGAAATGTAACGTGGTTCAAGCATGCCTGCAGTTGTTTTAAGAACGGCTGGGAGTTGGGCGATCTCATCGAATACTTTGAACAGTATTTTGAACCTGAAGCTGATTTTTCCAAACAAGAATGGCTATCTACCATAAAGTCTGCGTTTAAAACAATTCGGCATGATGAACAGTATAACTCTAAATAGACGCTTAAAGCGTCTCGTAATCGTAAGGCATGATTTGAAACACGCAATCAGTACCAATGCCCTGTATAACAAATGAATACTTGAAACAGTCGCACCTTTTGAAGCGTTGACTGTATGAAATGGCTCTGATTTTTACGAAGATTTTGGAACTAATTTATGGCAAAAGGAAGTTCAAAATTTGAAGGTTTATACTTTACTTGGAGGTTAGGTCAATCTTGTGATGCCTTCCGCGCTTTTATCTCTAAGAACAAAGAAAATCCTCTACCTATCTCTGCGAAGGTCCACCCAACACTGAGATCTATTAACAATTTACTCAAAGAAAAAAGTCTTCACAAGGCGCAAGCTGAACAGGATTCTGATTTCAAAAAATTAAAGCATCGACTTGAACAAGAACTCAGCTCTGAACACGCACTTTCCTCATACAGGGCAATGGAAAAAGTCGAGCTGAAATCCAAGGACTTTGATTTCGAGCCAGTTCTTGAAGAGTTCAAGGCGTTTAAAGATGATACGGCCATCCCAGTTGATTATTTCAATTGCATGAAAAACTTTTGGCTTCCTTGGCTTTTTTCCAAGGGCTGCACACATCCGAAACAATTCAGACATTATAGAAACCAAGCCGAGCTTCATGTGAAGACTGCTAAAAAGAAAAGCGGCGAAAAATACTCTCACAACTCATACAATGTACTTTGCCGAACACTCAATCAGTTCATTTTTTTCTGTGAAAAGCATGACTATATCGGAAAGGAGGACACATTCAAGATTTGGGTATCACTTACGCTTGAACAACAAAAACGCGACCATTCTGGAAATACTAGATCGGAAGACGTTTACTCCTTAAAGGACCTTGAGGATATTAAAGTAAAAATCGACAGAACCTATCAAGAGAAGCCAGAAATGAAACTTTTGGCATATGGACTTTATTTTGGAGTTATTACTGGACTGAGACGCGGAAATTTTGCAGGCATGAAAGCAGAAAATCTTTTTCCTGACGCTAAGATTCCTTATTTCTTAGTGCGAGATAATATCATCAGTGGACGCAGTCGGGGAAAACCTGGATACATCATTCAGAAGGATGCAACGAAAACATCTACCGGTAAGCCTATTGCCGTCCAAATGATTCAGCCCTCTATTGAAATCATAACAGCGGTCGCTCGGTATTTGAAAACACACCTTAACGCAAAAGACTTACTTTACCCAAACCAACCTGGGCAAATTTCTAAAACATGGAAACGAATTGCTAGAGAGTGTGGGTTCAAATTTCTGACACCTTTAGATTGGCGTCACAGCTACGCGACCATAGGTGCAATTCACCTTGAAAAGATGTACAAAGGGAATCCAGCATTCCTACAACGATGCTGTCTGCATGAAGACTACAGAACCACACAAGGTTACATCAGAACTCACGCCCCAGAATTCTTGGACGTTTTCTCCCAATCCATGGGTTAACCCTCCAGTATTATTGGAAGCGCAGCGCATGTTCACTATAATTTCTATCTACGGAACGACATAATAGAATTTCCGAGGTAACCTATGCGCCACTACAAGTTTGTCCTGGTTTTTTTAGTTTTGATTAATAGCTTTCTTTTTGCCAATGCAGCTGATGAGAAAACTAAATTGTCACTCCCCAAGCCAGAAGCTCGTCGTCAAATGGTTCTAAAGCTTAAAGCAGAAATTGATCGAATAGATGGCGAAGGCTTAACGCCAAGATTCAACAGGCTTGAGGGTTGGGATGCGACCCTAGATCGATTGGCAACAGAAGCCTATAATGCCAAAGACCTTTATGATCTGGGACGAGTATTTAAACGTATAGATGCTACTTACCCTAACCTCCATGCAAAAATTTACCTTATCTCTGGCCTTGATGAAAAGAAGGACTCTGGCAATGTAACTCTGCCTGTTAAATTTGCTCCAGAATTTATTGAATCGAATAAACCAATTAAAAGTTATCGCATTAAATTGGATAAAGACTTTGAAAATCTAAAAAACGGTGACGAGTTGATTTCCATTAACTCGATCCCTATCGATAAATGGGCAGCTGAAAACCTTACTTTCTGCAAATTTCCGTTAAAAGAGCAATGCGAAGTCGAATTCTTTGATAATTTTAGAAATGAGTTACTTGGCTGGAACAGACATCAACCGCTCACTATTGAAGTTAAGCACGGAAATAAAATTTTAACCGCTGCTATAAAGCCAGAAATCAAG
Source organism: Bdellovibrionales bacterium (assembly GCA_019695175.1). Taxonomy (GTDB): domain Bacteria; phylum Bdellovibrionota; class Bdellovibrionia; order Bdellovibrionales; family UBA1609; genus JAIBAM01. The sequence continues at coordinate 30,350 of JAIBAM010000019.1, forward strand.
CCATCCAAAGAGGAAGAGGAAAACTCCAATCTTCCTTGTGATGTAAAGCCTGAAAGGTATAGGACTTTTAAAGTCGTATATGAAGGTCAAAATCTTTGTGCATTTGAATCAAAAAAATATTCTGGTACGGTTGTTTTAAGAATAAAAAGCTTTCGCTATGACTATGCTCCTTTTGCTGTGCTTGATGGAGAAGTACAGATATTCTGGAATAACTATTGGTCTAAGAAAGCATCTTTAGCAAAAAAATTGATTATTGATGTGATTGATAATTGGGGTGGTCAGGCTCCAATGCCTTACTATGGACTTTTCTATTCCAAGCCTTATCAAGAGCAATATGTGCAGTTTAAAAAAATTAGTGAATTTGAAAGATCTGATATTCTTGAAAGCCTATTTTGGGGAGACAAAGGAAAAGAACTTTGGTTTGCGAATATTAAAAAAGATGGAACCTTTGCCAGCATAAAAGTTGGCGACTTCCTTCCCTCCATCCCACAGTTTTGTTCTAGCTCAAAGAAAGATTGCCGCGAAGGAATGTTTGAACCACGAAAGAACGGATTTAAAGGCGAAATGAAAATACTATTGGACCACTGGTGCATTTCTTCATGCGTTGGTTTTGTATCTAATATGAAAGATCTTTTTAAAGACCGAGTAAAGTTCTTTGGCTTCCCTGATTCGGGAGACTCGGCATACTCAAGGCTCTCTATACTTGTTAGCCCAACAGGAAATTCAGCAGAAGCGAAAGTCGCCGCTATGAAAAAGGCCAGATCTCCAGATCAGCCAGAGGATTGGGTTCGTCAGGTCGTATCGGTCACACGATCAACGGATAAAGACGGCAATATCCTTTCAGGGAAGCCACAAAAAGTTGACTTCTGGGTACCTCGAAAGTGGAACCAAAGTTCTGATGACTGGGCTTCTAAGACATTTGAGAGTGCATTAGCACATTGATAGCAGACAGATTACTCGTCAGATTTTTAGTTTCGACGATCAGGATTCAAGCGTCAGAATTTTTAGACGCTTTTTCGATGCTTCTCTCTGAAGATTAGAGAGTTCTTTTTCCACACGCTGCTCAGATTGAGCTTTGCGTTCATCAAACCATTTTTGCATTTTAGGGCTAGTCAGATGTTCATGAAGTGGAATCGCCCACTTCAACTCATCAGGCACGTCTTCGTACTGATCATTGTTTTTGGTCAATCCTAAGACTTTACCCATTTACCAACCGTTTTTACCATTTTTGATTTTTTAAGATTTAAATTTGATAGTGATTTCAAGTACTTGGTAGGGAGTACAGGATTCGAACCTGCGACATCCACCTTGTAAGGGTGGCGCTCTACCAACTGAGCTAACTCCCTATGATTTAATTTTCAATTCATAGCTGATAAAATGTATTTCTACCTTTTTACCAATTTCACAAACTCTTTTACCATTTACTTGATCGTTGTTTTTGATTTCAAAATCATCTCAACAACTTATCACTATTCAATTTTCAAAGAACAAATTCTCACCACCTTGTAAGGGTGGCGCTCTACCAACTGAGCTAATTCCCTATTTAAAAAAGCTGATTTTTGGAAGGTTCCTTTTACTTGGAGACTATTCCTATCTTCACAAGATATAATCCTCAAAAGGATACTATTTCCAATACTTACGGACACAGATAAGTGTCATTAGTTTGTCTTGTAATCAAGTATTTTTTTGCAAAAAAATCGACTTAAGCCTGATCGGAGATATTGTGTCAGCTGCCCCTAATTACAAAGTCAGGCGGTCTTGTATCATCGCAGACAAAGGATAAGGTTTGCCAAGAGACGGATTCAAAATTTCCGAAGTGACTCCTGAGGTGGGTGGGAATGGGTAAGGAGCTTGAAACTTTTCCACAATTCGAACTTTATGAAATGCAGCGACATCAAACTTTCTAAGAAGGACATGAATTAAAAATGCCGAAGCTCCCATGATCATAGCAGCAAAATCGCCCCCGAGATGAGCGGCATAGGCAACCCCACCCAGATCTGTAACTGTACTTAAATAGCCCGATAGGTCTGAAATAAAGAAGATTGCAAATAGAACCCAGGCTGGCAGGAAAATAAAACCAACATAGCGCGTGGAAGGAAGAATAAAATACATAAAGCGAACAGGATGATGCCAATAGAATATAGTAAAAAAAGTCATCAATCCGCTAATAGCACCACTAGCACCTATGAGTGGAGCTGCCGTTGCACCTGAAATAAGAATAAAACACGCGGCTGCCATCATCCCAGTGGACAAAAACAAAATCAGTAAAGCAAGTCCCCCAATCAGGGGTTCTAGAAAAGATCCGAAAACCAATAGGAAATACATGTTACCAAAAAAATGGTAGGGACCAGAGTGGACAAAAATATAAGAAACCCATTGCTGTAAATGAGACTGATCATTAGATGTAAGCCCCAAGATGTAACTAAAATGTAAGTCTTGCATATTTTTAAGCTGTGTTAAATTGCTACGCCAATGTTTAATTTGCACTTGATCCCCTGAAAACTCCAGATAGTGGGATCGATCCAAAAAATTTTGATCGCGTAATGAAAGATTACCCAGCAAAGTGAATTTTCCTCGATCTCCTTTTTGAGCTCTTTGAGCTAGTGACTGCAGAGTGTTGGAATAACTATTATTAGGATCTAAAAGGTATTGGGAATAAATTTGCCCTTGAGTAAATATAAATTGTTCATCTTCTAAAATTTGATCCATTTTTCTTTGGAATTTTATTTCTGAAAAATAGCTCGAAATAAAAACTCCAGAATTGATAAAAATCAACAACCAAGTCATCGGAATTTTTGTAAAACTGAGCCAGCCATTTATTAATGGGATAATCATAGATCCCCAAACTCTTTTTGAAGCGATTTGACAATTTTATGAAAGTTATTTTTTTGATTTGTCTTTTGTGTTTGAGCTGGGGTTCGATCGTAAACTTCCCCTGCTTGAAGATAATCCAAGTGCGATGAAATTTTAATTAAGTAAACCCAGGCTTTACTTTTCCAACCCTTTAGATAATAAGAAACAACAAGATCTCGACTCAAAAATAAATCTTTTTTATTGTATTTTATGAGCTCCTGAATCAAATCTATGGAATTATCAATTAAATTCCTATTCTGCAAAACTTGAACGACCGCAGGTGCTGTAGAAAGTTGATAGATTGTTTTTTGTTGACGCCACTCTGCGAGAAATTTTTGTACTTCAAATGGGGTAGAAGACATCTGCATCAAACGCAATAAAATATCTGCCTTAAAAATCTCAGTCGTATTTTCGTCCTTTAATATCTTCAATAATTTTCTTTTTGCATTTTGGAGGTTGCCCTGTGATCCTTCTGCGAGAGCCTCATAATAATGATTGTAAATTTTGCTATGAACGTTCTTTTTCAAACCCAAGTAATATTGTGGAGAAGCCATTTGATCACAAGATTCGTTTATTTTTGAAAGAGCTAAGATCGCATACGGATCTTCAAGGTTATACGGCTCATTTTCAAAACCTGAACTATCTTCGCTCCGAACAATTTGCTCTAACTGCTGGCAGCTCGGGGATAATTTTTTGTGCCCACAGGTGTGGGTCAATTCATCGTAACACATCCAACCCGCCAATTGAGTTTTTGTTTCTTGATTGAGCATCTCATAAGCTGATTGAGCCACCCACTGGGCTGATTCAATTTGACTGGATCTCCATAGAGCTCGAACCCTTTCAGGAATCAAAAAGTGAGCCAGCTCACCGACTCCACTAAGTGATGACATAGCGACTAGAGCTTCTTCAAACTGGGCCCGTTTCATATGAAGTCTCACTTTCCAAACCAAAGTGTAACGAGATAAAGGCCATTTTATTTGAGAAAAAATCTTTTCCACTTCTGTCCACTCCTCATTGGACCAATGTTCAATAATTTCTGCCATTTGACAGGATTCGGAGTTTTCGTCTGTTTCACAAACTTTTTTCAAATATTCATTGGATGAATCAGGTTCTTCAGAAAGAGCAAAGGCTTTTGCTAAATATCCTAGAGCCGCTGTTTGGGAATTGATCTTTGGGTCCTCAATAAAGAGAGCTTCGGCCTCCTTAAGCAAACATTTTTGCTCCAGTTGACCGGCAGCAAAAATTTCCATAGCTAAAAGCAATCGTTCGGACTGATTTTTTAAATTTTTATCTTTTGCTATTTCCGAAATGTCTTCACAAAGAAGGGTATTTTTTTTTGCATCTGAAAAAATAAAAGAACGATCATTCATTACCATAAATCCGAGAGTATCCCCTACTAAAGAAAAAAATAAGATTCCTGTAATAGATATTATCGCCAAATAAAGCCCTCGAACCAAAGAAGATTCATTTCGATTCGGTGAAGAAATATTATTTGGTCTTTGAGACAAAACTAAAGTGTCAGAAATAAGATCATGAAGCGTTCTTCTTTCAGGATTTGAAAACAAGGCTATCCACGGTAATCCAAATAAAAAACACTCAAAAATTTGTACAAAGGCTCGTGTGCAAGCGGAGAAAAACTTTGGCGGTTTAAGAGTCCATAAATCGACGACACGTAAATTGAATAGCTTCATACCGGGAGTGGCGCCCCAAATATAAATAAAAAAAATATAATAAATGAATATAATGGAAAGTAAAATTAATAATGAAAATAATAAAGCTTGAGTCAACGAGCTCGGTATTTCAAAAAGAATCGCCTGTGTCATATTTCTCTTAAGCGGGGCTATCATCAATAACGAAAGTGGAGATAAAATCAGCAAAGAATCTGTCACGCCTGCGGCAATCCGATCCAAGGGCGACGCTCGGTGGGTTTCAATAAGACTCCGACATCCAAGTTCTTGATCTGAAAAACAAGACATGGAGTGAGTTTTTTTATAGGACCTACTTGAGAAGGACGGATTTTCAATAACCATACAAGGTTATCGGCAAAATAAAGACTCAACCCAAGACGAGTGAATCGCTTGTTGAGAACTAAAACTAACAATAACTATTTGATAATTTTAAGTGAAATCAATCGACCTTTATCATCATTAATGACTTCCACCTGACCCAGACTTAAGTCTTTAGGATCTAAAAGAGTGTAATAGGACAATTGATTTAATGTTGTACTTTGCGATGGCAAAAGTTTTAAATGATGAAACCCTCTAGGTAACATAGATTTATTCTTCATTAAAAACTGATCTACATCACCCAATGTCACCAGTTCTTGGTCAAGTTCTTCTCCTCTTTTCATTGTAAGAGAACCTTTTGTATGATTAATTTCTTTTAGAAGACCTTGATCAACAATAACAGAATACATTCCATTCAATTGGGAAAAACGCAATTCATCTTCGGCATTTGGTTTTTGTCCTACACGAAGGCTTGCGCTCATAAGTTCATTTTTATCCCAAGAAGCCAAAGAGTGTGATACTTTGTTTTCCCATTGATTATTTCGTTCTTGCCAGTTGATCTGAGAGTCAGAAACACTTGCGAGATCTCGTTTTGATCCCATGGAAGAGAAACGATTTTTCTGAGATACCTTTTCTTGAAACCAAAAGTTTCCAAATCCCGTTACAAAAAGAATTGAGACTATGACACTTCCCTTTATTAAAACATTTTTTTTATTTACACTTACTGAACCCAAACTTTCGTCGGTAATAGTTATATCCGGGTTTGCTTCAGATTTTTTTATGTTATGTAAAGTGGGGGTCGGCGTTTTGATTTTTTGAGGAAAGTGGATGACATTATTCAATTCAGTCTCAATATTTTTTTTTTGTGCAGCCATGTGTTTCCCCTCTCTGTATACCCTAAGATTTATTTACCGACTTAAACCTACAAATAAGTCAACCAGGTGGTTTAAATGTTGTTTTATATTTTAAATCCTTCAAATTAATTATCTTGCCAAGATCGTGCCGAACCGTTCTGCTTCCTATTTTTTTAAACTGTAAACTCTTCTGACACGTGATTAACAAAAATTGCCACATGGTGATTTAATGTCTCAATATGAGACTAAATTCCTTCGCCCTTAGAGTTTGTTCGCAAATGCTAACAGTTGCTAACGCAGCATCTCCAAACAGAATCTTAGATAGTGGCTTGCCCTTTTTCTTCTTTTAAAGAAAACTAAATAAATATAATCTCAAGAAAGAGCTGTATGAAGTATCGGCAAGATTCGTTTATCTTTTTATCAAAACAGAATATTTTTATGATGAGATCATATTTTTTTCTTAGTAGAAATTATACCTTAGTATTATTTCTACTGACTTTTTTAAAATTCCCCTTCTGTTTTGCCAACCCATTGTTAGAAAGGAATAAAACCGTTGAAGTAAATAAAAAAAACCAGACGTCAGAGTTAAGTTTTGAGGAACTTAAAGTACAATACTTACGCCAGTATGCTTGGCCCTCACGTAATAAAGAAAGAAATGAAGTTTTTTTTATAAGTCGGGAAAAATCCACTTCATCCCCTGGGGCGTCGCCACCAACCTCAGTCCAGCCCAGCCAGAATCTTGCACCTACCATGACTCATCCAGGAACCTCAACAGGAGGTTCCTCTCCGCCAGCTCCCATTCCATCACCTCCCCCTCAACAAATAAATCTTGATAATCAAGAGGAGGGAAACTAAGTAATGAGTACAATTAAAAAAGTTCTCTTGAATTTAAATTTTAAAAAATCCCCAATCTGTATATTATTTTTTTTAACTTTCCTATTTCACCTTATCAACCCGCTCACTCAAGCTGAAGATGTCACTGATGATTTTTCCACAGAAAACCAGAATTGGAATGAAAAAAATCAAGAACCATCTCATAAAAATCGACAAGAAAAATCTGTTTATGAAAAAAATATTCAAAATTGGAAAAGTGAAAAAAAATGGGATCTTATTATAAGCACCTTAAACCCAAGGACTGATGAAATTTCATCCTCTGGGCTCCTAAATCTTACCATGTGCTATATGGAAAAAAAAGATTTTGTAAATGTGATTAGAATTTTAAATTTGCTGAGTGAGAAAAACCCTAATGACCCCATGGTGCTTTATATGTTAGGGGACGCAAAACTAAAACTCTCTTTGCAAACTAAAGATTTAAAACAAAAAAGAGAACTGGAAAATGATGCTTTAGATAAATTTCGTAATTCAATTCGCATAAACAAAAAGTTTCCACTAGCACATCGAGCTTTATTTTATTTTTTACTACGAACCAAAATGAATTCGGAAGCCATAGAGCAAATACATGAAATGCAAAAGATTTTCGGAAAAAAAGCTGATTTGCAAAGTGATCTCTGTCGTTTATTAACGATTACTGGATTTTTAGATCAGGCCTTAATTCAATGCCCCACGGCGATTCACTACAATAAGAAAAATGCAGAAAATTATATTTATTTAGCTCAATCCTATTTTTACACCAAAGAAGTTCAAAAAAGCGAAAGGATACTTGTACAAACAGCTAAAAACTTTCCCAAATCAGAAATCGCTCAATTTAGTGCAGGTCAGTTTTTTTATGTCAAAAATAATTTTCCTGTGGCACTTAAGTATTTAAAACAAGCCGTTGCTGTGGAACCCGAATCAGGTCGTTCCCAATTAATTTTTGCCAAAACTCTTTTTGAGACTGGCTCTTACACAGAGGCCATGGACCATTACTCTAAAGCCTGTCAATCCAATCCACAAAATCAATCTGAATTCTTGGCCGCCGCTGCACGTTTACGTTTAAAAAGTGAAAATACATTGGCGACCAAATACTCTCAAAGTGCGGTTTCTTTTTGTAAATAAAAAAATAATTTTTTTAAAACTAAAAATACATAATTTGATTTTTTTACATCTAATTGATCAAGATAATTTAAGAATGGTGTCATCCCAGACCCATAAATTCTATAGGAACATTTTGTTCGTGGTTAAAATTTTAAGTGTCGACAACCATCGAAGGTTTTGACCTTCAATCAAACTCCAAAAATTCCTGTTACGACAAACACTTCGCTCTTCTCTATAGGTACTAAATAAAATAACAGCTATAGGTACTAAATAAGATAAAAATTCCCGTAATGAACTCAAATCTAAAAGGTAAAAAGCTGGGCTTGAATCCCAGCTCCCACAAGACTTCCCTTTTCCATATATGGAGCTAAGGCCCACCTCATAGGCTGAGGTTTCATTTTCCAGGTTTCTCTAGGACTATTGTAAAGCTCAGGCTCTTTAAGGTCCTCATTGGGAACACCGTAAACAACATACAAACCTAAAAGAATTCCTGTATACAATCCTAAAGATGCACCACGGGCCACCTTGCCAAGATTTTCACCCGGTTGATCTGTAAAAGCTAATAAGGCAACTCCCACTAGAGTGCCTGCAAGCACTCCGTAAGTACAACTCATAATAAATTCCCTTGAGCTGGTATCCGTGGTGTTGACTGCGGAAGGTGCTGCTAGACTTAAGTTGGAAAATAAAAGTGAACCCATTAATGTGGATTTGAAAATGTATTTCATCATGTTTATTTATTGACCCCAGATAAATTATATTCTGGCTTCTTAACCAAGATCAATGTGGTAAGGGACTTTTGGGAAGTCCTGCGTCAGTTTCTCTGAAACACAGCATTCTCTGAAACACAGCATTTTTGAACAAGCACTCAAACAACCTGGTCTGGTATAAATAAAATTTTACCCCCCTGCCTCGGCACGAATGCAAACCAAAGCTCAATATCATGAGCCTTTAAATTGGGAAAATCCCCTTCTATCAGTAAGTGAAGAGCAAATCGCAATCGATTTAATTGCGCAGGTGAAACACGATATTCAAGCCATACAGGGTTAGAATAGGATTTAACTTCCACAACCAGTAAACTGGATTTTTTTTTAAATCGTTCAATAATTGTGGTTTTTTTTCTTAAAATCAAATCCAGTTCAACACCTCCCACGCGATGACGGTGTTTGATCAAACTCCAACCCTGCTTTTCCAAGTATTCAGCCACCAGCACTTCGCATTGCATCCCCCAATCTTTTTCGCTCGAAATTTTTAAGTTTGCTTTGTCTTTTGATTGGAGGATCTTATTTTTCTGCCTCACAAAACTCTCGGACTCCGGCAAAGGTTCGACGATGGATTGGACAGGGTCCAAACTGGGCAATAGCCGCCTTATGAGCTGCTGTGGAGTACCCTTTATGTCGGGAAAAACCATATTGTGGAAACTCCAACTCCAATTCTGTGAGAAGCTGATCTCGAGCCACTTTGGCAACAATAGAGGCTGCAGCCACCGGCTCTGCCCGCAAGTCCCCCTTAATAAGGGTGGTTTGTGAAAACTGCCCTAATCCAGGAATTTTTTGATTCCCATCGACAACAAGATGACCAAAATTTAATGACAAATTGAGAACGGCCCTTTTCATCGCCAACAAGGCTGCTTGTAAAATATTTATTTGTTCAATTTCTTCAACTGAAGCAAACCCAATACCAACCCTGTGCAGGGCTTTAATTTCCTCGGATAATTCCAACCTCCGAGAAGCGGATAAAAGTTTGGAATCAGTATAGTGAGATCTCGCAACGCTTTCATTCAAAATCACTGCGGCCGCATAAACGGGACCGGCCAAGCAGCCCCTCCCAACCTCATCAACTCCAATAACAGGCTGGGGGACTAATTCCTTCCAATTAAATTTTTTTTGCAAAGAATTAAAACTAAGCTTTTTCGGCAGGTTCACTAGTTGGAGCCGTTTCAGTTACAGCCAACTCATCCGCAGCACCTACGCTGTCTGGAGCTGCAACCACTGCAGCCGACAATCTTGCATCAAGACGAGCAGCACGACCTTTGAGGCCACGAAGATAGTAAAGGCGAGATCTTCGTACTTTTCCACTGGAGATCAACTCCACCCGATCCACCGCAGGAGAATAAAAAGGGAAAGTTCTTTCCACACCCACCCCACTGGCAATTTTTCTTACAGTAAATGTTCTTCCTGTACCTTGCCCTTGGGTTTTAATAACGACGCCAGAAAAAAGCTGAATCCGTTCTTTTTCACCCTCTTTAACTTTTACGTAAACGCCGACAGTGTCACCCGTACGAAATTCTGGGAGATTTTTTTTAGTTTGTCTAGCCATAGTGATGCGACGTACGAGATCCATAACTGCTCCATTTCCAGGGAAATCAGGTTAAAAAAAATAAGACGTAGAGGGTTACCACGACCCTAGCAGTCGGTCAAGACAGATACTTACAGCAGATCGCACTGACAAATGTCGATAATCATCCTTGGAGGCTCCTTTGATCGGGTCTAAAATAGCGTGACACAAAGGAAAAACCTCCTCTCCCAAACCGAAACCCGTACCGAAAACTAACAGAATTGGTTGTTCATGGTGAAGGTGAATTTTTTCCCTAAGTTTTGGAAACGAAATGTTTTCCAAATCAGTTCTTGGACGAGCCGACGTAGCTACAACAAAGGGAGGTGCAGACCATTTTGTTTTTAAAACGACATCTTCAAGAGTTTCTGCCAAATGAACCATGCTCAGAGCGGTTTGACGTTTGGGATTGTACTTGGAGCCAGAACCCACTCTCCAGTGATCCAGTACTCGGCCCACGAACATAAGCTGCTCTTTCATTTTGTTTACAATAAAGTACCTTTCCACTCCATAAACACGAGAGGCTCTGGCGATATCATGTATGTCAAAGTTGGTAACATTGGTGCAAACTGTATTTTTGGCTCGATCCAGAACCGGCCAATGCAAGAGTGCCACATGGATAGGAGCTCGGTTAGATTCCACATTAAAATTTATAGGTTGTTGCATTCTGTGCCATATAGGACTTTTTAGGCTTTTATGGCAAGAAAGATTTTAACTTCAAAATCTGTTCCCTTTGCAACCCCAGAACTTCCAAATCTTGATTGGAAAGCCTCAACACCAACGCTCTATAATTTTCCAATTCGTCGAATCTCAGTCGAAGAAGATCTGGGCGCAGACAAAGAGTCCGAATGACTCCCACAGCTTTTCGCATTTGTTCGATGCGCAGATGATGCCCGCTCGTTAAAAACTCCGGAACAGTGCCCAAGGTATGTCCATTGGGTCTAGTAAACAGTGGTGCTTCCAGATAGCCTTGGGAAAAACTTTCCTGTTCGACAGAATTTAAATTACCTAAGACCCCCGGAATATACCTAGCCAGAGAATCAATCAGTACCATGGCAGCAAGTTCACCTCCACTGAGAACATAATTTCCAATGGAGATCTCTTCTGTGACAAAATGATTGATAAATCTTTGATCAATTCCCCCATATCGTCCACAAACAAGAGTTATTGAATCTGAATTTTTAGCATAAGATTTAGCTTTGGCATCTGTCCAAAGTTGACCTTGAGGCGTTAAATAAATAACCGGTCCCCTTTGTCCTTCAGGAATGGATGAAAAGGCCTTGGTTAAAGGGTCTAAACTCATCACCATACCATCTCCACCTCCAAAGGGCTTATCATCCACACTTTTGTGTTTATCCTCTGCAAAATCTCTGGGGTTGAGTGCCTGAATATTTAAAAGACCGCGCAGAAATGCTTGACCTACGACACCTTCTTGAAAGGAAGAGTTCAACATCTTGGGAAAAAGAGTTAATACATTAATATTCATAAATAATTTGTGTTTGTTTTTCTTGTGTTATTTGTTTTTAAGGTACAAGTCCCGGAGGCAAATCCATATGGAGTGTTTTTTCAGACCAAGAAATTTCCTGGAGAAAATCATCCACCAGAGGTACTTCAAAGTTTTCTTTTGAACCTTGTATAACTAAGAGATCCTGTGCCCCATTACTCGCAAAATCAATTATTTTTCCCACTTCACCCAAGGTTTTATCTTTCACTGTAAATCCTAGAAGTTGACCGAGAAATAGCGTTTCGCCTGGTTTCGCAACCACATATTGGGAGGGTATCCAAACTTCATAGCCACGAAAAGCTTCAGATTGATTTCGGTCAGAAACACCTGCAATAAACACCAAAAGGCCCTCTTTATGGGGACGGTGTTTGGTGACCAAATATCGATGATTTTTTAGATTTTTAGGGAAATCTTCTTTAGGTTTAACAAAAACAACTTCTTCCAATTGATCCTGCCAATCTGCAGACTTGGCTTTGAGAGACAAAAAGAGCTCACCTTTTAATCCATGAGCTCCTTTAACATGACCTACCCGAACCCATTCCAAAACGAGTGATTACTCAACGATTTCTAAAACACTGCGCTTTCGTAACTTTGTACTGGCAGCATTCAATATGGTTCGCATGGATCGAGCTGTACGCCCCTGTTTGCCAATCACTTTGCCCAAGTCCTCCTTGGCCACTTTAAGCTCAACAACAGTTGTTTGCTCCCCAGCAACCTCGTTCACTTCAACTTGGTCCGGTTGATCAACCAAAGATTTTGCCATGAACTCAACAAGATCCTTAAGATTAGAGTATTCCATTCGTCTATACCTCACTTCGGTGTCCACTTGTGTTGGTCTACAATTTTGCGAGTTGCTACAAACTCGCAAGTCGGGCCTCTAAAAAACACCTTTTATGGCCTTCTAATTATTTTATCTGATTTTATAATCGCGACAAGGGCTTGAATAAAGACTAGGCTTTCGCCAACTGAACACGTTTTAACAAAGACCTTACTGTGTCCGAGGGCTGTGCACCTTTTTTGATCCAATCATTGGCTTTTTCCATGTCTATATGCAAACCCACCTCTTTACCACTAGGAGATGGATTAAAGTGCCCAATAACCTCTAAACATTTTCCTTTGACCCATCTTCTATGATCGGCCACCGTGATGCGATAGCGTGGAGAGTGTTTCGCACCAAATCGAGCTAATCGAATGACTACCATAGACCTTTAACTCCTTAAATCAACTAGTTAGTGAAATCTTGTACTTAAAACTTTATAAGTACTTTATGAATCGTAAGTTCAACTTAAATTTAACTTATAAATTAAACAACGACGAATTTAAATTAGAGGGTACATCTACATGGTTTAAGTTGTTTGATCAAGTACAATTCATCGATCAAAATACGGGACTTAGGGCCTAGACCAGGAAGTTATGTCCAAACAGGACTGGGCAAAACTCTTATTAGTCAAAGTATTAGTTAAAGTAGAAAGAGCGGCTTCAGCCAGCAATAGCAGTACCAACTGACAATGACAACAGGGGCGATTTGCAGTCAGGAATCGAACTCCTGTAACAAACCCAACTCGCTCAGTTTCGCCTCGTTTTTTTAAATTTAAAAAAATCCTCCGTTGCGAGGCATTTTTCCGGGACGACCCATTTTCATCATTTGAGACATCATTTTTTGACTTTGCTCAAACTGTTGCACCAGTTTATTCACATCTTTCACTTCTGTACCACTTCCTTTGGCAATTCTCAATCGACGAGATCCATCTAAAATTTTGTGATTACGTCTTTCCTGCGCCGTCATGGAACGAATAATAGCTTCAATTTTACGCATTTGATCCTCTGGAGGAGCCATGCCACTGAGCTGTTTGGAAATTTGACCCATTCCAGGGATTAATTTCAATAAAGAATCAATTCCCCCCATTTTTTTTAACATCTGCATTTGGGAAAGAAAGTCCTCCATGGTGAGCTCGTTTCTTGCCAACTTTCTGGCGGACTCTCGAGCTGATTTTTCATCAATGACTTCCTGGGCTTTTTCGACCAAGGAAACAATATCCCCCATATCCAAAATGCGACCGGCCAACCGATCTGGGTGGAAAACCTCGAGTGCACCCACCTTTTCCCCTGTGCCCAAAAATTTTATCGGCACACCGATGGTTTCACGAATACTGAGGGCTGCACCTCCTCGAGCATCTCCATCAATTTTAGTTAAAACCAAACCGGTAAGACCCAATTGACGGTGAAAACCCTCGGCCACATTGACAGACTGTTGTCCAAGCATGGCGTCTGCCACCAATAATATTTCATTAGGTTGAGCTAAATGTTTTAGTCGGCTCAATTCCTCCATTAAAACAGAATCTATTTGTAGTCTTCCCGCTGTATCAACGATCAGAACCTCAACCATTTGTTCTTTGGCCCAAACCATAGCTTGGGATAATATTTGTTCTGCTGATTGTCCTAATTGCGAATTAAAAACAGGAAGATCATTTGTTTTAGCCAATTTTTGCAATTGATCAATCGCAGCAGGTCGATAGATATCTGCAGGAACAAGGCCAGGTTTTTTATGAAAATGCTTACGAATATGAAGGGCGAGTTTAGCCGCCGTTGTGGTTTTTCCAGTTCCTTGCAAACCCACCAAAAAAAAGACTGCCGGTTGACCTTTGAGCTGAACCTCTACAGTTTGCCCCCCAAGGGTTGTGACCAATTCATCGTGAACAATTTTGACCAACTGTTGTCCAGCACTCACTGAATTTAAAACTTCCTGGCCTAAAGCCTTTTGTTTTACTCGGTCCAGGAAATTTTTAACCACTTTAAAATTAACATCAGCCTCCAACAAGCTGAGGCGAATCTCTTTTAATGTCAGCTCCACATTGCTTTCAGTAATGCGAGATTGACCGCGGACTTTTTTTAAAGTGGAGAGAAGTCGATCCGAAAGTGTTTCAAACATAGAGCTCCCTTTTTATAAAGTTGAAAAATTCCTAGAAAGGCTCTTATTAATTCTTCAATTAAAATTTTACCAACGTAAAAAAGATCCCGTTCGCAAAGATCTTAATGCGAGCAAATGAAAAACAACTAAAGTAAATAAACTTATGCCACAAGCCATTGGCCAAGAAACATCGCTCACACCTATAAGTCCGTACCTGACTCCATTTATGAAATAGAGCAGAGGATTGAGTTTTGCCAATTGTTGCCACCAGGGATGGAGAGATTCAAGAGTGAAAAAAACTCCTCCCAAATAAATCAATGGAGTCAGTATAAACCCTGTCACGGCGCTTAGCTGATCAAAACTTTTCGACCAAAAGGCGACGGAAATTCCCAGTTTGGCAAAAGTAAGTCCTCCGATACTCAAAAACAAAATGAGTATGAAGGGATGGGCAATACCCAAAATTTGTCCCTCAGCAATAAAAACAAAGAGCAAGCCGGCCAAGTAAGTCATGACCCCCACAGTAAGACCACGAATAAGTCCCCCCAGACTCATAGCCCACACTATTTGGGACCGTGTGAGTGGTGCCACTCTAAAATCTTCCAAGTCACCGCCAAACTTAGCCGTGATAATAGAGCTTGAGGCATTTTGAAAAGCATTATTCAGGCAGCCCATCATAATCAATCCTGGAATGAGAAAAGATAAATACGAAATTCCATCATGTATTTTTATGTGGGATCCTAAGCTCACCCCAAAAATTAATAAATATAAAACTGAATTCACCAACGGTGTAATGACCGTTTGAACTATCACTTTAATAAATCGACTGATCTCTCGATCCAAAACGGTTAAAAAAGGGCCCCACCTTAAGGAATTTTTCATTTTTGCTGCTCCAAAATAAAGCGAAAGGCATCTTCCAAATTACCTTCAATAATCTGGATGTCATTCAACATCCTTAAATCCAACTGGAGATCATTCAATAACTCTCCAATTCCTGTGGCACTAGGTAGAGAAAATTCTGCCATCATTTGGTTTTGTAAAGTCAGATAGGGGTGCTTTAGGGGTCGAATTTCTCTCTTAAAATGCAGTCGAATCATTCTTGAGGTTAATGATTGAACCAATTCTTGAGTAGGTCCAATTTTTTTTAATTCTCCATGGTGCAAAACCGCCACACGATCACAAATATTTTCAGCTTCTTCCAAGTAGTGGGTGGTCAGCAAAATAGAAACCCCCTCTTTTTTTAAATCTTCGACAAATTTCCATAAACTCAAGCGGAGCTCCAAATCCACACCTGCCGTTGGCTCATCTAACAAAAGAAGTTTAGGCTCATGAACCAGAGCTTTTCCAATCATAAGCCTTCGCTTCATTCCCCCGCTAAGTTCTTTGACCTTTTTATTTCGATGATTCCACAAAGAAAGTCGATGTAATAAATAGTCGATACGATCCTTGTTTTTTCTGCGGCCATGAAATCCAGAAATAAATTTTAAAATCTCCTCAACTGTGAAATAGCCGTGATTGATAATCTCTTGGGGAACCCATCCCACTTTCGTTTTAGCCAGGCGAGACTGCTGGGCCACATCCACACCAAAAATTTCCACACAACCAGAGGTCGCTGGTTCCAAAGTGACAATAATTGATATTATTGATGTTTTACCCGCTCCATTGGGTCCCAATAGGCCAAAGACCTCCCCCGGTTTCACAGAAAAGGTCACACCCTTAACGGCCTGATTTTTACCATAATCCTTTTTCAAATCGTTCACTCTGAGGGCAGCAACTGGTTGAAAAGCACTCTGCATGTAAAATCCGATCCCATGTTGTTTTAGTGATTGTTTGAAGATGCGAGGTCAGCTGTTCCTATTCTTTATTCTTTATTCTTAGCGCTTTTGTATTCTTAGTGCAGCCTGTGACGCAATTTAAAACTGCAATTGGGAACTTCTTTTCTTAAGTTCTTGACCTTGACCTTGACTTTAACCTGCCGTACCAAGAAAGCAAAAAACAAGGACACTAAAATTGCAAACGAGGTCTTAGTGAAAAATCAATATTTACAGGGCGAAAATCATGACGACTCTTTACTGGAATCTCAACAAAAAAAATTCAATTCTGAGTTAGCATCAACCTCCGATCTAACTTATTTTGTACTTAACTTTTACCACTTTACCCCCATTGCAAACACAAGACATTTGCACAGTGAACTACAAAGTGTCGGCCTAGAAAATCACCTCACCGGATTAATCATACTGGCTGAGGAGGGCATCAACGGGACTATCGCAGCTTTCACCTTTGATTCACGAAATGCCGTAGAAAATTGGCTTAAAAAAAATCTACAAATTCCTGAGAGTTCCTTTAAATACTCTGAAAGCAAAAAAGCTCTGTTCCCCAATTACAAAGTTAAAATTCGTAAAGAGATCGTGACACTCAATACTCCAGAATTAATCCCAGCTCCTCAAGACCCCTCCTATCTCACTCCGGAACAATGGAAAGCATGGATTGAAGGTGAAAATAAATTTAATTTAGTTGATGCCCGTAATAGTTATGAATATAAAATTGGTGCTTTTAAAGGTGCACAGGACTGCGGAACTCGCCATTTTACGGAATTTCCTGAAGCCGTGGAGGAAAAACTTCAAATCGAAAAAGAAACTCCTTTACTGATTTATTGCACCGGAGGGATTCGCTGCGAAAAAGCCACTCTGGAATTGCGCCGTCGTGGTTACAGAGAAGTTTATCAGTTACATGGGGGAATTCTTAAGTATTTGGAACAATATCCCAACGATCAATTTGAAGGCGAATGTTTTGTATTTGATGAACGTGTTTCCCTAAAACAAGACTTAACTCCCAGTTCAAGATTTGGATTTTGTCCCCACTGCGGAGACCCAGCAGAAACGCTGATATCCTGTGAACGTTGTGAAACCCCCATGAGAATTTGTCACAATTGTCATGGTCTACCTGTGTTTTCGAAAACATGCTCTAAAAATTGCGCTCACCATTACAAATTAAGACCATGGAAAAAAGCCCCTTTAACTGAAAAAAATCACAAACATCGTCACAACACTCAAGTCAAAGCACTACAATCCTGTAAAGAGCCTATTATCCAGAGATGATTTGTCTTAAGTGAAAGACTAGTGAAACAATGGAAGAGGAAATAAAACTATCTGTATCATTTGAAGGAAAAGGAAACGGAAAAATAAGAAGCCTTCAGAAAGCTGCGACAGCCGGAGAAGCAAGTCCCAGGCCTCAATTTAGCTCGAAAAAAAATTGAGCAAGGAAATCAATGATTCTTAAAAGCTTGCTTTCTTACAGTTACAAAAGAAAGAAAGACAATCTTTAGGCTTGACCGTTATAAATTGAATCTATAATCTGCAGAACCTTTAAAGATAATACTTGCCGCGGGGTGGAGCAGCCTGGTAGCTCGTCGGGCTCATAACCCGAAGGTCGTCGGTTCAAATCCGGCCCCCGCAACCATTTTTGAACATCCGAGCGATAGCTAAATAGCTGATTTCTCGGATGTTTTAATTTTGGGGTTCTGAAAAATTCCCGTCCAAATGTTCAAATGTACGGAGGTCGCAAAAATGAAATCAAACGACCTCAAAATTGAAATCAAACTTACTCCGTCACAACTTTCGTTTTTGCCCACAATTATTAATAAAATGAATTCTGAGCCAGAAATGCTGATGGATCGCTTAGTGATTCAAGGCACGTCTCTTCTCGTGAGTTGCCATGATGTTGTGGATCTCTCCGAAGAAATGAAATTGAATCTGGCGAGTGAAATTGAGTTTTCGCGTTTGATGAAACAAATCAAAATCGCTTTGAATGAAGCATTGCAGTCAGAAGAGTTGACCGCACATCAAAGAAAGAATTTTTTGATTTCTTCGCAAGCCTTGGAACTAGCTTAAGCTTCGTCGTTTTCTCGTCTTTGAATCAAAACAACATCGGTTCTACTCAATCAGAGGGGGAATCGAGATTTCAAGTTAGTGAAGTTTTCTCTTTCTATTTATTATTCCATTCCATCCACATAGAGCAAGCACTCTTAATCTATAATTATTAAAATTCCTAAATCC
>JAIBAM010000043.1 GCA_019695175.1 Bdellovibrionales bacterium
GTTCCTTTAATTCAATTGAATGCTTCATAAAATGACTCCTACAATAATTTGGGTATCTAACACATCTATATCCAACACATCTAGTCGACGTAAAAAAGTTGTCTGTAATATATCAGGGGCTAGAAGGTTACAAGGCAAATCTCTTAAAATGTTGGGTGGCCCACCTTATCGAATGGGCCGCGATGGTAAGACTTGGATTGGTGCCCCCACTTTTCGGTAAAATCGAACTGTCCAATATAAATAAATTATTTATACCAAAAACTTTATAATCTGACCCAACAACGCCGGTGCTTTCATGGTCGGACATTCGACAGGTTCCGCTGGCGTGGGCAAGTCTTGTTATATTATGAGCCTGGTCCAGGCGACGATATTGTAATGGTTTGAGTTTTGCGGCCAATAATTTTCTAAATTTTTTAAGCCGCTGCAAATCTTCTGGAGTTATTTTATATTGGATCACCGGCTTTTTTTCAATAAGAAATAGGGAGTTATCTCTTGATGGAGTGTCTTCCATAATAGAACTCATGCAGAGTCTAAGTCTTAGATTGTTTAAATAATTCACCACTGTATTTTTAACAAGACTTAGCAAAGGTTTCGTGAGGTAAAAATAAAACTCATTTATATCCAAAAGGGTTTGATTCCATAACATTTCTCCTGGAGGAAGTTTTCCGAAAGATTGAAATGTTCCATATTTTTCCTTATTTTTTTGATAAAAAATTGAGCTTCCGAAACTTTTTTCAAAATAACCTTGGGTCAAATTTTCGAAATTGTTAAACACATAAAGATCGATCAGATGTCGGGTAAGATACTTTCCTACATTATTGTTTTGATTTCCCACTCCCTGAGGCCAAAAAGTGTTTTTGGAATTTAAAAGGATAATGGGGCTTTGTAACCCCCCTGCGGCCAATAAAAGGTATTTGCAATTGAGAGTTTCTTCAATCCCATTAAGGCTGATTTGAATATTTTTTACTTGTGAGGAGTCCGTGAATATTTTTTTAACCAGAACACCGTAAAGGATCTTGCAATTTTTAAACTCCAACGCTGGTTGAAGAGCTGCTATTGAAGCGTCCACTTTACAGTTTTTGTTGCATAAATAAGATTGGCAGTATTCGCAGTCTTTATCAGCGCGGTAAGCTAGAGGAAGTCGGTAAAGGGGGATATCAATCGCAGCGAACTGAGCTGAGATTTTTTCTAAATGTGAATTTAAGGGGGGCAACTCTTCCCCTTTTTTAACAGAAAATAACTGTTCTGCTTTTTCATAGTACAATTGAAATTCCTCCATGGAAATTGGAGCAATATTCTCTTCTAAAAATCTTTCCATAACCATACCGTACAGAGCTGACGATCCTCCAGGTCCTGACCCAAGAAAAGGGGTGAATGGCTTATAGCGCTGGAAGTTATTTTTCTTAAAAAAAACTTCATGTGATCTATTGGATTTAAGTGCTTCTATGGGATCAAGCGTGGAAACAAAATTCTGTGTAATTTTTTTTTGTTTTTCTTCTGGGTAAAGACCTTTGTATTCTTCTTGGGGCGGGTAGCCTTTTTCTAGAAATAGAACTTTGGCCCCCGTTTTGGCGGCTAAATAACCACTGCAGGAACCTCCGATACCAGTACCTACGACAATATAATCCCAATGGATTTCTCGAATTTCTTCGATTGGGTCAGTGTTATATAGGCTATCTTTGTCGAACAACATTTTTGTCTCCAATGGTAACGGCTTTTATGAGCTTGTCAGATAAATTCGTCTTAGCTTCTGTTTCACAGAACGTTCTGTATATTGAGGACTTTCTATGAGCCTACCTGGGAAAAGAAAAATGAGAAAATATATAAATTTATTATTTCAAAAAATTTATTGAATTCTCGACGATGGTCTTGTCGCCATCTTCCGATCCCGCCAATACAGGATGCGTGGGAACCGTCTTTTACCCCTCCGGAATTGGCCATGCGTGGGGCGCTTGGTCGGTGTTCGTTCAGAACTTTGATGCCGTCGGCGGCACCGCAGATCTTTGCATTGATTCTGGCGGCTGGAGCGGAACGACGAATTCAGAATGGGTCATGTGGTAGATACTCAAAAATTGATTTTCATTTCAAGAGTCCACTACACAATCCGATTTCTTAGCTTCATAAACCCTTCTTGATCAGGGCTTACGGAATGAGAAATTTTGGAAATTTTAGGATCAGAGTGAAAGCGTTCTGCGGCTAAACAAAGGTTCGACTGCCCCTGTCTTTGGCGTAGAGCCAGTCTATGCCCTCCGCGCCGCGGTGGCGGAAGCTCCTGCTTCAATTTCTGATTTTTCGGGATTCACCGGCTTGAGGAGTGCCGGTTCGTGTAAAAAACCATATGGTACCCGGGACAGGACTTGAACCTGCACACCTCACGGCACTAGATCCTAAGTCTAGCGTGTCTGCCAATTCCACCACCCGGGCCTACATTTTATTTGGATGTATGACGAGCCTTGTATCAGCTTCTATAAGGGCTGTCACGAAATACCATGGGATCTTTTTAGCGAGAGTTCCGAGGTTGAGGGAGCTTCAAATTTTTAAAAATCCCCTCGAAGGGGTTGCCAGATAATATAAAAACCATATTGCAGGTGGATGAGATTGTCCCTTTCCAGCATCTCTTGGGGAGGGTTTTGGAAGGGAGCAGCTTCCTTGAAAGCATTGATAGCTGCTTGATCCAATTCTTTGAATCCTGAGGAATGGAGAACCACGGCTCGAACAAAATCCCCTTTGCCATTGATTTGAATATCGACTTGAGTGGTGCGCTCTTGTTTTGAAAGTTCAACCAAAGTGGATTGGGGCAACATATTAGAAAGTTGGCGTAGGTTATTGACCCAACGAGCCCGAGTCTGTTCGTTAATTCGGGCGAAGAAGGTATAGTAAGTATACTGATCGGTATTGAGAGCCGTAAAAGCTCCTTCTTTAATTCCTGGAATGTGTTCACCCACGGTGGAACTCCCCACCACAACTTGTTGTCCAAAACGGCCGGATCCATTTTTTTCTTCAACCTTTGGACCTTCACCTAAAGGTAATTGAAGATATTGAGTCATTTTTTTGTCCACACCTGAACCTACATTTCCATGGGACCTTTTTTCATCGCTGTCGAGAGGGAGATCGCCAGTTCTATTTTGTGTTTGTCCAGAAACACGGGCCCGAGTTTGTTCTTTAAATCTTTTTGTGGTTTTGGAAAAAAAGTCGGCCTTATCATTCACTTCTTTAAGAGACTCTTTGAGTGGATCTATTTCCTTAGCAAAGGACTTTTGTTTCTTTGATGTGAGGGGCTCATTAATAGTGACTTCTATGGGTTTTTCTTTGAGAAGTGTTTCATTATGAGATGCCCAGTGACCCAGGACCCAAGCTAAAAAAAGATGGGCCACCAAACTCATCACAAGGGTATGAAATGAATAATCTTCCAAACACAACTCCAATTTATCCTTGCAATACTTTGGACTCCAATTCGCTTTTTTAACACTTCTAACGCTTAAAGTTGAGACAATTTCCTCCGATAGAGGGTTAGGGGGAAACATGAGTTTAAAAGAAAAGGAAAATGTCATACCTTTTGGTGCCCGATCTTCACATCAAAAAGGGGTGGGTTCGGCAAAAAAACAGACATCTCATACCGAAACTCCGGCACCTATAATAGATATATCAAATTTGCGTGCTGAAACGATCAATCAAGAAAGACGTAAGGTCAGACGAACCATTCTAAATGAATTTATTGGTGTTCATGCTGTCGTGCCCAACCATGGATTAATGCCGATCACTCTTCATGATGTTTCTAGTGATGGACTTTCTTTTGATATTGCTGCTAAGGCGGGGCAGTTTCGTGTGGGCGAAGAACTGGCCATGAGGATTTATCTCAATCATGACACTTATTTTCCCTTTTTTGTTCAAGTAGATAATGTCAGATACAAATCTGATGAAACTGTGCAGAGGCATGGAGCGCATTTTGTTAAAGGTTCTGCAAATATTGATGCCTTTCAATATTTTATCCGATTTCTAGAATCCGTTAGTACAGGATTGCAAAAAGACAATGGTGATATTGTTGTGACCAAGTTGATCGGATACCGTTAAAGACTATTTATCGAAGTTTTTGTGTAATGCTTTATTTTACCAAAGAGCTTTGTGGTAAAACTTCGTTCATAAATTCAACAAATGAATCGTTCGCGTATTAAAACGTGATTATTTTCTATACAATGGTCGAGTAATAAGGTCGAATAGTTGGTGGAGGCTACTGATCCTTTCCGGTCACTTTGACACTTGAGCCTTCGCTCGAGAGTTTTTGTGATCCAGAAGGTTTGAGTGGATTCTCTGCTGATGTGGCTTTAACCCTTTTCCAAAAGGAATTCACTATTTATGACCACAAATAAACTGACCTTTCCCAATCATTGTTCCCGTAAAATTATTATGGATACCAATGTGATTTTATTTGATGCGATTGCAATAAATAAGTTTAGGAGTGCAGATATATATATTCCTTTTTCGGTGATTGAAGAAGTGGATCGATTTAAAAGAGATCTTGGGGAAAATGGTAGGAATGCACGGCAATTCAGTCGTTTTATAGATGTGCTTCGAAGTAAAGGGGCCTTAGGACAAGGGGTTCCTTTGGAGAAAACAGCTTCCTATGTTTACGTGATCCCTGATGTGCGATTTGAAGGCCTGCCCATAGAAATGGATTTGATTAAGGCGGACAACAGAATTCTTGCGACAGCCTTGGCTTTGCAAAAAACATTTCCAGCTCAAAGTGTGGAGCTGATAACTAAGGATATAAATTTACGTATTAAAGCAGATGTGTTCGGCGTTAAAGCCAAAGACTATGATCCCGAAAATACTCAGTTTGAAGATATGTATACGGGTTTTAAAGAAATGGAACTTCAACCTGAAGATATTGATTCATTTTATCGGAATAAATATTTTGTAGTACCCGAGACAACGAAATTATTAGCCAACCAATATATTATTATGAAAGACAGTTCTAATCCCAATCATAGTGCCATTGGGCGCTACAGTGGAAAAGAGGAGCGAATTGTTCCTTTGATTTCTCCCGTTGATAGTATTTGGGGAATTCACCCAAGAAATGTGGAACAGAGTTTTGCTTTGGATTGTCTTTTGAATGATGAAATTTTGTTTGCCACTCTTGTGGGAAAAGCAGGAACAGGAAAAACCTTGATGGCCATAGCTGCAGGTTTGTACAAAACTCTTGATGAAGGCCATTTTCAACGGCTCCTCGTTAGTCGACCTATTTTTCCCATGGGACGGGATATTGGTTATTTGCCTGGGGATGTGGAGCAAAAACTAAATCCTTGGATGCAACCGATTTTTGATAATGTGGAATATTTAATGGGAGCTGATAAAAAAGCTGCGGGGAGAGCTCAAGAACTCATCAATCAAGGTATGTTGAATATTGAGCCGCTGACTTACATTCGTGGACGAAGTATTCCAAATCAGTTTTTAATTGTGGATGAGGCTCAAAACTTAACTCCCCATGAAATCAAAACCATTATCACTCGCGCTGGACAAGGAACAAAAGTGGTTTTAACCGGAGACTGTTATCAAATCGATAACCCCTATGTAGATTCAGCCAATAGTGGTTTAACCTATTCAGTGGAGAGATTTAAGGGACAAGTTTTGTCAGCTCATGTGACCCTCACTAAAGGGGAGCGTTCTGAGTTGGCAGAGATGGCTGCGAATATTTTGTAGAACCCTAGGCCTTAAGCACAGTCGCATCAAACGAATACAAAGAATACTATAACAAATACTAGGACCAGCAGAACCTGGACAACAGTTGAGTGCTTTTCTGGAGGTTTGTCCGGGCGAAACTCTTAAAAGCCATTGTTTTATTAAG
This sequence comes from Bdellovibrionales bacterium, assembly GCA_019695175.1. Taxonomy (GTDB): domain Bacteria; phylum Bdellovibrionota; class Bdellovibrionia; order Bdellovibrionales; family UBA1609; genus JAIBAM01. Next base: position 5,843 of record JAIBAM010000043.1, read on the forward strand.
CCCTGTCATTGTCATACCGATGAGTCAATGGACGCGAAGCTTAAATAAAAAATATTTTATTTAAGCTTTGTACAGACGCATTGGAGATTTTATGTATTTGCAGGGAAATTTGCAGACAGTTTTTGATGCCCTTTATCATCTAGGTGTTATCGATCCTGTTTTAGATATGGATTGGTCCAAAGCTTTGCATGAAATTCATCAACACGCTCATGAAGTTTCGGCGATTGTTCTTGTCGCTAACTCCTACCAAGGGGACGTGGAAAAACTGACTTTGGAATTAAAAAAATTTGATCAAAAAACTTTAGGTTATCTAGCCATGGAGGTGGCACGTGAATATGCAGATTTTCACGCGCGCCAAAATATCCATTAAAAAATTCATGCCATGCTCTTGGAAATCCTTTCAACAAAGTGCCATGAGGTTTTTTATTTTTAGGTTCGTTTTTGGGTTTTTGATTTCTTGTTTTTTGTACCACCCTTTGCTTCAGGCAGAGGAATGGAAATTTGATTTTTCCCGTCGATTGAAGGAAAGTTCTGAAAAAGAAAGTCAGGAAAAGGACAAGGGGGAATCACGCGGTCCTGCCAGTTCGGTAAAAGGTTTTATCACCAGTCTATTTGATTCCAGTGAGCCAATGCAAGAAATGGTCATTTTAAATACAGAAAAAGGATTTATTCCTGCTATGGTACAGATTCGTTTGGGAGGATATTACCGAATTCACGTGGTGAATGTAAATGATAAGGAAAAAAACGTCAGTTTTGTTTTGGATTCTTTTTCTCAACATCATGCTACTTTCTTTGGGAAGATTAAAACTTTTGATATTCATCCTCAGAAAACGGGAGTTTTTCGGTTTGTGAGCCCTGAGACCGCTGCACAAGGACGATTGGTGGTTTTGCAACCCAATGACCTCCCGCTGTCAAATGTTCCTCTGCGCCGCCCAGCCTCAGGGGAATAAGTATGTCAACAGATAATGTTTATATTAATTCTATAAGAAATTTTTTACAACCTATTTGGAATTTGTTGACGGATGAAAAAGTCACAGAGGTGATGATTAATTCCCATAATGAAATTTGGGTTGAAATTGGTGGGAAAATTGAACGAACCTCAGCTCAGTTTAAAGATGAGGATTCACTGCGGGCGGCAGCAAATAATATTGCCCAAAGTGTGGGAAGAAGGATCAATAATGAAGAACCGCGATTGGACGCTCGTTTGCCCAACGGCTACAGAATTCATGCGGTGATTCCACCCTGTGCCCGTAAAGGGACAACAATGGCTATTCGTAAGTTTTCCGCAGTGCAATTTACCTTTAAGGATTACGTAGCGATTGGCGCGATGAGTACAGATGGGGCCCAATTTTTGGATATTTGTATGAAATTGGGGAAAAATATTTTAGTGAGCGGAGGGACAGGATCTGGGAAAACAACCTTACTTAGTGTTCTCTGCAGTCGAATTCCAAAAGGTCAGCGCATCATTGTCATTGAAGACTCCAGTGAACTGAAGGTGGAGTATGAACATGTGGTTCTTTTTGAAACTCGACTTCCCAATGAACAGGGGTTGGGGGAAGTCAACATTCGAGACCTACTTAAAAGCAGTTTAAGACTTCGCCCGGATCGTATTATTGTGGGTGAAGTCAGGGGGAGTGAAGCCCTGGAACTCATTCAAGCGATGAATACAGGTCATAAAGGTTGCTTAGGTACAATTCATGCTAATTCAGCAGAAGATGCTTTGGTACGCTTGGAGGCCTTAGCTCAGGGAGGAGATTCCCAGCTCAGCGAAAAGGCTTTGCGTCACCAAATCGGTTCTGCCATCGACGTGGTGGTGCAAATCTCACGTTACCCCGATGGGTCGAGAAGAATTGGTTCTATTACTGAGGTTATGGGATTTGATCAGGCAGGTTTGTACAATGTAAAACCTATCTATGAACTTTCTAGATTGCAAAGGCAGGCCGACGGCAAACTTAAAGGGGAATTGATTCCCGCAGGTCATTTGCCTACATTTATGAATGAAATCGAGGATAACCAGATACCTTTTCCACGAAGCAAATTTAACCCCCGGTAAAACTTCACTAGCGAATCATCTCAGTTATATTTAAAGTTTCAGAGCTTCCGTTTTTGGTGAAGAAAAAATAAACTAAAAAACGCGCTGCAAAAAAAGTTGAAATTATGGATTCAAAGCTTCGCCTAGCCACAATAGGCTGCTAAATAGTCCCAGTGCAATTCAGCGGAAAAATAACCAACTCAGTCTTAGTCTATTTATCCAGTAATGGATTTGATCGGTCGCTTCTTTATGAAACGACCGAAGTTCCTTTGGAATTTATGAACGACCCCACTAGCTGGATTCCTGCGGCAGATGTGGAGTCTTTTTTGGCTGGAGTTTATAGAACGTTTTCCCATCAGGATCCCGATTTAATTAAGCATATGGGACAACGGAGTGCGGAGCTTCGTGGTTGGGGAGTTTTAGATAGTGTTTTAAGAATGATTCAAAGACCACAAGATATTTTTGCTCATCCGCAAAGATTGATTTCCTATTTTATTTCGCCGGCGCCACCTATTGGTAATATGATTCGAGAAAGCGAACTGGTACGTTTTGATCTTCCAATTTCAGATAATGAATATCCCTTAACTGTTACATATTTAACCGGTGCGCTCGAGGGGTTGCCGCGTTTTTGGAGTCGTGAAATGGCCAGAGCCAAGTGGCAGCACTCCACTGTGCAGATCGATTGGTCTGAAAAACAACAGACTTTTTTACCGAGCGAAGAAATGTCCCCCAATCCTGAGTTGGTGCAGTCATTAGTGCATGGAGTTGAGATGGCCCATGCCCAGGTTGAAGCTCGAGACCTGGAAATTGCGCGGTTGGAAGAAGAAATTCGAGAGCTAAAAAATCAAGCGGAACGTTTGAAACGTCAACGTGAAACTCATTTACATTTGAATTTGGAGACCTCAGAACGTGAATCTTTGCAAAAGTCTTTGCTCGAGGTCAGAGAGAATGTATTGCATTTAACCGACTACTTAACTCGATGTCAGCAGGTTCTTACCATTGCACGAGTGGCACTTAGACAAGATCCTCAAGTTATGTCGGCTTTGCGAAAAATTGATTGGGAAACCATTCGTGGGCAATACCCTTGGCTGCACTTACAGATCATTGAAAATCTCAATCAAGCAGATCAACTGGTAAATCCAAGGCAAATTCCGGTTCAAAGTAATGCGGCAGGGTTGGTGGATGTACAACAGTTGTTAAATCAGATTGTGTTGCGACTGCAAAGTGAAGATCCAACAACTATGATTGTAAAACAAAAATCATTTGTTGATTCTCCTCAGCCGATCGATGTGGAGAAGGCTCAGGTGGCCTTGTGGCAAGTGGTGAGTGCATCGGTTCGGGATATGGACCATAGGGGTGAGTTGGAGTTATTTGCCCGACGGGACGGTGAATTTTTAGAAATTCAAATTAATGAGCATGGTCAATTGAAAAGAAATAATAAAGAATATAGACCCTTACTCCAGGCAGATCATGAAACAGGAGATGCCACGCTCATAGCTGCGGCGACATTGATGAAACAACAAAATGGTCAACTCTTGATTGCAGGTGAAAAAATTGGGGCACGAAAATTTACTTGTCAGTGGAAAATGAAGAATCGCATGGATTCCATGTCCAGCGAGTCCCAATATCTGAATTAAAGTTAAGAAAGGTTTCTTAGAAGAATAAAGCAAAGGTAAAATAGCAAAAGGGATAAAGGAGTTTTCATGCCTTATATAGAAAATATTAAAGCACGGGAAATCATTGATAGTCGGGGAAATCCCACTCTAGAAGTGGACCTTTATCTCAGTGATGGAAGTTTAGGTCGAGCCGCCGTTCCATCTGGAGCTTCCACAGGAACTCATGAGGCCCATGAATTAAGAGATGGGGATTTATCCCGATACCATGGTAAAGGCGTTTTGAGTGCGGTGAATCATGTTCAGGAAATTATTTTGCCAGCACTTAAAAAATTTCCCATCAACCAGTTGGAAAATTTAGACCGTAAACTTATCGAATTGGACGGGACGGAGAATAAGAAAAAATTAGGAGCTAATGCCTTACTGGGAGTTTCATTGGCTTATGCAAAGGCCTGCGCTGTTCAAGGAAAGTTACCCCTTTTCCAGTGGATGCGAGAACAAGAGGAAGTAACGACCAGGGCCAATATACCCATCCCACTAATGAATGTGATCAACGGTGGTGCTCATGCAGACAATGGTCTGAATGTTCAGGAGTTTATGATTATTCCTGTTTGCGGAGGAAGATTTTCTGAGGCTCTTCGAGCCGGAGTTGAGGTTTTCCATCAGCTAAAAAAAATGATCCACGATTTGGGATTATCCACAGCCGTGGGTGATGAAGGTGGTTTTGCCCCCAAATTAAAGAGCAATCAGCAGGCTTTGGATTTACTTGTAACAGCTATTGAAAAGTCCCACTATATTCCAGGAAAGGATATTCATATCGGTTTGGATGTGGCGGCTTCTGAGTTTTACCATGACGATTTTTATCATTGGGAGGGTCGAAAGATCACGAGTGGTGATTTGGGCGAAATTTATCAAAAGTGGAGTCAACAATATCCTTTAGTAAGTATTGAGGATGGATTTTCTGAAGATGATTGGTCAGGCTGGATTCATTTTACTCAGTCTATGGGACAGAAAATACAATTGGTGGGGGATGACTTATTTGTAACCAACACACGTCGGTTGCAGCAAGGGATTGATCAAGGTGCGGCCAACAGTATACTTATAAAAGTGAATCAAATTGGGACACTTTCAGAAACAAGGGCTACGATTCAGCTAGCTAATGAGAATTCTTACCACACGATAATGTCCCATAGGAGTGGTGAAACAGAAGACACTACCATTGCGGATCTGGCC
>JAIBAM010000020.1 GCA_019695175.1 Bdellovibrionales bacterium
GCCACAATCTCAGCTCGTGATTTTTCTTCAGGACTATCTACCACACCCTCTAAAATAAACTTATTATTAACCGCACTGACTCTGACTTCAGGGTTGTTAATTTTTCTTTCAATAAATTGAGCAATTTTATTTTGCGCGGCCGGACTCAAGACAACAAAAGTTGTTGCCATTGAACCATATTGTTTAACTACACTATGAATTCGTTTCATATCTGAGGGCAAAAGTATTTGTCCATCCACAATCACTTTATTGTTCGCAATTTTTATGGAAATTCCATCAATGGTATTTAAGAGTGATTTGATTTCACGCGCCACTTTTACTAAATCTGTTTTTCTCACATCAATAGTAAAGGAATATAGAACTTCCCCTGTTTTCTTATCAATTACATTGAGAGTTCCAACCCCCACAGATTTTGGATTAAAACGCAAAGTCTGATCTGCAGGATTGTACTGCGCCTCTGTAAACTTTCTAAAAGTTCCTGTAACATTAATTTCCTTAGGGGCATTGGGAATTTTTTGATCAAAATAAGTTCCCACAGACAGATTCAAATAATCAGTTTGGGTTTCTCCAGCAAAACAATTCCAAGAAAAAAGTAACAGGAAGAATAAACCTCCTGATTTTTTCTGAATTATTTTTTGATTCCCAAATCCCCTCATATCTTCCTTCTCTATTCTTACTTTATAAATTTTGAAAGGGTCCCTGTTTTTTAGGTGCTGGTGCAGGAGTTGGAGGAGTCACGGCTGTAGGTTGCCGCATAAATTGCTGTTGAATCACTGCTTGAGGTACTTCCTCCACTAAACTTTCAACAGTCACATTGGGATATCTTTTTCTGGTGTGATCACTTGGATGCCTTAAAGTGATAAACAAAGCCCCTGGTGAGGTCGATAAAATATAAATTAATTTTTGCGAATCCTCAGGACTAGCTTCAATGGTAATAGTTGAAAAGGTGGTATCCCCCCGCAATCGAACCATTCCTGCTTTTTCAAAAAATCTTGGCATTTCATTGGTCACGCGAACGCCCGTAGCCAAAATCACTACATCTTGCATTAATGTTTTCACTTCTCTTCTCTGATTTGGTGGTTTACCCACGTCTAATGCCGTGATCAAATCGACTCGGTCCCCTGGATTTAACAACTTAGCAACCCCTCTCATTTCGTCAATGGGAATGGTGACGGCTCTCTTGCTGGGTGCCACCTGCAAAGCTAAGCCTGTCATTGTTCCGGGTTGAATAATTTTATTTTCTAAAATTTGCTCCCCTTTTCTTATGGGAGCTAATGCCACCTGACCGACAGCCAGTTCGGGATCTGTCACCACACTAGGTTCTTTAAAAGAATCCGGACGTTCCACCATTTCTAGCATGGTTTCATCAATAGTCTGCATATCGTCTATGTCTTTTGCGGCAACAACAACTCTAGATTTCTTTCCATATTTTTCCATCACCTCACGACTTTTTTGCTCGGTATAACTATAAAGTAAAAACACCGCAAAAAGCGCCGCCCCCACGGAAATCCAAAGCGTTCTCGTCTCATTTTTATTCATAAAAACTTTTCCTCTTATCTGCAATGATCTTAAGTTGAGTGAACTTCAGGATCCTCCACAAGTTGAATCTAAACAAATTCCATAAGTAATCATAATCCAAACCGGCCCCACTTCGACGCTCTGATTTCTGGGTTGTATAGTAAATATTTTATCCAGATGATCTTGATCTTTTGCCCCCGTTCTAGGACTAGGATAACCGACAGCTAAAGGACGCCTTGAGGCAAAAAATCCTTCCTGATTTGAAGGTGCATCCTCAGCACCAACAGAATGAAGCCTTACCCCTTTGTTTTTATAACTCAAAGGAATGGGCGAATTAGACTGACCAATATCACGGAACAAAACTAGGTCCGTTCGATTTCTAAATGTTTCAAAAGCATAAGTCCTGGAAGATATAGATTGAAGAATCGCGGTATGAATAACCCCAAAAAAGCCCAGTGAATAAGCCACCAACATAATAAAAATAACCAGAAGTGGAACCACTTCCACAATAGCCATTCCACGACTATTCAGGCAACGGCGATGGTCCCCCTTTTTATTCTTAATTTGTATTTTAACATCCATTATCATCGTAGGACCTATATCCACTTTCCAAAGTATTATTGGTGTAACTTGACATACCAGCGGGAACACTCAAAGAACGAATGGCTTGCCAACGTTTCTGGACAAACTGTAAACACTCCGATTCAGAAGTCTCCCTACCAAGATAGGACGCAATGAAGGTATTAAAACTGGATCCACTCCCATCCCCTAGAGCTGCAGTACTTCCATAAAAAGGGATTTCAAAATCTAGAATTCTTGCAATAAAATTTGTTCCCACACCCCAAAATTGATTGGGATTAGAACCTTGTTGTCGATAGGCCGGATAAACTTGGGTCATATCTCCTATTTGAGGAGTTCCTGAAACTTCAAACCAGCCACTCGTATACAGTCGATTCACTTGCGGATTTGAAATCAATTCAGCATATTTTTGTCGAGCCCTTGCTATTTGCATAGTAGGATTAATATGTCCTGGAAAATAATTTCTTGCTGCGGAAAAAGTAATGTACTGAGTCAGTTCAGCCACTGTTAAAGAAAGCGATAAAGCCAATAAGATCGCAGAAAGCCCCATAACTAAAACTAAAGCGAATAGAAAATCCACTGAAATCATACCTTTGTTTCGTCTCATTTTAATTCTTCCCCACGACTTGAAATATGACGGCCATGTTGTGAAGGATGAAATGGAGCGCCAGAGGAAGGACTCATCCAAACTCCGTTTTGCAACATTCCAGAGACCCTTTGCCAGGGGGAACTTACTATTTCATTTATAAGTTGATTTTGTTTAAACTGATTAGAAACAAGTGTTCCCACTAAAAGAAAAATAACTAATATCAAAACAGCCTCAGTTACAGCTTGGCCTTGATTATCAATTACCATAAAACACTTCCCTTCCAACGTGAAAGAGCCAAAACTGTGATCCATCCAAAACACAATGCCGCAGCAAAAGGGATTTTATGTAAAGAGTTTATCTCCGCCTTTTTAAAATAAACTATAGCGACTGTTGAAAGCATGAGATTCTTAAACTCACCCGCTACAATGGCTCGAATGAGACCTAGAACAGCCCCCCAAACCAGGGACCAAATAAGAACAGACAGAACCGTGGACCAGTGACTGACCATTCCAAAAGCTAACATTAGTTTTAAATCACCGGCACCTACGACACCCATACTTACCAGAGGCAATAAAGTTATGGCTGCGACACCAAACCCCAATAATCCTATTTGCAAACCAACCCAACGATAAAACAAAATTTGTGCAATAACCCCTAAAACCAATAGTATCAAAATATGTCGATTGGGAACTTTTCCCATTTTTAAATCGTCCACAAGTCCGACAAGTAAAACTAAAGAAGGAGCCCCCCAGGTAAAGACATTCTCCATCATGGCCCTCCAGGAGCTTGCCACCTTGTGGTTTTCCCATCCGAAGTTATAAATTTATTTCCAATAGAAATGTTTCTTTCAATGCGGGCCGCAAGCCTGGGACCCGATTTTTTAAAAGTGGCCAAAGGACCCAGATCACCTAAAAAAACTCCTAAAATAATATAGGCGTAGATTCCTAACAATAGAACTAATTCTGTTGTCATCAGTCCTCCTGACTCGGGCTAGTGACCTATCCACTATCAATATAAAAAAATAATTTATTTTAATTTTAATTCACTTCTAAGAATAAAAGTGGCTTCCCAGTTTACCCACCATCACCCGATCCAAAATTACCAATTTTTCCACTGACATCATCCATTTTACCTTTCACCGCCGCAATAATTTGATTTTTAAATAAAAAGGCAACTGCAATCACCACAACTAAAAGTAAAATGTACTCAGAAACACCCTGAGCCGATTCGTCTTTTAAAAGTTTATTATAGAAACTTTTGATGCTCTTCATTCTCCCTCCAAATTCCCCTATTTAATTAAATAAATTAAATTCTTATACACTTTTTAATTTAAAGTCTGTTCCTAGATCCCTATCGGCAGTCTCAACGTCCTACCTTAGGATTCTCAACAAGAAATACTTGAAAAATTAGGGATTCTTTGGAACGCATCCCAAACTGAATCCCCCATCAAAGTCTGTATAAAGATTTGACAGACGCCCATTTCATTGACCGAAGCACAATTCCCGCGGCAAACTGAGGCTCTAGATTGGATAGCTTATATGACAAAACATAAAAAATTTATCTTCATCTTTTTTTTTGGGATCCAGACCTTCGCCTTTTCTCAAAATAATGAAAGCAATCGATTCAAAAGCGCTGTCGATGAACTCCTTACCATCCGCTCGATCAGTGTTTTAGGTTTCACTGATAATTTACAGGGAATTTACGCTCGTCCCCTAGAGTCCCACTTAACTGAACTCCTTGGAAAAAATCACCATTGGGATCTGCTTCCAGTGAACTTAGTCGGTCCCCTATTTAGTCCCGAAGAGTTAGAAGAGGATGTGGAAAAATCAAAAAGCATAGCTGCTTCGTTATCGGCAGACGCCTTTTTTGTGTCACGAATTTCCAAAGGCCCACAAGGGGTTTATATTATTTTGAGCCTTTTCTTAAAACAAGATGGTCAACTTTTATTTAGCGAATCATTTAAAGACGATTCTCAATTTGAAATTAGTGACTTAAAAATCGAAATCGAAAAATTGTTAAAAAAAATATTAAATAAAATTCCCTATCAAGGACGAATCCTTAGTCGAGAAGGTCAAAGGGTCACACTCAACATGGGTGCCAATGATGGCCTTCAGTCAGGTCAAGTTTTAAGTGTGGTGCAAATCATCGACATGAAACGGCATCCTAAGTTTCATTTTCTCATCAGTACTGAAAAGGAAGTTTTAGGAAAAGTGAAAATATTAAAAATTGACGAAACCCTTAGTTTTGGTTCTATTCTCACGGAACGAGAAAGGGGTGTTATACAAAAAAATGCAAAAATTCTAACTTCGGATTTTGTATCCTATTCTGCTGAGACTACCCTAGATGATAATAAAGAAGATGATTTCATCCAACGACCTGAATCTAAAATGAGCTTTGGTGAAAATCCCCAGTCCTGGGTCCCTACTCCCCAACCCACTTTTGGTCAGGTGGGGGCTCGGATCGGAAACTCTATATACTCAACCAACACAACATTACAAAGTGTGGGTTCACTGGAATCATCAACATACCTTGCACCGAGCGTGATTCTGGACGGTGAAATTTGGATTACAAATCATATTTCTTTTCATACCAGTTTTAAACAAGGATTAATGCAAGTCAAAAACCCGCGTTCGGGTTCCAGTCCAAGCAAATTAAATCAATCATTAACATCCTATGATTTTCTTTTTGGTTACAACTTCAGACTGAGTCCCAGTATTTGGGGACCCAACTTGGAAGTCCTATTAGGTTACTTGAGTTCGCGATCCTACGTGGACAACGCCTCTCCACAAGTTTATACCACAACAAACTATACTGGAGTTAAAACTGGGATCCGTGGGGATTTTCCCATTTTGGCAGAGCAAAAATGGTTTGCCGGAGCGCAAATATATATGGTTTTACAACCAAAACTGAGCGAAACTCCTGTCTCATCAGGAAGTTCTTCACAAACCACAATAAATAATTTTGGATTGTATGCCTTTAAAAAGTTATCAGAACGAACCAAATTGACTGTTTCTTTGGACTTTGAACAGTATTCAAATAACTTTTCAGGTACAGGAACCCGTGCTGAACCAGCCACCAGCTCCAGTCAACGATTGACCACAATGTCGTGTGGTTTAAATTATCTTTTTTAAAAAAAATCTTTAACGGCAAAAAAAGAAGCTTTATGCTAAAAAGTTTTCACAGCCATTTTGATACGGCACTTTACTGATAACAAAATTTTAAAAGTCTTATCTTAGTTTCCAGTTGAGCATTCAGAACGGATGAAACTTTTCTGATCAATATTTTTATAAATACCTTCAAGTAAATTTGACGGTATCTGGAACCCTTTGACGCTAAAATCATAGGATTGGGGGTTCGCACCTTGAGCAGTTGGTGCGGGAGCATTTTTGGTACCATCTGATGGAATTGATGGCTTTCTCCTCACTTGAGTTCTTCTCTTAGGCTGAATCCAAAAGTCCTCCTTAAAAGAACTCAAAAGATTACTTGCGCCTGTCACATTATTTTTTAAGAAATCAACCAAACGGGAACTTACCCTTATTAAGGAAGCGTCCTTTGGGTTGTCGCCTCCAAATTGTAGCATCTGTGTGATTCCAATCTGCAAATCAACTTCCTGTTGACAAATGGTACTAGTAAAAGTTTTCCAAACCGTCGCTTGAATTTGTTTTTGCGATCCAATTTTATTAAATCTATAGACACGGACTTCATTGGAAGGTTCTCCTATTATATCCAAACTAAATCCATTTGCCACCCCCAATGTTTTTGAAGAGGGCCTAAAAGTTTTAATACTTCCATCACTGTCTTCCTTTACTGTAAAACTGATTGTTGAGTTTGTTGAATTCGTGACTTTAAATAATTCCCCAAACTGAGATAAGATATTCGACATTGAAGCGGCTAAATAAGTGACTCTGACACTGTTTAAATCCCCTGAACTAGGGGATGCAGAATTATTTTTTAACAACTGTACTAAATATTGGTGCTGAGTTTCCCAAGAAAGTTCCACATGGGGGTTTTTAGATCGAATTTCATAATCTGTAGTCACAACTTTTGATTGTTCGTTGGACTGTGCCTCTAGTTTTTGAAGTATTTCCACCAGTTGTGGTAGATTCTTAATACTTTGATTGGCCCCTGTTCCAGTTTTGTTTCTATCCGACTTATTTATTGGAATTCTAATTCTATGGATTTTATCATTCGAACAACCGCAAAGGCCCAACAATATTATCAGGGCGGGGGGGGAAATCCATCTTGAGGGCTTTTTTTTAAACACAAAACTCATTTATTAATTCCTTTTTTCCTTCCTGGATTATCTGAATTTTTTTCAATTTCAGACCTCAAAAAGATTCCACGTCTATACACTAAGTTCCAACAATTCTTGTAAAGCAAACTAAATGCCACCTTTTCTAAATTTATGTAGGAAAAAGATTTCAATTTTGGTTATGTTGCTTAACAGGGAACCAAAGATCATGAGCCCAAGGATCACGACGATTTTTGTCCTTGAAGACAAAATAAGTCACAATTTTAAAAAGGAGATATTTGGAAATGACCACCCCATTACCTCAACTTGTTATTTTAGCTTCGGGTTCAGGTTCCACCTTTGATTATTTATTACATAGTTCATTAAAAGGGCTGCTACGGGCCAAAATTGTCAGTTTAGTTGTTAATAAGCCTAATACCGGGGCAATGAGTATTGCCCTAAACCATAATATTCCTGCCTTTGAAATTAACAAAAAAAACTTTTCAAATGAATCGTCTTGGGATTTAGAAATGTGCCAAAAGGTCACTCCTTTCCAACCGGATCTCATTATCCTTGCTGGATTCAATCAATTGCTTGGCCCCCTATTTCTAGCGCAATTTAAAGGGAAGGTTATGAATATCCATCCCTCTCTTCTTCCTCATTTTGGAGGCAAGGGAATGTATGGAAACCACATTCATAAAGCTGTGATTGAATCTAAAGTAAAAAAATCTGGAATTACGATTCATTGGGTCAGTGAACATTACGACGATGGCCCTATCATTGCGCAAAAGGAAGTTCTCATTGAGAATAATGAGACCGTCTCTTCATTGGAGCAAAAAATAAAACTCCAGGAAAAACAATTTTATGTAGAAATAATTAACAAAATTTTAATAAAATGAGGATCTCCTTTTGAAGAGCAAACCCGAACCCTGCAAACCAATAAAAGCGATGGAAATTCAAATGAAGTTCCTCTCATTTTTTGGCAGAGTGAGAGTCCCTAGCGTATGGCATAAGTTTCGCATAAAAGAAAAGTTGCTCATTTGTGAAAAAAATATGGTTGTAGTGAGCGTGCAATATCACTTAATTAAAATTTAACGTCTTTGATTTTATTTATAGTACCAAAAAAATATGGAACCAATAAATTTTGTAGACTACAAAACATTTAATAAGTTTCTAGCTGTAATGCTTCAGGAAAAACGTATGGAACAGCATCAAACTCTAAATCAGATGGCGATCCAAATTGGTTTGTCCCAACAAGACCTGTCTAATCTAGAGCTTGGGACAATTGATTCACCGATAGACTCACAGCTACTTTCTAAAATTGTGGATGCCTATCAAATCAATTCTACCGAGATAAATGTTCTTTTAAAAATGGCTAGTGTTTCTCGACTCGTTGAACTCATAAAGGTATTGGATGAATAGCCTTCAAGAAGATAAAAAAATTCGGGAGCTCGTTAGTAAAATTGGAGTGGACTTTTCTACACTGAGTCATGCCACAGGCCAATCTAAACGGGATGTCTTTGGGTGGTGGAATCAACCCGGAATTAAAATTCTATCCCCGCGTCATATTGAAAATTTTGCCCACTATCTTAGTTTGACTCCAGAACAAATTGTTTCTGACCAGTTTGATTTGAACGAACTTAGAAAAAAAATTATTTTAGGGCCAAAAATTGAGAACGAAGTTTATCACCTCGATGCCTATAGCAAAGTAAGAACCACAGCCCACATCATTAAATTTCTTTGTTTTCGCTTTGGGCAAAGTAAGGCCGATCAACTGCTCCGACATATGGGTGTTCACCCCTGCATTTACACCCTTCTCGACAACAAAATTAGTATTGAGTTTTTTACGGATCTCCTATCAAAAATCGCAAGTCTTGGTTTAACTGAGGATGAAATAAATCACCTATCCTGCTACATGTTTTTAACTATAGAAGGAACCGCTTTAGGTGAAAAATTTTCTCAAGCTCAAAATTATTTTGAGTGCTATGAGATAGTCAATTCCAGCTACGACCAATTTGATCATAATTTTCACTATAAAATGGATCTGGATCAGGATGGGTTTAAATTTTATGCATACCCTGGAGAACTTCTTCAGAAAAAAATTATGGAACGTAAGATCAATTGTACACGATTAGTTTTTTATCGCAAAACTATGCTGGGTTGGTTTCCCTACCTATCGGGATTAGCTCCCCTATCAGTTCAACTCACTAAAAGTATTGCTTTTGGTGACCCCTTTTGCCTTATTGAAGGAAGTTTTCCTCAACAGAAAAAAACATCGAAGCCCCAAAAAAACAAACTTAGGCTGCTACCTGATACCAATTCATAATTTCATTCAATAAATCTGAAATGGATTTGATGGACTCTTGACCTCCGATAATTTCTTGGGAACTTAATAAAAATTCTTTGTTGTCATTCACAGCCTTTATGAGCCACTCTTTGTTAAATTCATCCACCAATGTAACACAGTGAGTATCAGGCACCATGGGATGTTTAAAAAACAATCCCTCTGGAAAAAATCCTACTTGTTTAACCCACCTTGAAACTTTATATTTTTCGTTGCCAGCTCCTACAAAATGACTCATCCCCCGTCTAAGAATGTAAGTAACAACCAACAAAAATCCCAATTCTGAAAGTTTAAGTCCTGAATTTTTATGTGAATACTCTGGATGAACAAACCAAGAATTACAGTCCACGAGAAAATTATGCTTCATTCGCATTTGTTCTAGAGCCCTAATTGCTTTTAAACCTGCCAACTGGATGTACCCATCAATGGGTAATTGCAGGCCATGTTCTTTAGCTCTGTTCTCGTAGGTGTTTCGTATAGCCAATACTAATTTTGGAGTGTATAGATTGGTGACGTCAAAAATTAAAAAGTGAGTGCCAATCATATCATGTTTATCCATGACCACATAATTTTCATTTGTCTGCAAAAAGGCCTGCTGTTTGCTTTTTATAATATCACCCAGCAGATCTCGCACCCACGGACCCTTATCAAGGCAACGTAAGGGATAATCAAAAATCAAAGAACGAAACTGCATCCTCCCCCCTTTTGACTTTTTTTATCGGCAATAAAATTTACAATTACTTAAAATTATCGAATTGGATATCTCATAATAAACTAATATAAATTAATTTACAAAATTTATTTTGTTTAATAACCGTGCAAAAAGAGAGCCTTTAAGAAATTGTTATGAAAATTAAAAAATGTTGCCACTTTGCAACTAATTTCGTTCCAATTTGGGACAGATCCTTTAAACTTTTGTACAAATATTTAAACTCATTATTGCCATAATAAAAAACCAATGATACCCATTAAACAACAAAACCTTACAAATATTAAATAACCTATCCTAGTATTGGAGAAGAACTATGCGTCACGCAAAACGGAGAATGGGAAAAGAGGCTTTTTCAAAAGTTGGTGATTTTTTCAAAGATAAACGTGTCGAGGTCAACCTCACTCAATCAGAAGTAGCTGAAGCCTTGGGGCTTTCCAGTGGGCAATTTGTTTCTAATTGGGAACGGGGAGTTTCTATGCCTCCTATGGATTACCTTCCAAAACTCGTCAAATTGTACAAAATTAATAAGTCAGAGCTAGTTAGCGTTTACACCTCTGAGCAGGAAAGATTTATTAAAGAAGTTTTGTACCGTTAAGCCGAATTTTAAACTTCCAGAAGGGTCAACGAAGTTTTCCCTAATTTCTTTAGGCCCTTCCCCTTTTTCTGTTGAATTCCCCATTCAATACCCCTCATTTAAAATATTTTTTACATATTAAGCTCTTGCAATGATCAAAAAAATCCTACACTCTTAATATAAAGTATTTGTTTATATTTAACAGCAACAGGTTAAGACTAAGTTAACAGTCAACGATAGTTTCACTGAAATATTGAACGCTCTTGGGTTAAGCGGTTTAATAATACCAGGATGATTTGGTGTGTTCTCCTCTCCTCCTTTGGCGGAAAGTTTTCAAATGACATCACCAAACCCTCCAAACTTATAAACTATTTCAACTTGAGGGTGCCATATGAACTATAAGAGACAAAAGGTTACGGAAGATACTTTGTTTTTACATTTAGGGCCGGGCGGATCTGCCTATGTGGAAAGAGTTTTATTAAAAGAGTTGCATCCAAATGTGAGTTTTTGGGATCAACCCAATGATTTAGTAACCCGTTGGAATGACCTTTTAAAGGAGACCGAAAAAAAAATGTTAAGTCTCATACAAATTAACTCTCAACCGATTGTGCTTTGGGCCCATAGCTTCGGCTGCCATTTGGCTAAAGCCATGATTGAAAGACATCCTCAAAATATAAAATCAGCTCTATTTTATAGTCCCTGTTGGAATGTTCCCCGTGGCATTTATAAATTACTTAAAAAAATGGTCTCTGAAAAGCAAAGGACAAGCTTCAGTGTTATTGGACACTGAAACAAAGGAATTACTTGCTAAATATTCATCAGAAAACTCGACCCCAACTACGGCTGACTTTTGGAAAATTGTTTCCCAGGTAGCCAAAGACCCGGAATATTTTAAACACTATTTTTCCAGTGCGAAAGCTTTCTCCAAATACCTTGAAATCAGTCAAAAGGGCCCTCAAATTAATGAGAATCAATTTTTTTCCATAACATCAGATTTTCTTTCCACCCCCTTAAATAACTCTGCATTGAGTTGGAAAGGTGAAATTCAAATCTATCTTGGCGAACAAGACCCTCTTATTGATCCCATTAAAGAATCCATTTTATGGAAAAAAGTTTTTCCACAGGCTCTTATTCATATTTTACCTAACAAAGGACACTTTCCCCACCTAGAGGAGCTTTTATCATAACCCTAAGAGTCACTTCCGCAACCAACCAGTGTTGTGTCGACTTAAAAGGAGAACTATATGTTTGCACCCTTTGACCTGGCCTCATCGACGTACCAGAGTTTTTTTGATGGCAAAAATTATCAGCAACGAACAAAAAGAAACCAGTTTTGGTTGGGCGGCTCTGAAGGTCAGATGCGGCTGCATAATTTAAAAGTTGGAATTGCTGGACTTGGCGGCATGGGAAGCCATATTGCTGAGCTCCTCGTTCGCCTAGGTGTTGGGTACATCAAAATTGCAGATCCTGATACCATTGAAACCTCAAATATAAATCGACAGGTTATTGCAAATCAAAAGACAATTCATATGCTTAAAACGGATGCAATGACTGAGAGACTTCGAGAGATTGCCCAGGACTTTGAACTCATTGTATACAAGGACGGAATTCATTCCCAAAATGCAGAAGAGTTTGTTAATGGGTTAGATGTCGTGGTCGATGAAATCGACGTGTACCCCCTTAAAGCTCACTGTTACCTGCATGAAGCGGCAAGAAAAAAAAATATTCCCATTTATTCATCTTTTGTTATTGGAGTTGGTTGCCATATTTACAAGTTTGCCAGTGAAAATTATACGTTTGAAGACTTCTTGTCTTCCAATGAACTGGAACTAGACAACCCTAAAGCACAGCTCCTTGTGGATAAATTCTGCTACCCTTTACCCAGCTACTTACAAGATAAAAATCAACTCAATTTATTCACTAATGAAGTTAGTTTGGCAGCTCCTATTCTTGGCACCTCCACCTTACTAGGGCAATCCATTTTAATTATTCGAATGCTTGCCGATCAACTTAATTTAGAGGCTTTTAAAGGGATTCCTCAAACCCCTATCATGCCAGAATTTATTAAAATAGACCCTCTGGACCTTCATATTAAAGTCTGTAAAATTAAAAACCCGATTAAATCTTAAAGTACTGACTTGAAAAGGCTGAGTCTAACCGCAGTGGAGCGAAAAATTTTAGAACCTATTTTATAAAATAAAAATTATTTTTATTCCTAGACTTACCCCAACCTGAGCCCTCATGACATGATAGTTCAATGATCATAATCACTTCATTCAATAAATCCTGAGGAGGGGTTGTCCTATGAAAATGAATTTCTTTTTCCTATTTTTACTAGGGATCGCATCACAACATATTTTGGCTGCAGATGGAAGTTCTGGCTGTGGACCCGGGTGGTATTTATTTAAAGAGAATTCCCTTGTTTCGTCCTCCTTTCGCTCAACTACGAATGGTTTTTTATTCCCTGTAGTGACCTTTGGAATGACGTTTGGCACCTCCAATTGCACTCAGCATAAGTTAGTTTTAAAAGAAAAGGAAAGTCTCTACTTTGCTACAATGAACTATTTTGAACTAAAAAGAGATATCACTAAAGGAGAAGGAGAGTACTTAGCTGCATTTTCTTCAACCATGGGCTGTCCACAATCAATACAAAGTTACTTAAATCAAAAATTAAAAGCAAATTATTCCCAAATCTACAACTCCAGTAAGGAAAATCCTGAGACTGTGCTTTTTCAAGTTTACCGAACTATTTTTTCTGATGCTGATTTAACCGCAAAATGTTCTTTGGGAATGGCTTAATATCTTTCGTTTTAATGTTAGGAACTTATAAAAACCCATGTGCTGTCTATCATTTTGCAATCCAATTATTGGTTTTTAAAACCAATCAAATAAAAATGAAAGACAGCACAAAAATAAAAACTCGAATTCAAAACAAAATTATTCTGATTTTTTTTGTTTTGAAAATTTTTCTATTTGTACCTCATTTTGTTTTTGGAAAAACTTATCCCACAAAGTCCTCGACTCCATTTTCAAGTTCCATCTCTCCATTTTCAAGTTCCATCTCTCCATTTTCAAGTTCATTACAAATTCCACGAGAGCAGCTCGACAGCTTCAGTCACTCCCCACAGTGGCTGAGGTTATTTCAATATGAAAAAACTTTTTTTGGAAAATGGAAAAGTGCTATCCACTCAACACAATATTTTTTTTCAGAAAAAGGATTTGATGATCCTGGTGCCGAAATGCAAGCCGCCCTGTCTGCATTCAGTCAAACAACAACTCTTTATGGAACTCAAAAACAACCCGCAGCCTGTGTTTTTCCGGCACGAAAAAAAATACTAGAAAATCTTTTGAAAACTTCCTTCCCAAGTCCATCCTGCCCAGATCTAAAACAATGGCAGAACACTCTTGAAGTAAAAAATGTTTATTTAGTTTTTGTGGGAGCTTACATGGGAAATCCGGCTTCGCTTCTAGGACACAGTTTTTTACGTCTATCTAAAGAAAAGGAATCTACAGAAGAAAAAAGTGGACAAGACCTTTTAAGTTATTCAGTGGGATTTTTAGCTCAATCCCAATCAGCGTCAAACAAAATGATGTACATGCTTAAAGGTTTAACTGGAGGTTTTCCCGGGTTTTATGAGATCGAACCCCATTATATGAAAGTGGGCCTTTATAATAACTCCGAAAGTCGAGACCTCTGGGAAATTAAGGTCCATTTGACTCAAGAACAAATGGACCTTTTGGTTTTACACTTATGGGAATTAACCTTTAATGCCCAGTTTAACTATTACTTTCTTGATGAAAATTGCTCTTTTCGACTTATAAAGCTACTAGAGGCCATTCAACCCGAAATGAATATCAGTTCCAAATTATCCCAAATTGTACTACCTGCCGAAACGGTCAGAGAAGTGATGAAGTTTCAATCCGATCCCACCACTGTATTTTATCGCCCTTCTATTAAAAGAAAGATTCAGTACAAAGTTGATAATTTGTCACCCGAGCAAAAAAAATTATTTTTCAAAGCTAAATCTAGTGTAAAGGCAACAGAGAAATTAAAAGAGTCCTCGACAATTGATGCTCTGCTTGATTTTTGGATCTATCAAAATTACCAGGTACAAACCCATTTAGAAAAAGCTCAAAAAGAAATTATGACAGCTACTTACAAACAAATGGCGGCAAATGAGCAAACCTCAAAATATAGTCTTTTATCAAATGAAGCTTTGAGGCAGTATTTTTCCCTAAAACCACCCTTTTTATCACATCCGCCAAGGGTCTTTTCAGCAAGTTGGAACCAGTCTCTTAACGAAAAGGATAATACACCCCCGTCAACTCAAAGTTTAAGCTTTCGATGGGGAGCACATCCATTCTGGGTCAGTGATTTGGGACGACAAGACACTTCTTCGGTAGAGTATCTTGGCTTTGATTTGGAACATAAAAATAAAGATCGATATCACTGGCAGTTCCTGCTTCTGCAAATTCAATCCATCGAAGACATTTTATCCTTTGATCATTCTTGGTCTTGGCAATTAAATTTCTCAGCCAAGAACAGCTCTTGGTTCTCCACAACCTTACCTGCAGATGACACGTCCATTCATATTCATTCTACAGTTTCTGGAGGATTAGGAACATTACTTCCAAAAGGAGCGCTTTATTCATTGCTCCAGATCCATAATGAAATATGGAATGACAACAAAGTGAAGACTTTATTAGCCCCAGGAATTTTATTGGGTCTAAAATTACGTCCTCAAGAAAAAATAACTCTGGTGTCTGAAGGAAGCCAAAGCTGGTGGAATCATCAATATCGATTTCATTTTGAAAATCGATTCAGTTATCTAATCAAACAAAATAAAGTTATTTATCTGTCCTATCTGAATACAAAAAGCAGCCCCCAACCCACCTCACAAAAATTACCCCCTGGGTCCCATCAACTTGAGATGGGATTGGGATACTTTTTTTAGATTTCCAAATTGACGGCTAGTTATGATAAGTCCATAATCCTGCGACATTGAATTTAATTTTTTAACGAAAACGAAGAGGTTATTTATGTCAGAAGATTTAAAGGCCGAGCTGGAACGTTTAAAAGCAGAAAATGAACAATTAAAAAATAAAAAAAGTTCACGTGGAACTCTCTCAATGAAAGTAAGTGAAAAGGGCGGTCTCTCCGTTTATGGGTTGGGAAGATTCCCCGTAACTCTGTATAAAGAACAATGGCTTAAACTTATTTCTATCATTGATGAAGTCAAAAAATTCATTGAAGATAATGACGCCGCATTAAAAACAAAAGAGTAAATCCACCACCCCATAGGAAATAAGAATTTTCCATAAAATTGGGTGCCAGCGTTATCAGATAAGGCCAGAGCAGAAGGGAAAGTCCACTTAGAAGCAAAATAAATTGACCCTTCTGCCGGGCTTTTTTTATAAAAAATAATCCAAAACTCCCAAATATAAGACCTGCCAAAATAGATGAAAAAAAACTTTCGGAATTTGACTCAAGCATTTCCTTTCCTCCAAGTTTAAGGACAAAAATCGGCATTTGTATTTCCATTTTACACCCAATTTAGACCTTAAGATTTTATAAAATAATCTTTTCTAAGATAAACCCCTACAACAAGGGTTTTTTTTTAGATAAATACCCCATTTTAGACCTGCACACTTTTGGACTTAATCTTGCACTTTCATCATATGAAATAATGTTTACTATTTGTAATTTGGGAAGAAATGAGGTCTTTTGTGTTGGCTACAAAGCTAAAAAATAAAACTAATTTCCTTAAAACGAAAAAGTTTATTTTTATCATTTTTGTAGGCTCACCCTTACTAAGTTCTCTTCCTGGTTGCCAAAAAACTCGACTCTCTTCAGTGACGAGAGGTTCTAGTCCGACTGTTCCTACAACCAATGCATATGTTCCACCCAACATAAATCATCCACGACCCCCAGTGGCCCCCCCGCCGCCGATAAGACCACCGAGTCCACCGATCAGAGTATCGCCGCCAGCACCGGAACCACTACCCGTAATTATTCTACCACCACCAGTAGAACCCATTGTGGAAGAGTCAGTTATTGAAGAGCCCGTAGAAACATCTCGGTCAAATGAGCCCGCACCAGTGATAAGAGTTGAAAGACCTTTATTTCCCCGTGGTTCTGCCCCGCCTGTGACTATAGTAAGCACGGCCCAACCAATACCCAGAACCGATATGAACCGTTGCCAAAACAACAACCAAGACTGCAGTCCACCAGCTCCAGCTCCAGCACCAGCTCCAGCACCAGCTCCAGAAAGGACATTTAAATATAAAGTTAGCACAGTGAATGGAACACAACCTCCTCGTGCAGATAGTCTTGATATTTTGATTGTCATTGACGCCTCGCCTTCCATGAAAGCTTTAAGAGAAGCCCTTGCACAGAACTTGGGGAAATTAATTGAACAACTCAAGTATAATACATTTCAAATAGGAATTATTCTTGGAAATCACCCGAAAATCCAAAACACTGATGATGGAGAAAGGAGAGAGCATCCAGAATACGCCTATTTATCTGGGAAATTATTTAAATCGCCAGGGGGTGATTCCACTTCTTCTACGCCTACTGCGGATAATACTCATCCATTAATCACAAATCAAACCTATGATCCCTTTAATGAACTCACTCTCAGAATGAGAGGAATCGATGATCAAAGAGTTCTTGATCGAACCCATGTACGTGGAGAAGCGGGACTCTTAAGCCTCTACAAAGCGACAGGTGAGTATTTGCTCAAACTGCGGCAGCAAAATTTTTGGCTAGAAAATGCTGCAAAATTAGTCCTGTTTATTGCCGACGAAAATGATGTTTGTGTCCCCAAAAAGATAAACACAGGTTCGGATGGTAAAACAAAAATCGCAGGAACTTTCCAGACAGCAAAAGATAAAAGTGAGGAGATAATTTCTTATAATGACGCTGAAGTCTGCGCTGCAAGTATAAATGGTAACCGTTTAACTCCAGAAAATGTTTATCAGAGCGTTATTGCTTCATCTGGATCAGGACCTATTTTATTTAGTGGTCTCCTTTATGGTAAAGACAAAAACATTCCCCCAATAGAAGGGGATCGTTTCCCAAAAGATCACGGTCCTGGGTATGGCTATTTAGATGTTATCAAATCCAACCATTCTTCCTATATAAATTTAGCAGATATTTTAAATGGGAAATTACATGTTGAATCGCTTAAAACGCAACTTTCACGCTTAGGCCTAGTTGCTGATGCCAGCATGAGATTCCCCAGACATTTTTTTATTGCCAATTCTAAATTCAAGGATAGCGCATGGAAAAATAACCTAATCCTGAATACAGTCAAAATTTTTGCAAAAAAAAATGGCAAAGACATTGAAATCACAAACAACAGTCCCGGCAATATTATTTTAACTCCAGCGGGAGAACTTCAAATTTCCCCAGAAATAAATACATTTAGTAAGTTAATGAGTGGACTTGGATCCGATTCTGTAGAGATTTTTATTACTTACAGTACAACCACAAACGAGCCAGTGCTAACAAGTCCTTAACCACTTTCTTCGAAGACACAAGGACTTGGCGAAAAGTTAACCCCCACAATGCTTCCGTCTTTAAGAATTTTTCATTAAGTGATAATTAGATGCATCTTTTCTAAATCGAATCTCAGCAAAGAAAAAAATTGTTTTAAAGATTTGGTGGATGCCATTTCAGATTTTAATACAAAAAAGGAAGAAATTATTTCACTCATAAATGCTTCACCCGTTGATTCTGAAGGAAAGAAGAATGCTCTGAACCATATAAATATGTTTTTTAAATCTGTAAACACCGTAGTGGCACAACCTATTTTGATCTCCGAAAATATACACTTTTACAAAAATGTAGAGGGATCTAACGAAAAAACAACCATAGGACTGGAAGGTAGATTTTTACCCCTGCGTCCCAGAACTCCCATTAAAATAAAAAAAACAATAGGTCAGAGGTTCCAAGTAGCTATCATCGATATTCATGGAGATCTCGCCCAATACGAAAGTACAATCGGTTATATCGACAATAAAGCAAAAATAGGTTCTGAACAACCACGTAACCTTATAGAACAAGTGGATGAAAGAGATCTTTGAGAGTTTATTTATAAGACAGATTTTGATCCTTTAATGAGCCATATATAACCTATGGGAAGTAAAAAAAGCGTTAAAAATGTTGAGGACAATAATCCACCAATAACAACTGTTGCGAGAGGACGTTGCACTTCAGCCCCTAGCCCATGATTCATCGCCATTGGAAAAAACCCTAAGGCTGCTACCAGTGCCGTCATAAGAACAGGTCGTAGTCGTGTAAGTGCACCTTCTTTTACCGCATCTACGACACTGAATCCCCGCTCACGAAGATGATTAATAAATTCTACAAGAACCATACTATTTAAAATGGAAAGACCTAACAAGGCAATAAAGCCAATGGCGGCTGAAATGCTAAACGGAATTCCACGCAAAAAAAGAGCCAGAATTCCTCCTGTCACAGCAAAGGGAATACTGCTGTAGACTAAAAAAGTGAGAGAAAGACTTTTAAAATTTCGCAGCAGTAAAATAAAGATCACCAAAAGTGTTATGGGCACAATCATAAAAAGCTGAAGGCGAGCCCGTTCTAAGTTTTTGAACTGTCCACCCCACTCGATTAAATATCCAGAATCAAGATTCAACTCTGAGTTTATTTTACTTTTTGCTTCTGCAACGAAACCCGCCAAATCACGCTCTTTGAGAAAAATAGCAAGGGCGGCATAGCGTTTTCCAAAACTTCTAGCTATGGTTGTAACTTGATTTTGTTGATCAATGGTGGCTATCGTTTTTAAAGGAAGACTGCCCCCCTCACTTAGGGCTACGGGAATTCGTCCAATTTCATCTGGATTCTCCCGAAGTTCTTCAGAAAGATGGAGCATCACCGGAAAACGCCTTTCTGCTTCATAAAAATTTCCCACTTGCGTTCCACCCATTGCCATTATCAGAGTTGAATTTGCATCGCTTAAATTCACTCCATATTTTGCCATTTCGGTATAGTTTAAATTGATATTGAGAACGGGACTTCTTTTGAGTGCGGTCAAAGCGTCCATTTCAGCCTCAGCAACACCCGGAATTTTTTTTATAATTTCTTTAGCTTGCTCAATATATTTCATTAATTTATCCAAATCAGTACCGTAAATACGAAGACTCACATCCGCTCGGCTTCCCTCTAAAATTTCATTAAATCTCATGGCAATAGGTTGAGTAGGACTCACTTCATGTCCAGGAAGTTCTTTTTGGATTTTCTCTGAAATCGATGTCATTAATTCCTGTTTGGTTCTGACTCTTGTCTCTTCACCAATTTTTAAAGTGGGCCACTGAGTTGGATCCTTTTTCAAAATAATAAACGTGTCTGCAAAATTGACCCCCATCGGATCTGTCGCAGACTCTGGGGTTCCTATTCTTGAAAAGACTCTTTCAACTTCGGTAAACTGACGAATGATCTCCTCTGCTTTTTTTTGATTCAAAATGGAATGGTCTAAAGAAATACTATTGTCTCGAACGAGACCAGCAACTAAATCTCCTTCATCTAACTGAGGAATAAAATTGGAACCAAGGCGGGTCAGAATGAATAAACTCAAAATCGCAATTGCGATTGCACATGTAAATAATAAATATTGATATTTTAGGGCCCAATTCAGTGCCAATTTATACCCCATAGAAAGCCATTCAAAAATTACAGGGTGTTTTAATTGGCTCGCATGAGCAGGGCGAATGATCATAAATCCTAAAACTGGCATTAGAAAAATGGCTGTAAGTAAACTGGCTCCTAAGGCCATAAGCACCGTGACAGCCATGGGATGAAACATTTTACCTTCAATTCCTTGCAATGAAAGAATAGGAACATAAACGATCATTATTATAAATAAACCAAGGGAAACAGGTTTTATAACTTCCAAAGTTGATTCCTTCACCAACTGAAGACGGTCTTTTAAATTAGGATTTTTTTCATGTTCCAATTTTCTCATCAGGTTTTCAATCATCACAACCGAACCATCCACCAACAAACCAAAATCAATGGCACCAAGACTCATAAGGTTGGCAGAAATTCCCATGTAATGCATTCCTATAATTGCAAAAAGCATTGATATAGGTATCGCCATGGCAACAGAAACTGCAGCCCGAAAATTTCCCAACAACAATAGCAACACTAAAACAACCAGAGCAGCTCCTTCTGCCAGGTTTTTAACCACCGTTCGAATGGTTTCATTAACCAGAAAAGTTCTTGTATAAACTATATTTATGTATATATCTGAAGGAAGTTGCAATTTTTCAATGGCTTGGACTACATCCATTGAAACCTTGCGACTGTTTGCGCCAATGTACATGAGCGCAGTCCCTAAAACAGCCTGTTGACCATTGACAGTGGCGGCCCCTAAACGTTGCGTGTGGTCCTCTCGGACACCGGCCACATCTCGCACTAAAACAGGTTGTCCTCGAACATTGAGCTTTATTGGAATTTGTTCCAAAGCTCTAAGGTCGGGAAGCGAACTGGAACTGCGAACAATAACTTGCTTACCCTCACTCTGGATATACCCACCGCCATAGCTCTCACCAACGGTCTGAAGTTTCTTGAGTAAATCATCAAATGTAATGCCATACATTTCTAACTTTCGTGTGTTAACATTAACATGAATTTCTTTTCGATAACCCCCATTGCTATCAATATCCGCAATTCCTTCAATTTTTTTTAGCTCAGGTCGAATCACGTGATCTTGGATTGTACGTAAATACCTTAGTCGAGCTTCTTCTGGTTCTTTAAGAAGTTTTGACCCAGGCTTTCCCTCCACCGTGTACATAACAATTTCACCAAGTCCTGTGGTGATGGGCGCTAATTCCGGAGTCATGCCTGCGGGAAGTTGATCTCGAAGATTCTGAAGACGTTGAGCCACTTGCTGTCTAATGAAATACAGGTCCGTTCCATCTTTAAAAACAAGAATCACTTGAGACAAACCATATTTGGAGAGTGAGCGAATATCTACAATTCCTGGCAAACCGGACATTTCCGTTTCAATGGCGTAACTAACGGATCGTTCAATTCTTTCCGGATCCAAAGCACCGGTTTTGGTATTGATCATAACTTGAACGTTGGTAATATCCGGGACTGCATCTATGGGCAAATGGTTCGTTTGATATAAACCATAGACGGATAAAAGAAAAAAAATCCCTAAAACCCAAAAACGATTTTGTAATGTTTTTTCAATGAATGCAGCAAGCATTTTTATTCCCCGATTCCTTGTGGTACCTCACCAACCAAAAAGAGAAGTTGGCTGAAGGCATTATAGAAGTCCATTTGACTTTCAAAGACGGCATTGAGTTCTTCCAAATGTTGAGCATCAGCTTCAAGGTAAGTCATTAAATCAATTTGACCCTTCCTAAAACCTATATCAACAATTTGCATATCCCTTTCCATTTTTCCGATGGCATCTGGAGAAAGTTCAGTTAAAGAGTTTCCTAAGGTTCTATAAACTTCGAGGGATGATTTTAACAATTGCACAAATTGCTCTCGAACCCAAATCAATCGCAATCTCTCCGCAGCTATTTTTGATTCAGTTCCTTCAATGGCTCCACGATTTCCATTCCAAGTCGGAAGAGAAAAGGATAACCCCAGAGAGTATTTTTTTTCAGGACTAAACCCTGAGCCATCTTCATAAGAAGATAAAAGAGTCAACCCCGACCATGATTCTGCACGAGCGAGTTCATGGGCATATTCCATTTGCGAAACCAAAAGTTGTTGTTGACGAAGCTGGGGGTTTTTTTGCTCAAATTTTTTTATTAGTTCTGTAAGTTCAAACTTTTGTGGCTGACGATACCAAGAGGTACGTATCAGTGGTTCATTGGGCAGTTCCAAATAGACATTTAGCGCGTTCCAAGCCACTCTTCGACTGGTTTCAAGCTGTTTCAGTTCTTTTTGCAAAATCAATAATTTTGATTTTACAATAATAGCCTCGGCTCTTTTTTGTGGAGCCGCAAAAGGTCGAGATTGAAGATAAGTCGCAACAACTTTAAATCGATCCAACCTCTCTTTGGCATGATGGGATTTTTCCAATGAAATTTTATATTGCAGAATGAGTCGCAGGATCTCACCTCGTAATGTGATTTCTGCCTGTTCTTGTATCTTCTCCGAAATGGCATACTGAGAAAAAGCTAAATTTCTTTTTGCACTCATTTTTCCAAAACGAGGCAAAGATTGCGAAATGGAAACACGCCCAAAGTGAGTGTTTCCTCCTGATTCTTCTTTTTTATCAATACCAAGTTCCAAATGGGGGTCTTCCCATTTTCCAGCATAATAAAGTTCAACTTGCTTTGCTTTGGCTTCAAGTTTGAGGGCTTTTATTTCCGAACTTCTCTTAAGAGCTAAATCGACAATTTGATTCACAGAATAAGTCGGTTCGGAATGACAAAACGTTGAAGCTAAAATAAGAATAAAAAAAACCATACTTTTTCCCTTTATCAACAGCAAAAGTAAGAACATGAATATTTATTGTAGAACAGTCGAGTAAAACTTTAGTACCAGAATCTAGAACTATAATGTTATAAAATGAGATGTTTCGAAGGAAGAGTGATCTCACGCCAAACAAAAAATATCGTCAAGGGAAATTGATGGACTTCACTTACATAAGTTCTGATGAAAAAATAATATAAAGAAAACTAAGTGATTGCAATGCCCAAAATGACAAAGATGCCAACAATCCTGAAATTGGCGTCCCCAGATGGCCCCGACTTTAGAAATCGTGCAAATTTTTTCAGAATAGATGTTACTCAACAAGCTGCGTGAACTCTTCGTTTTCACTAAGAACGAATTCAAAGCCCTTACCAGTTGAAAGTCGGTAAGTAGAAATAGCCCGAACAGCTCAACCCATTAATGGCCTCAAACCTTTAGGCGCCCTCTTTGAGAAGAGCCTTCTCAAACCGTCGAATCCGTTCTTCCAGTTCCTTAGGTGAAGGGTTTCAACGACTTGCTTAAGAAAAGAATTTATCAGCGCTCGATAGGGAGGGACATCCTTGATAACCTGCAATTTGATCAACATACCGATGGTGACAAACCGCTTAAACCAGCCTGTACAAAGACATCGTGGGGGTACACAGAATATTTTGGCAACGCTAGTTATGAAACTCAGTCCGATTCAAAACTCAATGCCCATACATCTTTAGAGTTTGCTTTTCAGCTGGTACATTGATGATATGACCTCTATGAGAAAACAAAAATCCAAACTCAATTTTGTCCAATCTTTGCCCTCACCTAATTCCTTTGGTGAAGACACTCTTTTAATCCACGACAAAGTTTTGATTAAAGCCAACTCCCACTTTGCTTCTTGGGCCCATCAATTTACGGCGATCTACCCTGTAAAGGCGGGAGAATCGCTTAAAAACTTAGATTATTTCCCGCATCACATGAAGAAGTTAGTTCAACTATCCCACTCCTACAACCCGCGTCTATTAACTCTTGTTGTCGCCGGAGGAGGATCCGTAGGGGACTTTGGTGGGTTTATCGCTAGCATTTTAAAACGGGGGGTGCGCCTCGTCCATATTCCAACCACTTGGCTGGCGGCTTTAGATTCAAGTCATGGTGGCAAAACGGCCTTAAATGTTTCCCAAGGTAAAAATCAAATTGGCACTTTCTACCCGGCCGATGAAATTTATATTGTTCACAAAATTCTCCATTCTCAACCGAAGAGTAGAGCCCTTGAGGCCTGCGGAGAGCTTGCAAAAATTGCACTCATTGATCAAAGCAAACTTCAGGGTAAATCTTGGGTTGATCAATTAGAAGTAACCCAAGGAACTCCACAACAACTATTAAGTCGGTTTTTAAAGCAAGCCATTGCCTCAAAATATCGTGTGGTCCATAAAGATCCTTATGAACAAATCGGTCACCGTCAAATTCTTAATTTGGGTCACACTCTAGGGCATGTATTGGAAAGTTTTATGAAACTACCCCATGGGATTGCCGTGGCCCAGGGAATTTTTTTTGCTCTTGATTGGAGTTTGAAGCTGGATCTTCTTTCAAAAGAAAATCACAGTCGAGCTCTAAATTTAATTAAAAATAAATTATGTTTATTTCCTTTAAACAACACGCCAAAGTTTAAAAACAAACGGCCCTCTGTACAAAATGCAAGAGCTATCCTCTTGCAAGATAAAAAACGCAAAGGGTGCCATGAAGTCACTTTTATTTTTCTAAAGGATTTTGGCAAACCCATCCGAAAAACAGTTTTAGTAGATCAACTCATTGAAGAAGCTTATTCGCAAGGATGGATTGGATGAAGAAATTTAACTTTGATGGGGAAATCGCTTCCTCAAAGTCTTTACTGAATCGCATGTTAGTGATTCAAAGCTTTTCGCCCCACCTAACCGTAAATGGGGAATCCCATTGTGACGATGTGGTTTACATGAAATCAGGCCTTAAACAACTGTTTCTAGGTCATTCTCCCATTGACTGCGGAGCAGCAGGGACAACCTTTCGTTTTTTAGCATTAAGAGCCTCTCGCATTCCGGGAAAACATTTTTTAGTCGGCTCAACCAAGCTTCTCAATCGCCCCCAAAGCGCATTATTTGACCTGATCAACGGATTGGGTGTCCGCGCTCAAAAAACTGACTCTGGATGGATGCTTGAGGGGGACGGTTGGAAAAAACCCACTCTCCCCCTCATTATTGATCGCTCCCAATCAAGTCAATTTGCAAGTGGAATTCTACTTAGTTCCTGGGATCTTGATTTTGATTTGGAACTTAAACTTTCAAACGTCAACGAAGCCCCGTCCGAAGGTTACTTTGAAATGACTAAAAAAGTTTTATTAGATTCCGGGATGAAACTAAAGTGTAATAGCACTAAAATTCTGGTGCCAAAGAACAGTTCTGTTATCGCAAACAGTTTAACAGCAGAATCAGATTTAAGTTCTGCCTTTGCCATCGCAGCCCTTGCCGTCATCTCCGGTGGCAAAGCTCAGTTTCATTCTTATCCGAAAAACAGTTTACAGCCAGATGCACTTTTTCCTCAAATTTTAAGTAAAATGGGTGTCTGCGTAACTGAACTTTCCAACGGAAATCTTTGCCTTGAAAGAACCCAAGATTTAAAACCAATTGAACAAAACCTTCGTAATTGTCCTGATCTCTTTCCCGTCCTCTCTGTGTTGTGTGCCTTTGCAAAAGGAACATCAACATTATATGGGGCACCCCATCTGGTTCATAAAGAATCCAGCCGAATTGAATCTACGGCAAACCTCCTGCTCCATTTGGGCTGTGACTTCAAACAACGTCACGATGGTTTGGAAATTAATGGACCCACTTTTATTTCTAGGAAATTTTTTGAATTTGATCCTCAACAGGATCATCGTTTGGCTATGGCTGCAACTGTAGCTCGCTTGGGTGGGGCTCAACTAAAACTCCTCAATCCCCATGTTGTGAACAAAAGTTGTCCTGAGTTTTGGGATCTATTGGAAAGAGGTCTTAAATGAGACGCGTGGCATTTATCGGTCATCGAGGCGTGGGAAAAACAACCTTTCTTGGACGAGTGACGGAGTATCTTAAAGATAAATCAATAAAGTTTATTGATTTAGATCAAGAAATCACAAATCGCACCGGACGCAGTCTTAAAGATATTTTTTTAGAAGACAAAGAAGTCGGTTTTAGAAAATTAGAGCTCGATGTCTTTCAAACCATTGACCATGAGCTCAATATTAATAACGAGGTCCTCCTTGATCGGGAGGTCCCTCTTGATAAAGAAGTCAATAATAAAAATCCTGGTTTCAGGATTCAGGAGCCTCAAGCTGTTTTCTTGATTTTAGGGGCTGGCTTTGACCCCAGAAATATTCCAGAAACTTGGGAGGTCATTTGGCTCCGTCGCGCGAGCGATGCCGGGGGGAGGATTTTCTTCGATCGACCTCGCTTGAATGCAAACATCCCCTCACTTCAGGAATTCATGGAACGCTATCAACAACGTCAAATCGCCTATGAAAATCGTGCAGATCAAGTGCTTTTTTTGGATGAAGGGCTTGAGAGTTTTGACCCTATAGAAAGGGCCTTTGTTAGAGAGGAATTCCAAAACTTGAGTGGAACGATGACTCTGCTGCCCTCACACTTTCACAGTGAATTAAAGTTTCGTCGGTGGACCCACTCCCGCTTGCAGTGGGGACTACAACACTTTGAACTTCGAGATGACCTACTGACTTTTGAACAAATGAATCTGGCATTAAATATTGTCCCAAAAGAACGACTCATTCTAAGTTTTCGGGATCCCCTACGCATTCCTCAGACTTTCTTATTGATTAAAAACTATGAACTTCTCTTTGACTGGCCCTTGGAGTTTGGACCTTGTAACGTGAAGAAACCAAACATTATATCTTTACACCGAAGGGAACAAGGGGTCTCATTAAAAAAAACATTGGAACAATTTGAGGTAATAAAAGATTCCGAAATCCTTTTAAAAGCAGCTTTACCCACTTATAATTTTCATGATTTGGATTCAGGACGTCGTTGGCAAAAGGAGCAACCCTCTCGACGAAGTTTTCTTCCCCATTCAACAGAAGGACGATGGGTTTGGGACCGTTTGCTCGCCTCTTCAGAACAACCGCTCAATTTTATTCGTGAAGGTCAAGGCAGTGGACCCGACCAACCCACATTACTTCAGTGGGCAAGATATAGATCTCTGCAAAACTCAACAAACTTTGCTGCAGTCCTTGGGGACCCAGTCTCCCATTCCCGCACCCCAGCAGAACAAGGTCCTTTTTTTGCCAAAAGGAAAATCCCTATCTTCGCCATTCAGGTGCAAAAAAAGGAATGGGAAGAAGGAGCACTTGAATCCCTTCGTTCAAGGGGTCTTGCTTTTGCGGCCGTTACCGCTCCCTTAAAGCACCACGCCTTGGCTCAAGCAACCTGTGATTCCAAAGCTTTAAACCTTCAAGCCGCCAATACTTTAATTTGGAAGTCTAAGTGGGTGGCCACAAATACCGATCTAGTTGGATTTAAGAAAGCAATTGAAGATATAGGTGAACTGGGAATAGTTGCCGTTTGGGGTGGAGGGGGCACTCTTGGTGTTATAAAAACAGTTTTACCGCAAGCCCACCTCTACTCTCAGAGAACGGGCTCCCCTCGCTTCGGCAATGGTGTAGAATCACCCGACACAGTGATTTGGGCTGCCGGAGCCATGACCATGAATGGTTCTGCGCCACCAAAAACTTGGCGGCCAAAACGGATATTTGATTTAAGTTATAATGAAAATTCACCGGGTCGGGCTTATGCTTTGGAAAAAGGATCCATTTACATCTCAGGACTTAAAATGTTTAATGAACAAGCCGCAGCACAGAGACGGTTTTGGGAGGTCACTTGAATTCTGCAAATTCTTTTGGTTCACGTTTTGTTGTGACCAGCTTTGGTGAAAGCCATGGACCAGCAATGGGGGCTGTCATCGATGGCATGCCCGCAGGCATTTTATGGGATGAACAAATATTATTTAATGAAATCCAGCGCCGTCGACCAGGAACCTCTGCTGTTGTTTCCTCGCGTAATGAACTCGACACTCCCGAAGTACTTAGTGGTGTTTATCAGGGCAAAACCCTTGGAACCCCCATCGCCATCCTCATTCGCAATCAAGACGCACGATCCAATGATTACAAACAAATAACATCGCAGCCGCGACCCGGCCACGGAGATGATGTTTGGTTCACAAAATTCGGACACAGTGACCCTCGTGGAGGAGGTCGGTCGTCGGGTCGTGAAACCATCGCTCGAGTTGTTGGTGGAGCCGTCGCGCGAATGTTTCTCAAGGAGGTTTGTCCCCAACTAAAAATCATCGGTTTTGCCAGTCAGATCGGACCCTTCTTTCTTTCCTCTCATGCCCTCTCCACACTCTCTGTAACTGATTTATATCAAGCAGATCGCTTTGTGGCCCGTTATC
The DNA here is from genome assembly GCA_019695175.1 of Bdellovibrionales bacterium. GTDB lineage: Bacteria > Bdellovibrionota > Bdellovibrionia > Bdellovibrionales > UBA1609 > JAIBAM01. The sequence continues at coordinate 28,459 of JAIBAM010000020.1, forward strand.
CTTCCCCAGCTCAGGAAAAAGATGTGGAAAATTTACTCCTAGAAGCAAAAGCCCATGGTCTCAGTTACGGAGGTTTGGCTGAAATCTGGATTGAAGGTGTGCCTAAAAACTTAGGTCAACCTGTCTTTAGAAAATTAAAAGCTGATTTTGCAAGCGCCTTTATGGGTGTTGGTGCTGTAACCACTTTCGAGTTAGGAGATGGTGTACAGAATGTAAAAGAAGAAGGCTCTCAATTCCATCGTCGGGAGGATGACGGTTCAAGATACGGTGGCATTCGAGGTGGCATTTCAACTGGAGAACGCATCCGTTTACGAGCGGGATTTAAACCCACCTCCAGTGTTTTAGATGTAGCCAAAAAGGGACGACACGACCCCTGCATTGTACCTCGAGCCATTCCAGTTCTTGAGGCCATGGCGGCCCTAGTTTTAGTCGACCATATTTTATGGGCCCGAGGCGATCGATTTGTATGAACAATAAAACCTTTCTAAATCGAACATAGTAATATTTAAGAAGTAAAAATCGGAAAATGGAGGGAATAAATTCGTACCTTTTGCTGAGGCATGTCCAATCCCAACAGATTGGACCGGTATGACGCGAGGTATTCACTCCTCACTCTTTAGCTCAGCATTCATTTCTTTTTAAAACCTTTAACCCTAATTCATTTTTATGCTTTTTAATATTACATGGCTTTGAATTTAACACCTATTTTAGAATAGTACCTTTTGGAATTTCACTCTTTCTTTTAGCTACCCACGACACACTTCTAGACCCGATAACTTTTTTTAAATTCATTACTTTTGCCATTTCTGAATTCTGAATACAGAGCACTCATACTTTTCATACTTCAGTTAGAACAGCCGCACTTCCTTTCGCTTTGGAGATGGACGACCCTGCTCATGGCTTTGCGTCCTTCGAAACGGGTATTCCATAGTTTTTCCAAAATTTTCTTCGACAAATTCCCAGTTAACGATTTGCCAAAAATTTTCGATATATCTCTCCCGATCATTTTGATAATCAAGGTAATAAGCATGCTCCCAAACATCACATGTCAATAATGGTACTTCTCTTTCAAGGAGAGGATTTCCCGCATCTTCTATGGCGCGGATTTTTATTTCACCCTTTTTATCAATTACAAGCCAAGTCCAGCCGGTACCAAAAAGTTCTAGGGCTTGTTCAGTAAATAAAGCCATGAATTTTTGCAAAGACATGAAATGCTTTTCTATGACATTTTTGACTGAGTTGGAAATAGCCCTACCGTTTGGTGTTAGACAGTTCCAATAGAAAGTATGGTTCCAAATTTGAGCGGCGTTGTTGTAGATTTTGTCGTTCTTTTTATAAGTGCTGTACATGATTTCTTCTAGGCTTTGACTTTCTTGTGGTGTGCCCTTGATTAGTTTATTAACTCTGTCGACGTATTTTTTGTGATGTTTTCCGTAATGAAAATCGATAGTCCTCTTTGAAATGTAAGGCTCAAGAGCATTTTTAGCATAAGGCAATTCCATAAGTTCAAAAGCCATGACGCCTCCTTTAGTTTTTGTGTTTTTTTGATCTCTACTTAGTTTTTTTAAATTGGAGACTAAATATAATCTACATAAAAAAACAAATAGAACTTATCTAATAAATTGTCACTCCTGAGAAAATTCAGTCGTTTTAGAACTGGCTAATTTTTCTTTAGCTTTAGTTCCTAGTCTTTGAAAAAAACCTGTTTTTCCTTCCGAAATAGGAATATTTGTTGTTCTTGTTTCTTCAGATTTAGGAATAGCCACACGTAGCACACCATTTTCATAAGCCGCTTCAACTTGATTAGGATCTACATTTTCCGGAAGATGGATGGATCGTTGAAATCTTCCATAGTGTCGCTCATAAATTCGAGATCGGTCCCCTTGTGCTTCTTTTCGCTCTCCTGAAATAACGAGATTACCGTTAGATACTTCAACCTTAATATCATCCCTATTTACTCCTGGGATATCAAAACAATACACATAATTTTCATCACAATCTTCTATGGCACATGTGGGAGCAAACCCGTATGGCATTGATGACATAAATTCGTTGTTCAAACTAACATCTCCTGGTGACCAAAAATCGTCGATCAGTCGATTCATTGCTCTTTGAAATGAATTAAAGTTCCTGTCTCCTCGCCAAAAATCTAATTGATTCCGCATGACTTTCCTCCTATGTATTTTTTGTCGACATAACTACTTCACAATTCACTGGTAAATATTTAAGTGTGCAAATATCTTGCCTTAACAGACAGTCCTCTGAATTGTCTGCATCAAATTCTCGGGTAAAAATCCCACATTGGATGAGTCATATTTCCCCAATGATTTAAGACAGTATTGTTAAACCTTAGTAACCCAATGACAGTAACCCCATGTCAAAACTTTGTGTGGTTCAGTAATCATAAAACTCACCACCTTTCTTGCGAAATGAAGCCAGGAAATAAAAATTGAGTGACTCCAATTAAGATAGGGATAATGTTGGAGTTATAATTTGACTTACAGAGCCTCACCAAACATTGAAAATTGGAAGAGACGTCAAAATTTTAATATCGGAAATAAGCAGCCTGACTCTATCACACCCACTCCCATCGACAGCTTCAATTACTTCTGACAGGAGGACTCATCAACTTCATCAAACTCATCCATTGGATGAATGGATGAAATGGTTGAATGGATGAAATATGAAACAGAAGTTATGAGGTTGATAGTGTGTGGCTCGGATTTTGCTAGCTCCAGTAAATAGGATTTAATTAAAACCTGTTGAACAAAGTTGTTTAAATTTTCTGATGGAAAGGAGTTAAGAAATGGAAAAAGCAAAGGGTTCTGAATTTGAGTCAGACAAAGCCAAATCTCTGAGTCATGCCCTAAGTATTTTGAACGAAGCAGCCGATGATAGCGCGCAGGAAATTCGAAGAATGGTGAACTCAGACTACGAAAAACTCAGAGATTTATTTGATGGAACCAAACCAAAAATTAAGCGAGCGTTTGGTGAAATCAAAGGATTCGCTGACGAGTCCATCCATCTCGCCAAAGATAAGGTCGTGACGACTGCGAAAGGCGCTGCAGAAAATGTCGACGAATCAGTACATCAGCAGCCTTGGATGTATCTAGGTTGTGTAGCCGCAACATCGGTCTTGGCTGGATTTCTTCTTGGCAGAAACTCCGTACGAGTTAAACATGGGACTAGTTGAAAAAATACTCCGGCTTTATGGACTCAGTCTCTATCTTGCTTAATTGAATCTTGAGAGCAAATGATTCGTTGAAATGAAAGCCCTTACTTTTTTTGTGAGACTCCTGAGGGGGGGCGACAACCAATATTTATCTATATATCTTTCAAAGATTATAAATATTTTTTATTGTTCTATTGAGATTTAAAAAATTTTGCGACCTCTTGTTACAAATTATTGTTCCTTCCTATACTATCACTTTTTGACACAACTTTGTTTCAGACCCATCACTCTGCTTGTTTATGAAATAGGAAAGAATCTTTTTTTTGAAAAACTTTTTCACAATGACTCAAGGGTTTTTTTTGAACCTTTAGCGGCCAATTTCTGTTTTTCAACAAGAAAATTTATTTCTGAACCAAAAAGCAAAACCGAGCTAGCCATGTAAAGCCAAAGCATTAATATGATAACAGCCCCTAAACTACCGTAGGTAGTAGTAGCATAGTGTGCAAAATTTTCGATGTAGTATCGAAATACGATTGATCCGGAAACCAATAACATGACAGCGACAATATTCCCAATTCTAAAGAGACTAAAACTGCGTTTTATATTGGGTCCATAGTGGTAAATCAGAGCAAAACCAAGTAACAAAGAAAAGAAACCGATAGTCCATCTCAAAATCTCAAAAGCAAAGAAAAATAACTTATGATAAGAAAACGAATCGACAAAAAAGTTTTGAATAACTCCGCCAAAGACAATCAAACTAAAGGCCGATAACACTTGTACTCCAAAAACTACAGTCATAAATATGGCGACCATTCTCCCTTTCAAAAATGAGCGCGCCTCCTCAACATAAAATATTTTGTTGAGCTGTCGCATGATCGCATACATTCCAGAAGATGCTGTCCAAACTGCTGCCAAAAAACTGAGCGATACGATTCGAAGGTCTTGAGAAGCCATGACATCATCAATGATTTCAGAAAATAAAACCGTTGCTTCTTTGGGCCATGCCAGTGAAACAAAATCCAAAATAGATTTTTCTAAATTATCGATGGGTAAATATGGGAGAACACTGAAGAGAAAGATGATGGCAGGAAAAATGGAAAGGAGTAGGAAGAAGGTGAGAGCAGCTGCACCCATAAAAATATCATCTCGTTTCGACTTCATTTTTAATTCCGACAAAAAATCGATCACTATATATCCACCAATCCTACTTAATAATTCACCTGACTATCAGGTCATCAATTCCAGTGATACGACTTTGTACTGCAAGTCTAAGACCAATAATTGTTGACACCATAAAATACGTTTACTGAATCATTGTGTAAGTATTTATAGTCTTACTTTGAAATCTCCCCAGAGCTTTTGGTGAGGCGTTCTCGTCTGTCAGCAAACGGCACAGGATTTTCAGTATCACAGACCACTGGATTTTTTTGCATCGTACGGATGCGCATAAACATCCGGAACGTCTTCCATTTTTTCCAAATATTCAGCATCGAGGCGGCCAAAAGAATTTTTAAAACAAATACAAATCCATGCGAGTCCTTTAAGGACCGTCATCCAAATCCAAGTGGATTTTTTTCTTTAGAGATTTGTTATAAGTTATAAAAAAAGGATCCCTTTTTGATGAATTCAAACCTAAGATCATTCTGTCTTGGTCATTATTTTTAAATATATGAAGCGGAGATTCTGCGGGACCAAACGATCTTAATAGTTGAATCATTTTTCCCGATTGATCTTGAAGACCTATGTGAGAGGTCCCATCTGGGTAAAGACCAATTGTCACCCTAGGGACGCCTTTTTCATCCATGATCCAAAAACCAGGAGGTCCCTCCTTAGCAAACCCCAGTTGCGCTCTTATTTTTCCATCGCTACCAATGAGTTCGAATCGAGAAGCCTTGATTATTGTTTCATTCGCAGCATGGGCAAAGTTTTCAACCCAAAAGTGGGAATTGAGTATTTGAAAAAACCAAGCGCCTAAACAACCTGCAAAAAAAGCGATCACCGTTGTCTTCATAGCCCCCCCCTTTGAGTTCTATTCAGATTATAAGCTGGCTTTAAGAGTTGAGCCCAAATCTGCAGGACTTCGAGCTATGTGACACCCAGCAGATTTAAGAGCTTCAAACTTTGCTTCGGCCGTACCTTTTCCACCACTAATAATCGCCCCAGCATGCCCCATTCTTTTACCTTTTGGAGCTGTAGCTCCAGCAATAAAACTGGTGACAGGTTTTTTAAATTCTCGACGAATGTATTCGGCAGCATCCTCTTCAGCAGTTCCACCAATTTCTCCGATCATAATGACTGCATCCGTATTTTCGTCTTTGTTGAAAAGTTCTAATACATCAATAAAGTTTGTTCCATTCACAGGGTCTCCACCAATTCCCACGCAAGTACTTTGACCTAACCCTACGCGACTGAGTTGCCATACCGCTTCATAGGTGAGAGTCCCAGAACGGGACAAAACCCCAATGCGACCTGGCTTATGAATGTGACCCGGCATAATTCCAATTTTACATTGTCCAGGGGTGATGACTCCTGGACAATTGGGTCCGATCAGCCTAGTTTTTCTCCCCTGCATAAACCTTTTTACTTTAACCATATCTAAAACAGGAATTCCTTCAGTAATACAAACCACCAAATCCAGTTCGGCATCGACAGCTTCCATAATGGCATCCGCAGCAAAAGGTGGCGGAACATATATTACTGACGCATTGGCTTTTGTGTGTTTTACAGCTTCTTCGACCGTATCAAAAACTGGAAGCCCTATATGTTTGGAGCCGCCCTTTCCAGGTGTGACTCCTCCCACCATTTTTGTACCGTAAGCTAAAGCTTGTTCAGAATGGAAAGTGCCTTGAGCACCCGTAAAACCCTGACAAATGACACGAGTGGATTGATTGACTAAAATGGCCATTTTAAATTAACTCCTCTTAAATATTTGCTTAACTGAAAACTACTTAGATGATTGAACTGCGGAAACAATACTTTTTGCTGCTAGGGTTAAATCATCAGCCGGAGTGATATTAAGCCCACTTTCTAATAATAATTTTTTTCCCAATTCCACATTGGTCCCTTGCAGACGAACCACGAGTGGCACTTTTAAACCCAACTCTTTCGTAGCAGCGATGACACCTTCTGCAATAATATCGCATTTCATAATTCCACCAAAAATATTTACTAAAATACCTTTGACGTTAGGATCTTGTAAAATAAGCTTAAAGGCTGCAGTGACTTTTTCTTTGTTAGCGCCTCCACCCACATCTAGAAAATTCGCGGGAGATCCACCGTGAAGTTTGATAATATCCATAGTAGCCATGGCCAATCCGGCCCCATTAACTAAACAACCTATATTTCCTTCCAATTTTATGAACGCCAAATCATATTTGCTGGCTTGAATTTCAACCGGATCCTCTTCAGTAAAGTCCCTTAATTCCACGATTTGTGTCTGTCGATAAAGAGAGTTGCTATCAAAATTCAATTTAGCATCTAAAGCTAAAACTTCTCCCTCCACAGTTTCAACTAGAGGATTTATTTCTGCAATGGAGCAATCTGTTTGTTCATAGGCTTTCGCTAACCCTAGAAAAACTTTTACAGCATTTTGGGCTGCTTTATCTTTCAAACCGATAGCATAGGCCAATTGTCGTGCTTGAAAAGGCATCAAACCCACCACAGGATCTAGGACCACACGGTGAATCTTTTCTGGAGAGTGTGCCGCCACCTCCTCAATATCAACTCCACCTTCAGAACTAGCCATTAAAATAAGTCTTCCCACGGTCCGATCCAATAACATGGCGACATAATACTCTTTTTTTATTTGGCAACCTTGCTCAATAAGTACTTTATGAACCTGTTTGCCTTCAGGCCCAGTTTGGTGAGTGACCAAATTCATTCCTAGAATTTTTTCGGCAAGAGTTTTTACTTCTTCCAAGGATTTTGCAATCTTAACCCCACCGCCCTTACCACGACCACCGGCATGTATTTGCGCTTTAACCACCCATATTTTACCACCAATCTCCTGGGCCGCATTGATGGCTTCGTCCGCATGGGAAATTACTTTTCCTTTAAGGGTTGGAACTGAAAATTTTTTTAAAATCTCTTTAGATTGATACTCATGAATATTCATCGTTCACCTAAGCATGGAAGAAGGTTATTAAAGGGATAATTTTTTTAAGGCTTGAACAAGTTCTTTAACTGCACCTATGGAGTGTTGAAGTCCAGCTTTTTCAACTTCATTTAATTCCACTTCATAAACTTTTTCCATACCTCTTCCGCCCAGTTTGCAAAGAACACCAATGAAGAGATCTTTAACACCATACTCTCCATCAAGTAGAGCCGCACAAGGTAAAATCCGTTTTTGATCGCGAAGAATAGATTCGGCCATTTGTACGGCGCTGGCAGCAGGTGCATAGTAAGCTGACCCTGTTTTAAGTAAATTTACAATCTCAGCACCACCATTTCTGGTTCTTTGCACCAAGCTTTCAATTTTTTCTTTACTAAGAATTTCAGTCAAAGGGACTCCTCCCACTGAACAGTGTCTGGGCATAGGAACCATGGTGTCACCATGACCACCAAGAACAAAGGCTTGGACATCACGGATACTGACTTGGCATTCTTCTGCGATAAATGATCTAAAGCGAGCGCTATCTAACACACCCGCCATACCGATCACTCTTTCCCTTGGAAAATTCAGAACTTCCTTAGCAACAAAGGCCATCGCATCCAGTGGATTACTAACAATAATAGCTACGGCCTGAGGGGAGTGTTCTCTTACCCCAGTACACACTTCGCGCATAATCTTTGCGTTTGTAGCCAGCAAATCGTCACGACTCATTCCCGGTTTTCTGGGAAGTCCCGCTGTAATAATCACCACATCGGATCCTGCAGTATCTTTATAATTTGAAGTTCCCATCACTCGGGCATCAAAATTTTCCACAGGAGATGCTTCATAAAGATCCAGAGCTTTACCTTTAGCGACACCCTCATTTATGTCGACGAGAACAACGTCACCCAGTTCTTTTGCTGCTGCCCAGTGAGCGCAGGTCGAGCCAACAAATCCAGCCCCAATAACAGATATTTTTTTTCTTTTGTGTTCCATGAGTTTAGACCTTTCTGCAATAATGGATTTTATAGACCGTATGAAAATGATGATTCTTCACCCTAATCTAGATCGGAACAGTATAAATGACAACCATTGCTATCAAAGTCCCGACTTACAACTATAAGCAAAAAATTTTAATTTCCAGAAGGTTATACCCATGATTTTGGGGAAAGTTGAACTACAAAATGTGAAAGTTTCTTTTAATGGAGAAACTTTGCTTAAAGAATTTAATCTAAAAATTCGACCTCAAGAACGAGTCATTCTTATTGGTCCCAGCGGTCAGGGTAAAACCACGATACTAAAAGTCATTGGAGGTTTATTTAAACCCACTTCGGGCCAGGTACTTATAGATGATCAAGACCTTTATCAACTGAGAGAAAAGGATCGACAACTTATTTCGCGAAAAATGGGAATGCTTTTTCAAAAAAATGCACTCTTTGATTCTCTGACAGTGGCAGATAATATTGCTTTTCCTTTACGAGAAACAACCTCATTCAGTGAAGAGGAAATCCAAAATAAAGTAAATTCTTTTTTAACCGCCGTGGGCTTGGATCATGTCCCCCACCTTCATCCTGACAAAATCAGCGGAGGCATGCAAAAACGTCTAGGCATCGCTCGGGCCCTCGCCCTGGATCCAAAGATCATTTTATATGATGACCCCACCGCAGGACTAGACCCAGTGACAAGTCGAAAAATCATCGATTTACTTTTATCCTTTCAAAATAAAATTTCCTCCACACTTATAGCCGTAACAAATGATATGGCACGGGCCTATCAATTGGCGCAAAGAATTTTATTTGTCAATGAAACGGAAGTGTTAGAGACCGGCTCTCCTGAACAAACAAGACAGCATGAGAATGAAAAGGTTCATCAATTCGTTCGAGGTAAAAATGGCACCACCCAAAAAGATTTACACTCATGATTGAATTTAAAAACTTAACTAAAAAATTTGAAAGCCGAACTGTTCTCAATTCTATTTCTTTACAAATTCCCCAGGGGAAAATTTTATTTATTCTAGGCACTTCGGGCACAGGAAAATCGGTGCTTTTAAAAAATTTAGTAGGCCTTTATCGACCGACCAGTGGTGAAATTTGGATTGATGGCGAAGAAGTCACGCACCTCTCAGAAGAACAGTATTATCCCATAAGAAGAAAGTGCGGCATGGTATTTCAATACCCAGCACTTTTTGATTCTCTTAATGTGTATGATAATGTAGCCTTTGGAATAAAAAAGAATTTTCCCGAATGGGATCAACAGCAAATTTCTGCCAGAGTAAAACAAAGTCTAGATTTAGTTCATGTTACAGGCATGGAAAAGAAAAAACCCAGTGAGTTGTCCTATGGATTACAAAAAAGGGTGAGCTTGGCTAGAACCCTTGCCTTGGAACCTTCTTTACTTCTTTTTGACGAACCCACCACGGGCTTAGATCCCATCATCACTCGATCTATAAATGAATTGATCTATGACTTATCCCGAACTCTTCAAATCACCTCAGTGGTGGTCAGTCACGATATGCACTGTGCTTTGGAAATTGCAGATCATATTATTTTCTTAGATAAGGGTTCGATCATTGCTCAAGGGAGTCCTCAAGAGATTATTAGTGATCCCCATCCCTTGGTTCAGGACTTTTTACTAGAAGCTTTAAGTGCTCAAGAAAATGATGAATTGGAAAAAAAATTAAATATTCCCCATTCCTACACTCCAATGACATTGCCTCCAAAGAAGGTCACAGAACCTCTTGCAAACTCCAAGCAGAATTTGCTCTCTTCAAGTCACTCCACACTTCCCCTTGCAAACCCTACAGTTCAGACTAAATATAATATAAAAAATATTTTATTTATTTATATAAATATTTTATTTAAACCAATCTTATCTGTTCTCGATTTTTCAGGAAATCTAGTAAGTTTTTTAAAAGAGATGCTAGGTGCTGTAAGAAGGGGTTCTTGGTCTTTAAGTGATATCTGTGAACAATTGTGGTTAGTGATCATCCAAAGTTTTTCTACTACAGCCATGGCAGGATTTTTTGTGGGAGCCATTATGGCCGTACAATTTACTTTGCAAGTGAAAGAGTTTGGAGCTCTTGGTTATTTAGGAGGTCTGACAACATCAGCCACTTTACGTGAGGTGGGACCGCTTTTGATTGCATTTATGCTCAGTGGAAAAGTGGGAGCTTACACCTCTGCAGAATTAGGTACTATGAAAGTCACAGAGCAGATTGATGCCTTGAGATGCTTAGGTGCCAATCCACTTACAGAAATTGTTTTCCCCCGTTTTATTGCCATTATTATTGCGAGTTTTTTTCTTTTAGGAGTTGGTTTATTAATGTCCATTGGAGGGGGATTAATCTTAGGTCATTTTTTCGCTGGTATAAACCCTGAAGAGTATCTCCGACATATTCCTACAATCGTTTCTTGGCCATCGGTAGTGAGTGGATTATTTAAATGTTTTGTGTCGGCAGTGATGTTGGCCTCCATCTGCACCTTTATGGGTTATTCAACAAAGGGTGGAGCCAAAGGTGTGGGTCAGTCCGTTGTCAAAACTGCTGTGCTGACTATGGTTGGAATCATTATGGCTGATTGGGCAACTAGCTTTTTATCGGATGTGATTCTTCTGCTTTATTTAGGGGAATGAGGGAAAAATGGTCAGTACCGTTGGAACACAAATTATTTATCGAATAAAGATGGTTCAGGATTTTTTTTATTTACTAGGTCAAACTCTGTGGCGAACCTTTTCGGCACCCTATCGTCCTCGCGAAATTATAAAACAAATGGAGTTTGTCGTATGGCAGAGTCTTCCTGTTGTTTTATTTTCAGTTAGCTCTGCAGCAGTTGTTACTATCATTGAGTCCTCTTTTCATATGCGCTTGATTATTCAAAATGACAGTTTAGTTCCAGGTTTTGCAGCCATGCTCATTTTACGGGAGTTGGGTGCCGTGGTCTCAGCTCTTTTGGTGACCTCACGTGTGGGGGCTGGATTTGCAGCTGAAATTGCCACTATGAAAATTACAGAACAAATTGATGCCTTAAAAATGTTGGGAATAGATCCTGTTCGTTTTTTAGTGGTACCAAAATTTATCGCTTGTACTGTTGGAGGATTTTTAATTTCCATTTTGGCAAACATGGCCTGTCTTTATTGCGCTATTCTTGTCGGAAAGTTGAAATTAGGCCATTCCTTCGAAGGTTTTATTTCTTCTATGGGAAATTTTATTCAGTTCAGAGATCTTATTTTTGCAGCAATTAAGGGATTTTGTTTTGGCGCCGTAATACCGTTAGTGAGTTGTTTTTATGGATTTAGATGTCGTTCAGGTGCCGAAGGTGTTGGTCTTGCCACGACAAACGCCGTGGTAACCTCTTCAGTGGTTATTATAATAATGGACTTTAGCCTCTCCTGGTTTTTTTCCAGATATTACTGACACAAATCTATGTGATAGGATAGAAAAGCCATTTCAAATAAAGGAGCTTTATGAAACCTGAAGCAAAAGTGGGGTTGCTATTTTTGCTGGCTTTCGCAGTGACGATTGCCTTTGCCTATTCGCTAGGTGCATTGAATCCATTTTCAAGCCGAAAAAGTTTGGACATCGCCTACAATTTTGCAGGTGGAATTGATATTGGATCACCGGTAAGAGTCATGGGAATTAAGGTTGGAAAAGTAACTGCCATTGAGTTTGACCCAAACTTGAAAATGCCCGACGGTGAGGAAGTTAAGCTTCGCATTAGTGTTTCCATAGATAAAAAAGCTTGGCCAACACTTCGTACTGACAGTCGTTACTTTATTAATTTAGCAGGAGTGATTGGAGAAAAATTTTTAGAAATCACACCGGGATCCGGTGGCGCCCAACCATTACAACCTAACTCCTTAGTTCGCGGTGAAGATCCACCAAGAATTGATCAATTGATCTCACAAAGTTATGGTTTGGCCGGTAAAATCATCAATTTGATTGAGAAAAATGAAGGCTCTTTAGAGAACATTATCGAAACCGTCAGTCGATTGGTGGTGAATATGGACAAGGCCCTAAGGCAGTTAGATAAGACCACTAAAAATCATGAGATCAATCTGATGTTAAAAAATGTTCAGGATTTAACCGGAGACCTAGCTTATTTTTCACGGCAGATGCGTTCACCAGAAGGTCAAAAAACCATTTCTTTGCTCAATCAGTTGCTCCACCGTCTAGAACCTTTAGATGCGAAAGCCTTAAAGAAATTCCTTCAACAAGAAGGGATTCGGGCAAAACTCTTTTAAGCTTAACCTGAGTTCAGCTATTTTTTAAGAAAAGATTAAGAATCTGTTCGGAAATACCTTCTCAGTGAAGGAAAATATTCAGATTTGAAAATGAATTCTTGGGGGGCAGTTGTGATCTCTAGCTTCATATACTGGAAATTGGATTTTTGCTAAAGACCCCCAGGAAGTTGAGGGCCTTTAACTTGACTCGACTTTTCGAGTCGGAAAAATGGTTTGAACCATCTTTCCTTTAGGAACTACTTCTTTTTTTTCTTAGCAACTTTCTTTTTAGTTGCAGTTTTTTTGGTTGCCGCTTTTTTAGTTGCAGTTTTTTTGGTTGCTGCTTTCTTTGCCATTTTATCCTCCTTGGATATTGTTGGTAATTGCAATTTGAGTGTTTAACTTCATCACAATTTAATTATGTTCAATGCTTAGTGTATCGACACAACTTCTGTCGTCAATAAAAAAATACTTTGTCATTCATTTTGCATCTCTACTTTTTTTTGGAGTGAAGATTGTTTTGGGTGTTTTTAATAAATTTATTGTCCGTTTTTTGGATACTCCATCGGATGATGAGAACAAATACACAATATTCATTTTGCTGGATATTTGTGTCTCATTTCATTCCGATTATGGCCATTTTTCTTAGTAGGTATTCTGTTCTTTTTTTTATATTTCTAGTTCATGCACCCATTTGGATTTGGTATTTTCTTATCTTCATCCAGAAAATAAAAAAAAGAAACCTCTGCGAGTCACACTTAAGAAGTTTTATTGATCATATTATCTATAACATGAAGTCCGGACGGTCCTTTAGAAAAAGTCTCACGGACGCCTCTCAAGAATTGCCAGAAGCTTGGTTGAAAAATAGAGTTCAAATCTGGCTGAGTGAATTGAATATGGCCCCTACTCAAGTGAAAGGCGAACCCGTTTGGCAGGAAATTCAGTTGGAATTTCTGGCCATCGACCATCAACCCCATCAAGCCATACAAAGGTTACAAAGTTGGAGAAGTCGTCTGAAATTGACGGCCGATTTTCGACGTCGATCAGGACAGGTGCTAGCTCAAGTAAGATTGCAGGCCACTTTGGTCGGTGTCCTCTATGTTGCATTACTCCTTTTTAGTCTTATGAGAGGGGTTTGGCGTACTCACGCAATTTTAGTGGGAGTTTCAATGATTTTATTTCTTATGGGAGTCTTTTTAATTTTCAAAATGGGGAAAAAAATAAAATGGAGTTTCTAGCACAACCCTATTTATGTCTGTTGGAGGTCCGTCATCGTATGGAATGTGGCCACTCTACTTCAGAGGCCTTGAGAAATTATTTTAGTAAAGTCAACGATCCCTTTGCTGTGAAGCTACTTCAGTGGCAGTGGAGTTATTTGCAAGGGAGACAAGGGGATGAAAAAAAAATATTTAACTCTCCCCTCCAGATATTATTGGTAGAAACCATTAAGCGCGGATTAAGTGGGGAGCCTATCCTCACACGACTTGCAGAAGTGGAAGAGGAAATGCGCTTGGAAATGATCGATGCCATGGAAAAACATTTACAAAAATTGCCTGTCTTATCTTTATTACCTCTGACAGGATTTATTTTTCCAAGCTTTATGCTCTTGCTCATTGGCCCCCTCATGTCGGATTTATTTAACAGTTTTAAATCATGATTTATTTTTATTTTATCATAGAGTTGCTTGTCTGGACTCCCAGATATTCCCAGGCCCATTGGACTGACTTGATTGAATCTAAAAATTTGATGCAGTTTAAAAAAAACCAGTGGATTGAAAAAAACCGCGAAGTTCTAAATAAGAGTTGTAAAATACAAATAACATCACACCTTCTACCCACGCAATGTTTTCACTCAATCGAGGGTCTCTCGATTAAACATCATTCGGAACAAACCCGATGGGAACAATATGAGGATTTTTGTACTCAACTCCATCTCACAAATCTGAACTCGGAGGAATTAAAAAAAAATTTAACCCAATTGCCAAAAGGATCTCGATGTTGGAATCACGTCCATGAAGCTTTACTAATTAAAGAGTACCAACAGCAAGAGTTTCAATTTTAGTACTTCCTCTTATTTAGACTCGAGCGCCTGCTCGAAGAATGGGATCAAATTCATGGTACTGAATTAGAAATCGTGTTGGCTCAAAATTTGAATAGTACTGCTGCATGTGGACTTATTTTCAAGGAGCAAAACCATCTTCTGTCAGGTACACTTTGGGTCCCATTATTGGGCAAGGGTCTTCAGGAGTTGTTTTCCAGGCACTAAGAAAAGATTTGAATGGAAATTATTCACAACAAATCGCAATTAAAGTTCTTAAATCTCGGAACTTGGTCAATCTTTGGAGAAAGGAATTTGAGACCCTTTCTCTTCTCGCTTCCCCTCATTTTATAAAAATTTATGGTTTTGAGTGGTTGGAAGGTCAGCCCTCACTCGTTTTAGAATACATTGAGGGCCTTACTTTGACGGAAGTCTGGGCTTACTGTCATCTTCAGCCAAAGGACATTTCTTTTATAATGAATCAACTAGCGCAAGGGTTGGCAGATCTTCACAGACAAAACCACAGTCATGGGGATTTAAGCCCCAATAATATTATGATCGATCTAAATGGAAAAATTAAACTTTTAGACTTTGGGGTGCGGCTTCATGATTTAAAGAACCGACATGCCACTCTAGCTTACGCTGCACCAGAACTTTTTAATGCTGAAAAAATTGATGGACCCGCAGCAGATTGGTTTGCTATGGGAAAAATCTTTGCTCAAGCAGCGCAAAAACTCCATTGCGAGAATTTATTTAAAGACATTATTTTAAATTTAACCCAACCTAATCCTGTAAAAAGACAATGGAACTCTATTGCTCTTGACGGATATGATTCTAAAACTTTGCAAATCAAAATTAAGGAAGGTCTGGAAAAAAAACAAGCTCTTACCACAAAAACACAAATTCTTGATTTGTCTTTAAAAAATCGAGGTAATGCTCCTTTCCGACTTAACCCACGTTATCTTTTTCCTTTTCTTTTTTTTTCTTTGGGATTTTATCCGTCCACAGCTCATCAGCAAGGCGAAATTTATTCTGCGAAGCAAGTGGCTAAAATTTCCTTTCGCTCCCATCATTGGATGCAATTTTTTTTGGATCAAAAATACATTGGTTATGCCCCGATCACATTGGACAAGGTGCCTGCCGGCCAGCATGAATTGAAATGGAAGTCAGAACAAGATCATGGATCCCTGACTTTGACACTGCTCCCAGGTCAACATATGATTCTTAATGAAAAAAAAATAATGCAATTAAAGTTCACGAACCAAAAATAAATATTTCTTATTTTGTTAAGGGGTAGATATGTCCATTGTTGATGCGATTATTTTAGGGTTGGTACAAGGATTAACTGAATTTCTACCCATTTCCAGTTCGGGCCATCTGGTTATTGCACAATATTTATTAGGTCTCCCCACCCAAGATGTAGCTTTTGATGTGGCCTTGCATGTAGGCACATTATTTTCAATTTTTACAATCTACTTTTCACTTCTCAAAAAGGTTTTAGTTAAGGGCCTGCTAAGCCGCGACTTGTTTAAATTAAAAAACTTAGAAAGTCGCTTGATTTTTATGGTACTTGTGGCCTCAGTGCCTACAGCCTTTATCGGTCTAGTATTTCGTCATCAGTTAGAAGCGATGTTTTCAGACATGAAATCTCTTGGGATCTGTTTTATCCTTACAGGGGTGATTTTGTATCTGACACGATTCATGAAAAGCGACACCACTTGGACAAAAGACAGTTTAAAATCCCTAACTGGCGTGGAAAAGATCACGAGCGTAAAAGCATTTTTGATTGGCACAGCTCAAGGTTTGGCTATTATTCCCAGCATCAGTCGCTCTGGAACAACGATCATAACTGGTTTGTATTTGGGTTTACCTGGTCCCACCGTTGCCATGTTTAGTTTTATAATGTCACTTCCTGCTATCGCTGGAGCGGCACTTTTAGAACTGAAAGATATTCCGTTGACCTCTGCCCGCTGGGAGATTATTGCCATCGGAGTCTTTACCTCTTACCTCTCCGGATTGCTTGGACTACTCACCGTTTTAAAAGTGATTCGAAAAGGTCGATTGGAACTGTTTACAGGATACTTAATTTTGCTTGGGGTTTGGGTTCTTTGGAAGATGGCTTAAAGCCTGATTGGTTTCAATCCAAAGGCAAACAATATTAACGGAGATTAACGGAGGAATTTGTGAACTCTTTTAACAAAAATAAATTAGGTTTTGAAACAAGGGCGATTCATGTTGGACAAGAGCCTGATCCAACCACTGGCGCAGTCATGACTCCAATTTATCTGACCTCAACCTATGTTCAGGAGTCTCCCGGTCAACATAAAGGTTATGAGTATTCTCGTACAAAAAACCCCACAAGATATGCCTACGAACAATGCTTAGCCAGTTTGGAAAATGGAAAATATGGCTTTGCTTTTGCTTCTGGTTGTTCCGCCACAACCGTGGCACTTCATTTGCTGAGTGCTGGTGACGAAGTGATTGCTGGAGATGATATGTACGGTGGAACCTTTCGTCTGTTTGATAAAGTTTTAAGTCGCCATGGAATACAGTTCAACTACGTGGATATGACATCTGTTGAAAGTGTACAAAGGCTGATTTCAAAAAAGACCAAAATGATTTGGCTTGAAACTCCCACCAACCCGACTCTTAAAATATTCGATATCGAGAAGATTTCTGCTTTAGCAAAAAATACCCATATCCTACTTGCTGTTGATAATACATTTATGAGCCCCTACTTTCAAAGGCCTTTAGATTTGGGTGCAGACATGGTTGTTCACTCCACAACCAAATACATTAATGGGCACTCGGATGTGGTGGGTGGAGCCATCGTCACTCGATCCGATGAATTGGCAGAGCGCCTTGGTTTTTTAAGCAACTCCCTGGGGCCAATTGCTTCCCCAATGGATTCCTACTTGGCGCTACGAAGTTTAAAAACTTTAAGCTTAAGAATGAAAGCCCATCAACAAAATGCTTTTTCAGTTGTGCATTTTCTTAAAGATCATGCAAAAATCGAAAAGGTGATTTATCCCGGGCTTGAAAGCCATCCCCAATTTGCCATTGCGAAAAAGCAAATGCATGGATTTGGCGGTATGATTTCGATGTACGTTAAGGGTGGTATGCCCCAAGCTAAAAAATTTTTAGAAAAGGTGAGGTTATTTTCCTTGGCAGAAAGTTTGGGTGGTGTGGAATCATTAATCGGTCATCCCGCCTCAATGACTCATGCAAGTATCCCAATTGAGCTCAGAAAAAAATTAGGTATAGATGATAATCTGATTCGTTTAAGTGTTGGAATAGAAACAGATTCGGATTTAATTGCAGACTTGCAACAGGCTTTAGAACATATTTGACACTGAACTGGGGAGAAGGTAGGTATCCTTCTCCAACTATTTGTATTTTATATTTAATCCTTTGGCTAGGTAGCTCAGTCGGTAGAGCAGAGGACTGAAAATCCTTGTGTCGGCGGTTCAATTCCGTCCCTAGCCACCATTTTGATTTTAAGTTGATACATTCTAAAGCTAACTTTGCCTAGTAAGTAACTCTGATCGAAGGGCAAACTTCCCCTTAGCGCGATTTATCAGCGCCCAAATGGTTTCAACTTTTTTAACTGGTCAAAAAATCAGTTTAGGATAATTCCCAATTGTTCAACCACTTAAAATAATTCCCGATTGTTCAACCACAACACGCTTTTTTGAGACGATCCTTTGATGATTGTGATGGAAAACATTCACCCCAAGAGCTTTTAGTGCTGACACATGCTTTCGAACTTGTGCCTCATGAGAATCTCCGCGGTTATACCAGATCTCTTTATAATTTCCCCCACACAAGATCTTATAAACAGATCGAGCTATACGGTTAGCAATCGCCTCCTTGGCTTTGTTTTTAGAGCCTAATTTGAACACCAGTTTGTTGTATTTGGCCCGATAAAAAGATTTCCGTTTAGACTTTGCATTCTGGGCCACTTGAACTAAGATTTTTGCCTTGTAAGTATCTCCATGCGGAGAACGGATCAATCCCTTAGCGGCCTACGGCCGCTTTACTGACTTCGTCGATTTGGAAATGAACGCAAGTCATTTCAATAACTTAGTGACAATTTAGTTCCCTACGTTTCGAGAAAGTAAGGTTTTTCTTGGTGTTTTACTCCTAAAGCAGAAAAGATGGATTGTTGTAAGGGTGGAAGATTGCACTCAAGTGAGTAAAGATACCTACTACCGCTGGCGTAAAGAGTTTGGCGGGATGCAAATTGATCAAGTGAAAAAGTTAAAAGATCTTGAAAAAGAAAATGCTAGGCTTAAAAAACTTGTGGCTGATCAGGCTTTAGATCTTTCAATATTGATCTTCCCCCGAAAAAGTGGACACGAAAACTCACGCGCAGAGAGCTAGTTTTTCGTACTCTTCCGGACTCATGTATTCAAGACTTGAGTGTCGGCGCTGGCGATTGTACCAAACTTCAATCCATTCAAAAATC
Organism: Bdellovibrionales bacterium; assembly: GCA_019695175.1. GTDB lineage: Bacteria > Bdellovibrionota > Bdellovibrionia > Bdellovibrionales > UBA1609 > JAIBAM01. Next base: position 47,443 of record JAIBAM010000020.1, read on the forward strand.
GCCTGCTTTGCTTGCCTTGTAAGTATCTTCATGCGGAGGACGGACCAATCCCTTGGCGGCCTACGGCCGCTTTAACCCAATTGTTTAACTCAATTGACTGTTGCGCTTTAGCGCATCAATTTTTCACTCAGTGAA
>JAIBAM010000021.1 GCA_019695175.1 Bdellovibrionales bacterium
ATTCTAGGAGGATTACACACTGTTTCTAAAGTGGCTCCCGTTTATGCAATTGAGTGGCTCCCAATCATGCAATAGGGTGGCTCCCAGTTTTACAACTGGGTGGCTCCCGTTTCATGCAATCTTCCATAAAACCACTAGACCGACAAAAAGAAGAAAGAGCGCGTACATAGACGAACTTTTATTCATTGAAGATAAATTTTTCAAAAGATGTCAAGGTATCCCAATAATATTTAAATAAAGTACATATAATGTATGTTTTTTTAAATATATGTCGGCCTTCTTTTTGCAGTTGATGTGGATAATAATATTTTTTTCATAATTTAAATTGTGAAATATTTAATCAAACAAAATTAAGAGATTTTTTGAAAAAAAATTATAAAAATTATACATTGATTTTTCTTTGTGCGACACCTCTGAGTATTTTTTTCTTTCTTATCGTATTCTCAGCATCATCATCATTTGGTACAGAAAAAAAAGTGTGTAGGGGAAGTGATGATAAGCTTTTTGAAATATATATTTACCCACTTATCTTATTATTAAGTAACAATGCCTCTCGATCTAAAGATTTAAAAATAGATTATCTTACAATCAGGTGTATTGAAAAAAAACTATCCGACTTTTTAACTCAAGATGAAAACAGTAGGGAATTAGATAAAAAATATTTAGATAAAAAATTTAATGAATTGAGAGAAATTTTTAATAATATGAATGATGAAAAGAGAAGTAATCCTTTAACATTTAATTTGAATTGCAGTAATGATTTATTTGAATTGAAAATTTCTGCTGTTAATAGTTTTAATAAAATAATGGATGTCACCGTGAATGAGAAAAATGCAGTTAAGATTTATAATCTTCCTGTAGATTATATAATATATGATTTCATAAAAAATAGGATGGTGCTTGCCTCCAAAGGTAATAGTCTCTTAAATGATCAACCAGTGTGTGTGTTTTTACAAAGGAATCTGCCATCAGGAATGACATTTTTTAATCTAACAAATTATTTTATAAAAAAATCGATGGAGGGTTTAACAGATATCAATTTAAAAGATATCAATTATAGTTTTTCCTGTAAGTATTTAAAAAATGACCATGATGTTTTAGGTAGGCATGAGGCCTTTATTAATAACTCAAAGTAAAGTATAAGGTGAATTTAAACCAGCGATCTTATGAAAAAAAACGAGACAAAATAATAAATTAAAACATAAAAGTAATAAATAATGAATTTTTTTAAATTTCACCCTTCAAAGCAAAATAAAAAGAGAGTAGAGGTGAGGAGTAGCCTTTGATTTCTTCATAGTTTTTGTTGAAGAGATTCTCTATTCGACTTAAAAAATGAAGCTTTTTGGAATATTTCCAAGTGCCACCTAGACTCACGAGATCATAGGTGGGCAGGGTGACTCTTTGGGAATTAGAATCTAAATCTTGTCTGGAACCACGAAATCGATAATCAATAAATATATTATATTTAAATTGATCATAATTGATGGATAAACTTCCAGAGTGTTGTGGTCTTCTTAAAAGTGAATATCCGGTGCTGTTGTCCCGTGTTTTCAAGTAGGAATAAGAGGCTGTGGCTGACCAAGAGAATTGATATTTATACAGAATTTGAAGTTCGGGTCCTTCGCTATGAGCTTTGGCAATATTATAATATCTTGTGGTATTTTCATTGTAACCAATCAGGTTTTTAAACTCACTTTTAAAATAGGTTAGACGCCCTGTGATTAGGGGGTGTAACTTTTGTACCGCTGTTGCTTCGTAAGTGGAGGAGTGTTCGTGTTGTAAGCCGGATTCACCTTTTGCAGTTTGATAAAGACTAGGCATTTTAAATCCGGTGCCGTAGGAAAGACTTAAACGTGTGCCGGTGGAAGCAATTTCTTTGCCCACGGAAGATTGATAACTGGTTATATTTTCGTTATTTGACCTTTGGCTCAACCTGATTCCTGTATCGTAAAACCACGAGCCATCGTTATAGGAATAACTTAAAAATTCACCCCAGAGGGCTTGGGTTGTTTTTTCAATTTGGCTGCTGGTGAAAGTCGATTGGGAATCACCTTTCTCATGAAGCCATTCAACACCAAAGTGAAAAAGATGATTTTCTGGGGCCAAAATTTTATGATCCCACTGGAATTTTTGAGTTTGACTGAAATAGTGATCTTTCGAGTAGAAAGTATTTTCTGGGTCCGGTAAATTTTCAGTTTTCCTATCCACTTGAGAGTAGTAATAACCAAAATGGCTTAACCATTGTTGTTTCCATAAACTTTGTTCACCCGAAAAACCAACCGTCATTTGTGTCTTTTTGCTTGTATCATTGGGGTCATCACCTTGAGGCCCCCCCTGACTGTCGATATCCGTTTGAGCGTTGGCGTAACGAAAGTTCCCATGGAGTTGGGTGAGCGGTTTTGGTTTCCAGTCTAATTGGGTGGAAAGTGAGTTGATTGCAACACCGTCCTTTTCGGGATTTTCTTTACCAGAGGCCGCCGAAAAACCTTTTGCTGTGATCCGATCTAATCCAAAAGAGGCCCCCCATAGATCGTTTCCTCCTCCTCCAGAAAGGGCTGTATGAAGGGTTTGGTAGGAACCAGCTTCTAAAAGATATTTTCCTCGGGCATCTCTTTCACCTTTTTTAGTAATAATATTAATCACTCCTCCCATGGATCCAGATCCAAAACGTACACTTTGAGGACCTGGCAGTACTTCAATGCGGTCAATATTGATGGATGAGAGTGCAGAAAAGTCGAATCCTCCGGCAGTGGATATGGCATCATTGGCTGGGATACCATCAATTAAAACAAGGGTGTCTTCGGTCCGCGATCCTCGCATAAATAATGTGGTGTTTTGACCAAGTCCTCCAGATTGCACCATCTCCACCCCTGGAACATCTCGGATGATACTTGAAACATTGGGGGACCCTTTTTTTTCTATTTCAGATGAGGAAATAACAGTTTTGGATGGGGAGGGGTCTAAACTTTCCCAGTTTATTTTTGGAGCTTCAACAAGAATTTCTTGAGCTTGGACGAATAAGGGAAATGTCAGGAAAAAAAATAAAATTTGCCTAAATAATTTGAACTTAATAAATTGAAAAAAAAAATGAGATATGTCTTTGGATGTGTGGGTGTGTTTCATGATCTGGCGTTCTTATCTTAGAATGTATATTTTTAACAAGGATTTTTGTCTAAGGGCCCGGGTTGAAGAGTCAGCCTTGAGCCTATGTTACAGGTCTTTAGTTCTGGCTCTAGAAGCCGTGGGCAATTGCCAACATTCCTTCCATATACAGAGTTTCCGGTTTGGTGGTCGCAATCACGCCTAAATGGAGATCGGGGACAAAATAAAAACTATTTAAAAATGGAATCGCCAGATCCATTCCAGTACTCAAGTAGAGCATGGCAAAAAAAGGCAAATTTTCATCCGTTGTGGGTACGATGACATTATTGAGTTTGATCTCAACTTTTTGTCCTCGAGCCAGTTCCACTCCACCTCCATACCACCACCAACTAAAAGCATTTTTATAATATTTAAATTGAAGACCAGCACCCAGCAGGGTCTGCCTGTTTTCCACTGTGGGGTTGACGGGGCTTGGGCTGGGTGAGTTTCTTTGTACAGCATTACCTTTGTAGTGGGTCGACCTGTAGTTTAAATAGGTTCTTAAACCCCAATTGGAATTAATGGGTAAATCAAAAAAAATATTAAAAAAGGGGGTAAAACTTTCAAAGGCTGTGGTGGAGTATTGGGAGCCATCTGAAAGTTCAAACGAATTTTCTCTTTGGCGCAAATAAGAACCCACTAGACCTCCACCGAACCCATAACTTAAGTGGTAAGAGGCCTTCGACTCTGAGCTGGAGTATTGTCTTCTTTGACGAACTCGAGATTTGGTTATCGATTTTGCTGGGATATAACCACTGGTAATTTGACCTTGATAAGTCACCATCACTTTGCGAAAACCTCTGTATTTAATAGGGGAAACCACCACTTCATCACCTGGGAAAAGTTTGGTGATCAACTTGGAACGAATACTAGCGCTTTTATAGACAGGAAGGGATTCATTAACAATAAGATCCCAAATTTCTGTATCATCAGCCCACAATTTTTGGTTAATGAGAAAGGAAAAGATCAAAATAAAGGTAAATATAAAATTGAAAAAATTAACTTTGGGAGCCAGCATTACCATTATCCTTTCATTTTAACATTTTGTGATCAAATCAAAACAATTGACCAGGTAACGCAAACTGCCATAAAGTCCCGCTCCTATGGCACATCAACATTTGATATTAAATCCCGTCGTGATTAATCTTAAGGACCTCCCCACAAGTGGACGGACTTTTAAGTACAATCAGGCAAGTGGCGAATTGACCTCTATTCTCAAGGAACTTATTGGTTCCCATGTTTATGATATAAGTATTTCTGTGAAACCTGCAGGAAATGTGTACCTTGTAGAGGGAATCATAGAAACAAAAATGGATGAAATTTGTTCACTTTGTGCTCTGGAATTTGTTCAACCCCTGAAGCAAAGCTTCAATGAAATTTTGGTCGTTAAAACGAAAAGGGATTTTGAAGGACAGCAGTCTCGAGTGAATCATACCTCTGAATTGAATATGGAAGGTCCTGAGTGCACGGAATTGGAGTCGGATGACTTTAATATTGGGGAATACATTCGTGAGCTTATTGCTATCTCTAAACCCATAAAACCAGTGGCCTCATCAGAATGTGGCTTCAGTTGTGAAAACTACCAAAAAGCGATTGCAAACGGATGGTTGACCCCTGAAAACACCTTCAAAAGGGAGAATCCTTTTGGTATTTTAGAAAAGTTAAAATTAAATAGTTGATTTTAAATAACTTATCATTATTAATGACGGCCCTATTGTTGAATACATTTAAACTGGAGATTTAGAGTATGCCTACCCCAAAGAAGAAAACCAGTCGTGCAAAAAGAGATATGCGTCGATCCCATGATTTTCTAACTTCGCCAACGGTACGAAATTGTACAAACTGTGGCGCGCTCGTTCGACCTCATCACGTCTGTTTGAGTTGTGGTCACTATCGCAACCGTGAAGTGATCGTTAGCCCAACTGAATAGTCTCATTCAGGGGGCCTATCGCTCATGAAAAAAAAAAATAATGGTTTTATCTACTGTTCGAAAATTTTGGGAACAGGCTCTTATTTACCTGAAAAAAAATTAACTAATGTTGATTTGGAAAGAATTGTTGATACCAATGATCAGTGGATTGTTGAACGGACGGGTATTCGATCCCGTCGAATGGCGGCTCCAGGGGAGTACACAAGCGATTTAGCCCTAGCTGCAGCTAAACAGGCGCTCTCACAAGCTCAGATTTCTGCTCAAGATTTGGATATGATTATCTTGGCGACAGTTTCACCAGACCAGGTTATGCCCAATACAGCCTGTGTTTTGCAAAAAAAGTTAGGCGCTCGGGATATAATGGCGGTGGATGTATCTGCTGCCTGTACAGGATTCGTCTATGCATTTTCCATAGCAGATCAGTTTGTGCGCACGGGGGTCTATAAAAATATTTTGGTTGTAGGGGCTGAGGTTTTACATCAATACGTCAACTATAAAGATCGTGAAACCTGTATACTTTTTGGTGATGCGGCAGGTGCCGTTGTATTGGGTCGTGCCGATGAGAATGACGCTTCAGAAGTCATGAGCGTTCATTTACACGCCGACGGCGAGATCTCAGACTTATTTGTTCTTCCTGCTGGTGGTTCTGCTCTGCCTTTTTCCCAAGAAGTTTTGGATCAAGAGTTACAATATGTAAAAATGAAGGGGCGGGAAATTTTTAAACATGCTGTTCGTACCATGGCAAATTCTTGTGAAGAAGCCTTGCAGCACAATAACATGACTGCAGAGCAAATATCCTGGGTTGTACCCCATCAGGCGAATTTGAGAATCATTGAGGCTGTTGCAAAACATTGCTCCATTCCGATGGAAAAGGTTGTCGTTGAAATTGAAGAGATGGGTAACACTTCAGCGGCAACAGTACCAGTTGCTTTAGATAAAGCAGTGCGAGACGGCAGAATTCAAAGAGGGCAAAATATAATTTTAACTGCGTTTGGGGCGGGAATCACCAGCGGAAGTGTTCTTCTAACATATTGAAAGTAAAGATAAAGTAAGTACATTTTTGCGATCATTTTTAAACTTAAAAAAGATTCCACACTCAAAAAGAGGGAGTAAAAGATGGCTTGGGCAGCGGTTTTTCCGGGGCAGGGAAGTCAGCATTCTGGGATGGGGAAGTTCCTCTATGAAGAATTCAAGGAAGCAAAGTGGACATTTGAGGAAGCCAGCGATGCTCTGAGTTTGGATATGAAAACTCTTTGCTTCTCTGCTGCAGAATCAGATTTGGCGTTAACAATGAACACTCAGCCAGCGCTTCTTACTGTTTCTGTGGCTACCTACAGAACTTTAGCAAAAACATTTGGATTCAATCCTGTAGTCTCTGCTGGTCACTCTGTGGGTGAATTTGCTGCTGTTGTGACTAGTGGAGGGATGGGGTTTGCTGATGCATTGCGGGCTGTGCGATTTCGTGGCGAAAGGATGCAAGAAGCCGTTCCTGTGGGAGTTGGTGCTATGGTTGCTGTTTTAGGTTCCTCAGTTGAACAAGTTCATCAGCTTTGCGAGTGGGTGAAAGAGGTTTGCCCTGAGGGTCTTGTGGAACCAGCCAACTACAATGCTCCAGGGCAAATTGTTTTAAGTGGAAAAAAAATAGCGTTGGATTGGCTGCAGAACCATTATTCTGATTGCCCTGAAATGCCGACTCGCATTAAATTTATTCCACTGAAAGTCTCGGCCCCTTTTCACTGCTCACTAATGAAATCTGCGGAAGAAAGTCTTGGTAAACTTCTTAAAACAATGTCTTTCTACGATATCAGTCGGGCTGTGGTCCAAAACTATAATGCTAAACCTGTTAAGGAAGGGGAAGTTTTAAGGCAAAATTTAATTTCCCAAGTTTCAGCGCCCGTTCGTTGGATTGAATGTGTTCAAGAAATCAAACAGATTTCTGGAACACATTTTGTTGAGGTTGGATGCGGAAAAATTCTTGCTGGATTAGTTAAAAAAATTGATTCCAATATTGTCACTTACGGAACTAATCATCTTGAGGATCTGAAAATTCTTGAAAAATTATTTACACAGAAGGACCTTTTGCAATGAACTCTTCATCTTTGCGTTTACAAAATAAAAATATTTTGATCACTGGAGCAAGTCGAGGAATTGGGGCTGGAGTGGCTCAAAAATTGGCTGAACTGGGAGGGCGAATAGCTCTGACTTACAGTTCCAATCGTGAAAGAGCCGAAGAGGTTTGTAAAAGTTTGCCAGGGTCGGGCCATTTTATTTTAGCTATGGATGTGACTCAATCTGAATCCGTTCAACAGGGCTTTGAAAAACTCAATGATGTTTTTGATCGCTTGGATGGTCTTGTAAACAACGCAGGGATTACCAGTGATCAGTTGATCTTAAGAATGAAAGAAGAAGAGTTTGATTCTGTGATGAACACCAATTTGCGAGGTACTTTTTTGTGCTCCAAGTTGGCAGTGAAAAAAATGCTTAAGTCACGAACCGGGTCCATCGTAAACATTTCCAGTGTAATTGGCCAAATGGGGAATCCAGGTCAAACAAATTATGCTGCAAGCAAGTCGGGAGTTGAAGGGTTCACTCGGGCGTTAGCCTTGGAAGTGGCCAGTCGCTCCATACGAGTCAACGCTGTCGCACCGGGATATATTGTGACTTCCATGACCGATTCTTTGGACGCAAAGCAGCAAGAGGCTATAGTGAACAGAATTCCTCTGGCAAGACTTGGAACCGTTGAGGATGTAGCGTATTTAGTGGCCTATTTGTTGAGCGATGAGTCCACTTATGTGACGGGGCAAGTGCTGCATGTTAATGGCGGACTATACATGTGACTTAAGTTCGATTATAACCTTGGGCTTTTCGCTTTAGAGCTAAGAATTAATTTATTAAAAATAATGGAGGAATCATGGCTATACAGAGCAAAGTTATAAAAATTATTGAGGAACAATTGGGTGTTGATCCAGACCGTGTAAAACCTGAGGCGTCTTTTATCGACGATTTGGGTGCAGATAGCTTGGATATTGTTGAATTGGTTATGGCTATGGAAGAAGAGTTTGACATCGAGATTCCAGATGACGATGCTGAGAAATTGAAGACCGTATCAGATGTTCTTAAATACCTAGATAGCAAAGGTAAAAACTAGAATTAAGAACAAATTAAGGGGAAGCCTTTAAGTATGAGTTCCAATCAAAGCACACCAAAGAATATCTTTGTGCGACCCTCGGTACCACAGCGAAGAGTTGTGGTCACGGGTCTTGGAGCTGTGACTCCATTAGGTCTATCTATGGAAGAGTCATGGCAAAATTTAATTAGCGGAAAGTCTGGAATAAGCCCCATAACTCTTTTTGATGCTTCAAAAATGGAAACCCAAATAGCCGGTGAGGTTAAGAACTTCAATGTGGATGCATGGGTCAATAAAAAGGACCAAAAAAAAATGGATCGTTTTATTCACTTGGCCGTTGCTGCTGCAAAAATGGGAGTTGAAGATGCCTCATTGCAGGATATGGTTCAGTGGGATGAAGCGCATTCAGATCGAGTGGGTTGTATCGTAGGTGTTGGTATCGGTGGTCTTCCGTGTATTGAACGTCAGCATGAGATTTTATTGGAACGGGGACCTAGTAGAATTTCACCTTTTTTTATTCCAGCAACAATTGGCAATTTAGCTTCAGGTCATATCAGCATGCTTCATAATGCCCGTGGACCCAACTATTGTATCACTTCGGCTTGTGCAAGTGGAGCCCATTCAATTGGTGAATCCTATCGTCTGATTCGTGAAGGTCACTGTGATGTGATGATTGCGGGAGGGGCTGAATCGGTGGTTTGCCCCATGGCCATTGGTGGATTTAATGCGTTGAGAGCTCTTTCAACAAGAAATGGTGAACCTGAACAAGCCAGTCGTCCGTGGGATCAAGATCGAGATGGTTTTGTATTGGCTGAAGGGGCCGCTGTCCTTATTTTGGAAGACTACGAACATGCTGAAAAGCGTGGTGCTAAAATCTATGCTGAGGTCAGTGGTTATGGAATGTCTGCGGATGCTTACCACATGACTCTACCTTCTCCTGGTGGAAGGGGAGCGGCTTTGGCAATGGTGCACGCCTTAAATGATGCAAAAGTAAGCGAGCAAGAGGTCGGTTACATTAATGCTCACGGTACAAGCACTCCAGCAGGAGATGAAGTTGAATCTGATGCGATTAAGAGGGTTTTTGGTGATCATGCAAAAAATCTTTGGATCAGTAGTACCAAGAGTATGACTGGCCATGCTTTAGGTGCTGCAGGAGCTATTGAGAGTGCCTTTTCGGTAATGACATTACATTCGGGTATTGTGCCGCCAACAATCAACTTGGAGCGACCCAGCATAGATTGCGACCTGGACTACGTTCCTAAAACTTCCAGAGAAAGAAAGCTTCATTTTGTGCTCAATAATAGTTTTGGTTTTGGAGGAACAAATGCCTCTCTTTTGTTTGGTAGATTAAGGTGATTTTAAGAGACACCCTAAAAAATATTTTAATTGCATCAGATCATGCAGGATGGAATTTAAAAAATCACTTGATACATTCTTTGAACCAGTTACCTTGGCAGGACCTGGGAACCCATTCTTCGTCTGAATCTGTCGACTATCCGGATATAACAGATGACTTGTGTCAAAAATTAAATCCAAATGATGCCGGGGTTTTAATATGTGGTTCTGGGCAAGGGGTGGCGATACGGGCCAATCGGTATCACCATATTCGTGCAGCACTTTGTTGGAGTGAAGAGGTCGTCCGTTTGGCGCGGGCTCACAACAATGCAAATGTTATTTGTTTTGGTGGTCGATTGATGGACTTTTCCTTGTGTGAAAAAATGGTGTTAACTTTCTTAGATTCTCCCTTTGAAGGGGGAAGGCATCTTCGCAGAGTCAACAAGCTCTTAAGTATAAATAAAAGGTGAAATTAGTTTTTAAGATCTGCTTTCTTTAAAATTCGTTTAGGATTTTATAGTTGACGGTTTTTTTTATTCAATATTAAGTGATTGCAATAATTCAATACGGGAGACTCTCTATGTTGCAAAAGCAAGATCCTGAGATATTTAATTTGATTCAGAGCGAATTGGAGCGACAAAAATTTGGATTGGAAATGATTGCATCAGAAAACTATGTTTCCCAATCCGTTCTGCAGGCACAAGGATCTATTCTTACTAATAAGTACGCTGAAGGTTATCCAGGAAAAAGATATTATGGGGGTTGTGAATTTGTTGATCACATAGAGCAGTTGGCTATAGATCGAGCCAAAAAACTCTTTCAAGCTGAATTCGTCAATGTTCAGCCTCATTCGGGATCACAGGCAAATATGGCCGTATATTTATCTTGCTTAAAGCCAGGGGACACCGTAATGGGGATGGATTTGTCCCATGGCGGGCATCTGACCCACGGGTCTCCGGTGAATTTTAGTGGGTTTTTATTTCATGCTGTTCACTATGGATTGGATCCTGAAACGGGTCGTCTGAATTATGATAATATTTTAAAGTTGGCAAGGAAATATAAACCAAAATTATTGATTGCAGGTTACAGTGCCTATCCAAGGGAGTTGGATTTTGCAAAGTTCAAAAACATTGCAGAAGATGTGGGGGCCTTGCTTTTTGTGGACATGGCCCATTTTGCTGGACTCGTGGCCGCAGGGATTCATCCGAGTCCAGTCCCCTTTGCAGATTTTATTACTTCAACGACTCATAAAACATTGCGTGGTCCTAGGGGTGGAATGATTTTATCTTCGGAAAAAAATTCTAAGATGATTAATGGAAAAATATTTCCAGGTATTCAGGGTGGACCTTTGGAACATGTTATTGCAGCAAAGGCCGTGGCATTTCAAGAAGCGTTACAACCTTCGTTTAAAGCCTACATAACTCAAGTGGTAAAGAACGCACAAACTTTGGCTCAGGAATTATTAAATCTAGGTTTTTCATTGGTTTCAGGAGGTACAGACAATCATTTGCTGTTGCTAGATTTATCGCAAAAAGACATCACCGGAAAAGATGCGGAAATAGCCTTGGACAAAGCAGGAATTACTGTAAATAAAAATACTGTACCTAATGAAAAGCGTTCCCCTTTTGTAACCTCTGGAATACGCATTGGGACACCTGCATTGACCACTCGTGGGATGGGGGAAGTAGAAATGAAATTAATTGCTGGATGGATGGCCCAGGTTTTAGAAAATCACGAGGACATGAGGGTTCTTAATTCAGTTCATAATAAAGTGAAAGAGCTTTGTGATAAGTTTCCGATGTACTCTGGACTTTAATCTGGTGCTAAAATGGGCTCGGAGTGTTTTTTAATTTAAAAAATCATTCTCAAGTAGAGACTAAATAGGAATTATTTTCATAAAGTAGATCCCATAGGTTTTAAATTGGGATGTTCTGCGACTTTTACTTTTCAATTTCTTCTGAATTGGGTATGGTGAAATACTCATTATGAAAATTTTAGGTAAAATTTTACTGGTCTGGTCCAGTGTTTTATTGTTTGGATGTGCTTCGCTGAACGGGACATTTCAGTCTGGCAGGGGTGCGAGCGACAGCTCTGGGTTTGTAGGACCTGGTGATTTGAAACGACCCACTTTTGTAGGGCTTGATGGCAAAGAATTAAAGTTGAATCACAAAACTTTTGTTCAGAGTGGAGGACAAAGTGTTTTTGATGAAGAAGAACCCCCCTCCCCTTTCGTTGCAGTGCAAAAGCCACAAAAATCAAAATTTATAAAGTATAAACCTCAGCGGTCGTTCGCTTTAAGTTGGCCCCTAAACATGGTTAAGGTGAATCAGTACTTTAATCCAAAGAAAAAGCGCAGACCTCATCTAGGTGTGGATTTGGCTGGTGTGAAGGGAACTCCTATTTTTTCCGCCCATGAAGGTTTAGTTATTTATGCTGGTCGAGCCTTTAAAGGCTTTGGAAAACTGGTTATTATTGAATATGACGACCGTTGGGCTTCACTCTATGCGCACATGGACAAGATTATGGTGAAGCAGGGGCAAACTGTTGAATCGGGCCAGACTCTAGGGCTTATGGGGAGGACCGGAAGAGCAACAGGAGTGCACTTACATTTTGAATTATTGCATGATCAAAGGCCTGTGGACCCAATACCCTTACTTAATAATACCCATCAGTTGGTAGATTCTCGTACTGAGACTGATGGTCATCGTGCCGCGAACTTGTAACCAGTGATTACAATTCTGATTGGACAGCGAAGACACAAAAGAAGAATTAAAAATCCTTCATATATAGGTTAAAAATTTATCGGACGGCTCATTAGTTGTAGTCCATGACGTTCCCGATGCGTCTTAAACTCACAATGATTTCATTGCAAATGTGGGTGATGCGAAATTAAGTATTGGTCGACTGACACGATTAATTTGTCGAGAGGTGCGGCGACATAATTTCACCTATCATCAGCTCAATTACATCTTCCGCAGTGTCCGGGCCAATTGCTTGATCGAAGTGCCCGGTAGAAAGCCCAACAAATTATTTGAGCTACCAACCCAGCAAGAGCGCGAAGCATTTTTCAATGCCATTCATGATCCAGCTCACTGCCTTTTATTTACTTTTCTTTTGTCCACCGGGGTTAGAGAGGCCGAGGCTTGTAATCTGCAAGTTAAACATTTAGACCTTGACGACAACAAAGCGTTCATTTTTGAGGGCAAAGGGAAAAAAGATCGCGTCGTTATTTTCAGCGAAAAACTTAAACACATGCTGTCACTATACTTGAAGGACAGGAACCACCGATTTGTCTTTCAATCAAACCGGCACACACGGTACACGATGAAGCGTGTGCAGCAGCTCTGCCAGCGGTACAAAGAAAAAGCAGGGATATCTTGTCGATTCACGCCGCATGTTCTTCGTCACATTCACATGACCAAGCTGGCTGAGGCGGGAGTGTCCAAAGAAAGAAGGGCACTATTAGCCGGTCACTCGAATGAGTTAATGTAGGATCAATATACGAGGTTGGGTACGAACGGCATAAAGTTAGACATTTTAACCGTGTTCAAACAAATCAATTTTTGAGAGGGGGATTAAGGTGAAATCCAAAGAGACATTGGTGGCGGATGTGACCGAAGTCAGGAAAAAAATCCCTAGCATGCCCTCACTCGGAAGGTATCTGGGGACGATTCTAATTTGCAGGTCTTTAATTTGGTTAATTGGAAAACTTGGTGGTGCCGGTACGACTCGAACGTACGACCGCTCGCTTAGAAGGCGAGTGCTCTATCCAACTGAGCTACGGCACCGGAGTGTTGATAGGGTTCTTATTAAAACGATATTTAGCCGATTAAGTCAATTTGCAAGTCAGCGAAATCACTTAAATAGCTGTATTGGTTGATTTTACAAGGCACTTTTTTGATGGTCTAGTTTAACTTTATAAGTCATCAGGGAAGAGTTGCATAAACTCTGTGAGAATCCTCCTCTTCATCCAGTTCTTTTAAAAGCTGAACTACTTCCTCGTGCTGTGTTGGACTTAATTTTGTATCGTTTTTGGACTTGTAAATGAGCTCGGCTGCAATAATTTCCCACCCCCTTTGTACCAAGGAAGAACGAATAAGTTCTAAATCAGCGACAGCACCATAAAAGTTATAGGAAATTTCAGTTTCTGTTGGATCTTGATCTATTTCCACCTCATTGGCTCCGACCTCAATGGCCTCCTCTTCAGGATCGGTGACTTGATTTTTTTTGGCATTGACGTGAGCTACCCGATCAAACATCCAACTCACAGCACCTGGCTCGCCAAGAGCTCCACCATGGCTTTTAAAAAGTAAGCGAATTTCACTGACTGTTCGAGTTTTATTATCAGTTTGACATTCGACAATAATACCGACTCCATGGGGGCCATATCCCTCATAAGTACACTCTTCAATCACGCTTTCATTATCTAGGCCAGCACCCTTTTTTATGGCGCGTTCAATCGTATCTTTAGGACAGGATGCGGCTCGAGCGGCCGTGATTGCAAGTTTAAGTCGAGTGTTGCTTTCGGGGTCTGGTCCACCCATTCGTGCTGACACAGCAATTTCCCTAGCGAGTTTAGTAAATAAGGCGCCCTTTTTTTTTGCTGTCTCCAACTTACCCGCAGTTTTCCATCCCTTTCCCATAGACTTCTCCTTATAAATATAAATAATAATTATTTTAATAATTAGGTGAGACTGATTCCGCCATCGACTGTGTGCAAACTTCCGGTTGTCCAGCAGGAGTCTTTACTTGCCAAAAATGCGACCATGGCGGCGATTTCCTCAGGTTTTCCCATGCGACCCATGGGTTGAGATTCATGGGCTGTTTTTCGTGTGGTGCTCTTCTCATCTTCATGGTGAAACGAATGGATCGGTGTATCCGTTAGTCCTGGGCAGACTCCACAGACGCGAATTTTAGGAGCTAATTCCAGGGCCAGCCCTTGAGTTAAATTATTTAAGGCGGCCTTGGTTGCAGAGTAAGCTAAAGTATTTGGGATGGGACGAAACCCTAATGTGGAAGTTACATTGATAATGGCGGAGCCTTCACGCATTATAGGCAACACTTTTTTAATTAAGCGGACTGGAGATAAAAAGTTTGTCTCAATTTCTTCTAACCACATTGATTCCGTGGTTTCCATAAAAGAATGTCTATGAATAATTCCCGCATTGTTTACCAGAAGGTCAACATTCTCTTGATCAGGGATTTTATTTAAAGTCGATAGAATTTTGTCTGGAGCTGAGCTCTCTCTGAGATCTACTTTGCAAGTGAGATACTGTGTGGAATAGGAAAATTTTTTTTCAAATTTTTGGGTGAGATATTTTGATGTTTGATCCAAACGGGATTCATTTCTGCCCACTATAATTAAACTATATCCATTGCTGGCTAAACGTTCCCCAATAGCGCTACCGATCCCACTATTTCCACCCGTTAAAATTGCCAAGGGAGCCTTACGATTTGACTTCGATACTTCCATGAACCAGTTCTCCTTTTGCTGAATCGCTTGGGTGCAGCCACTCCGAATAGGGTCCTAAGATAATAGGGTCCTAAGATAACAGATGTCGGGGAGGGGGAGAAACTTTTTTTATCAGAATACATTCAAGGGAATCTAAAAATGAGAGATAGAGGGATAATAGTAAAATATTATCCCTATTTTAAGGTTTAGATATTCTTTCTTAAAGAAGCTTAAAGAAGTTTGAGGCTTTTATTCTAAGAAGCCTTTTTCTGTCTGGAGAGATAGGCTTGATATTTTTTATCAAAGTCCTTTGGTTTCTCGCCCTTTCGACTGATCATACCCTCTTTAAACCAATTGAAATGTTCATCACAAAACTCCATACGGGTGGCTTTTTTACCGCATTTTTCAACGGGGCAAACAGTAGCTACTTCGGCTGTTGGTTTACTATTTGGATTAGTTCCAGCTTTGTTATCCTTGGCCATTTCATCCTCCTTGATGAATTTACACTCCTCTGGAAAAGATGAGTGCTGTAGTTGCAAGTAAATTCTTTGAATATAATTTTATTATTTAAGAAAATAATTTTTATTTAAAGACTGGTTTTGATGTGTTGGCCGTAGGTAAGAACAGGACTTAAAGAAGATCAAATAAATATAACCATTGATTTTGTTTCCGATAAAAGAATTTTAAATCGGGATTTTTAAAAAATTTTTCCTGGATTCATAATTTGATCTGGATCAAAGACTTGTTTGATTCCCTTCATTAAATGAATTTCAGCTTCAGTTCGAGTGTGATTAAGATAGGATTTTTTGGTGAGTCCTACCCCATGTTCCGCAGAAATAGAACCTTCATAATGTTCAATCATGGTAAATAAAATTTGATTAACTCTAAGGCATTCATCAATAAAAATTTGTTTTTCCATATTTTTTGGTTTTAAAATATTGATATGTAGATTTCCATCACCAATATGACCGAACCAAACCAGTTCAAAGTGCGGATATTCTTTTTTTAAAATCTGATCCATTTCATTTAGAAAAGCAGGGACGTGGGTTATTCTTACGGAAATATCATTTTTATAGGGGGAAAAGGGCGCAGTGGCCTCACTAATATCCTCTCTTAACCGCCAAAACTCGCGGGCTTGTTGTGGATTTTGAGCTTGAGCTCCATCCATAATCCAACCGTTATCCATCGCTTGGGAAAAAAGATCTAATGAGTTTGTTGAGTTGTGAGAATGACTTCTTTCAATCTCTATAACCAGGTAATAAGGCCCTGCACTTTGCAGTGGACTTTTAAGTCCTGTATGGGCGGATACCAGATTTAACGCTTGTTGTGTAAACATTTCATAGGCTTGAAGGGTTACATGGGTTTTAAAGTGGTGATAGATTTTCATGACTGCATTTAGATCGGGAACTGCAAATAAAAAAGTTTCCAAATCCTTTGGCGACTGGGTTAACTGAATTGTCGCTTGGGTAATAAAACCTAGCGTTCCCTCTGCACCAATAAAAAGTTGTCGTAAATCATAACCTGTTGCATTTTTAACTAAACCACGATTGAGGTGGAGCACCTCGCCCGTTCCAGTGACAACTTGCAGAGAGGAAACCCAATGTCGCATCAATCCATAACGCAATACTTTAATTCCCCCGGCATTGGTTGAGATATTCCCACCAATTTGACTAGAGCCTCTGGATGCAAAATCCACAGGAAAAAATAGATTTTTTTCTTGGGCAAATTGCTGCAGATCTTGAGTGATAACCCCAGGCTCGCATGTTACCGTTTGATCGAAAGAATCAAAGTTAAGGATACGGTTCATTTTCTCAAAACTAACAATGGCCTCATTATTCAAGGCTGTGGCCGCGCCACTCAGACCTGTTCTTCCTCCCGAAGGGACAAGGCTTATACGGTTCTTCCGAGCCCAGATTACAATTTTTTGAACTTCGTCGGTCGTTTTTGGGAACAAAATAACACTGGCGTTGGGCATATATCCTGTCCAGTCTTTACCATATCTAAATAAAGACTCTTTATCGGTAAGGATTTGAGCTGCAGGAAGGATCTTGTTTAAAGAAATTAATAAATCCACTGAAATCATGTTATCTCGCTTTTTAAAATCTTGTTCAGACCTATTTTATATCTTTGAATAAGCTATTAATAGGGTCTCCTACTTTTTATAGAGAAGATAATAAATACTCAATGGATTTTTTTATTCGACCCTATAAAGGCTTTTATTTAATCAAGTAGAGTCAAAATCTATAATTTGGCGTCTGGTGGGGACTCTATTTTTTTTTCAACTTGGATTCTGCTTCTTCGAAGAGTCTCTTAATTTTTATAAAATGTGGGTTTATAGATAGGTTGACAGTTTTTTTCTTCATTCTGAGAAGGCAAATTTCTTCAAGGAGCAGCAGAGATTCTTTAACCGTATTGGATGTAAAATCAGTTTTATTCTGGCATATTTTCTCCATAATTTCTGCTAACTCCGAAATTTCGGGAAGTCCGTAGGTTTTTCCTGTTCCCTTGAGTTTGTGAAATTCATCAGCTAAAATTTTATATTGAGAATCATTGAGATGTTTGTTCATACTTTGAATTCGAAGCGGTAGAGCCAAAATATATTCCTGTTGTAATTGGGCCATAAGGTCAGAAAAACTCATGCAGCCGCCTTTGTTAAAGATGTTGATACAGCTTCTTCCAATGAATATTGCCATTGAGGTAAAGTAAACGAAAAAGTACTACCATTCCCCGGAGTTGAATGCACCTGGATTTCCCCTTGGTGTTCTTCAACCAAAGCTTTAGCGATAGCGAGACCCAATCCAGTACCTTTAACTAATGGGTTACGAGAACTTGAGGCCTGTCTGAATTTCTGAAATATAACTTCTTGGTCCTCAGGAGCAATACCTCGTCCATGGTCTTTTACTTTAATTATCAAGTGCTGTTTGGAGTTTATATCGGTGGATACTTCAACTTCTCCACCAACGGGACTAAACTTTATAGCATTGGATAACAAGTTGGTTAAAACCTGCTGGATGCGATCTTTGTCCATGTAGATATGAATAGCTGGGATGTTATTTTTGACCAACTTAACTTGTGCGGCTTGGGCCAATCCATGAAGGCTAGAAAGGGTTCGATCTACCATTTCATTGATGGAATGCCATTCTTGTTGAACTTCAAATTTTCCAGATTCAATTTTTGCTAAATCAAGAAGTTCATTGATAAGACGAATCAAACGATCTGTCTCATTTTCAGCAATATTTAAAAGATTTTGTGTCATTTCATTCATGGGTCCTGTAACTCCTGATTTCATTAAACTCAAGGAACCTTTAATGGAAGTTAAGGGAGTTCGTAGCTCATGGCTTGCAATGCTAAGGAATTCGCTTTTTGCATGATCAAGAGTGGTTAATTCTTCCATATTTCTGAGGACACGTTGGGCAAGGGCATTGAAAGTGGAATGTAAGTTTCCAACTTCGCTGTTTGTTGGGATGGTAAATTGGTAGGTATAGCGGTTATTAAGAAAATCAAGCATCCTTTTTGATAAAATATTTATAGGAACAAACACATTTTGCTGAGTATAGAACAACAACACAAAAATAGAGATGAGAATAGAAAAAAATGAAAGTACTGAAAAGTATTGTATGCTTTCGTTGGCAAAACGAAGTTGAACTCGTTGAAACTTTCTAAAACTCAACTCATTTTTCATAAATAAATCTAAACGATTTCTAATTAAATTTTGATTTTCATTGTAAGTGGCTTCGATGAGATCTTTAACAAAAGCGGCACGATTTTGCGGGATTAAATATCCCCCAAGATAATCCAACTTATCCCTAATATTGTTTCTTACCATAGTTTTGTTCGTTGGTAATAACAGTAATTGTAAGGCCAAACTTTCTGCTTGATAGCTCCTTCTTAAGGATTCTACTATATCTGATTTTTTTATATATGTGTTTTTTAAAATGTTACTGGAGTAAATAAAAACTATTAAAATAATACCTACAAAAGAAATAATCTTAAGTCTTACAGATGAGATCATTTTTTCTTTCCAAAGGGTAAGGTTTTAAACTTTAATATCTTTAAAATTTGATCATTCAAGGTGAGAGGATCAAAAGGTTTTGCAATATATCCGCTGGATAATTTTTGAAACTCTCGAATGTCACTTTCTTGTGATTTGGCACTTAAAAATATTATAGGTACGGGGTTTGAAGCTTGCTCCAAATATTTTTTACAAACATTTAAACCGTTCATCTTGGGCATCATTTCATCAAGTAAAATGAGATCAAATTTTTCTACTAGTGCAATCTTAAGAGCCAATTCACCATTTTCGGCTAAAGTGATTTTATGACCCCCAATTTTTTCCAAAGAAAGTTGAGCTATTGTTGCGATGTTATGGTCATCTTCAGCTAATAAAATTCTCATCGCTTTTTCCTATGAAGCCGTTTTGTGACTAGAACCATGGGTTAAAATCCAGCGTCTTATATTCTTGAGTAGAGATTCATTAGCTCCTAAAAAGATGAGTTGTACTTTCCAACATTCTTCATCTACGAGTGATTTTTCAACTGAAATTATTTTTAATGGAGGGATCTGGTTACCTAGATATTGAAAAAAAGGGGCTGTAACATTAATGGATTGTCCAACTTTTAGAGGAAGGGTGCTTTTGATTTCAATTCCTAGTTCGGAGATAGATGTTAGTTGAGTGTGAAATTGAAGGGTTGCCTGACTTTCTGGCTCATTTGTATTAAACAGAATTTCTGGTTTCTGTTCAGGTTGTTTTTTTTGAAGAATGGTGTTGATTTTTTGGATCAAAAGAAGAGGGTCTATGGGTTTAACTATGTAGTCATTGACTCCTAATTTAACAGCCTTTTCCACATCCTTTCTTTCCCTTAAAGAAGTCAGCATGGCTACTGTTAAATTTTCATATTTGGGATTGGATCGTATCGTTTTGATGAGTTCAAACCCTGAGTATAAAGGCATATTCGCGTCAGAAATTAAAAGATCAATAGTCGTGTATTCCAAAAGGTCAAGAGCACGAAGAGCATTGTCTGTGGTAATAACTAAATGTCCTGAATGACTCAGAATTTTATCAGCCATTTTCAGGATGTCTAAATCATCGTCCACAATGAGTATTCTTGCCATGAGCTCCCCACAATATCCATCCTTATCGGGGTCTTAACCATAAATCTCTACAAAATTTGATATAATAAAGGGTTCTATGTTTCGGAATGATACATTTAAATATAAAACGAGGTTTTGTTGTGGATTTAAAAAGAAGTTTAGATTATTGGTCCTTATATGAGTTGTAATATTTATTGGTGGGATCGAATCATTCGTTTTGTTGTTGGTGTGCTGTTGACCTCTTACGCTATTGCTGGAGGACCGATCTGGGCTTATGGTGGGATTCTTATCATAGCTACATCTTCGTGGGGTTTTTGCCCCATTTATTGGGGGCTTAAGATCAACCACAAAAAAACAACCAATTGAAAATTCGTAATTTCTTTAGTCGGGGGTCAGGCGCAAGCGGTGTAAAATTTTTTAACCCATCAGATCAGAAGTTATCAGTTAAACTATATAAATAAACATAATTTAACTGATAGGGTGGTTTATTTTAACAGATTTTTTAGCTCCCCTGTTTCGTACATGTCCATCATGATATCACTTCCCCCAACAAGTTGTTTGTTAACGTAAAGTTGAGGAATTGTGGGCCATTGACCGTAATCCTTGATGCCTTGGCGCATTTCTTCATCTTCAAGAATATTAAATGAACCAAATTCCCATCCTAGTTCTTTTAAAATTGCGACGGCCCGAGCTGAAAAACCACAAAGGGGAAATTCAGGGGAGCCTTTCATAAATAAAAAAACCTTATTTTGATCTAATAAACTTTCAATCCTACTTTTTGTTTGTTCATTCATAGATTACTCCTTAAGAAGCTTGAACTTTAATCGATAAAGCGTGAATTTCCCCGGATTTAAGCTCTTCTGAAAAAATCCCCATAATTTTCTTATGTTGTTCAATTCGAGAAAGATCTTTTAGTGTAGAACAGTTGACATGGACTTCATAGTGGTTTTGTTCTCCGGTTAGGTCGCTAACCTGGATTAGCGCTCCTTCGATTTGACTCTGGATTCTTTTTTGAATTTGTTCTTTTGTTACCATAAGTTGCTACTTGTAACGGTAATTTGTGGCCTGGTCCAATAAAATTTATATGTATTATTTATATTGTTGTATGAAGGTCCTGTAGATCCGTCCAGTGTTTGCTTCTGTGGCCTGTAAATCACTTAACAATTTGTTCATAGGGGTGGGTTAAGAATTGGGTTGAAAATATTGAGTCAGTTGCTGTTTACATAAAATCTTGTAGTGTAAATACATATAAAAATAATTTTCAAATTAAAATAACTGAGGTATAGGAAATGGATGGATTTTTGTTTCACTCCTGTAGATTCAATTCAAATCAAAATTGAACGCAATAAAGCCCGGCAGCTGCGACAGTCCTTGTGGTGGCGTCAACAACTCGGTAAGGGTTTTTGTCATTATTGCAAAGGAAAGTTTGGCAAGGAAGAGCTGACCATGGATCATGTTCAACCACTGGTCTTGGGTGGAAAAACAAGTAAAAAAAATGTTGTGGTTAGTTGTAAGCCTTGCAACACAAGCAAAGGGTATAATTTGACCCGGTCATAAATGGAACGAGTCGTGTTCTTATTACGCGGTAGCTCTTGATTTTTTTCAGATAGCTTGAAAATCTGTGATCCATTCAACCAAAAGTTTTAACCAGGAAGATTGTTGTGTCGAAAATTACCTCGAGTTCGACTGCGGAATATTTTGCAAAAAACCTTCAGCAAGTTGGATTTTCGTCTCCCACGAAGGCTGTGCTAACAACCCTAAAAGAAGCTGTTGATAATGCCCTTGATGCCTGTGAAGAAGCAAATATTTTACCAGAACTAACGGTCTCAATTCAGAAGCTCGGTAATGGATCTTCACGTAACACCGATTTAATTGAAATTATCGTTGAGGATAATGGTCCCGGGATAGAGTTGGAAGATTTGCCTAAAGTTTTTGGTGAGTACCTTGCTTCTTCCAAGTTTGGTAGAGGGCGATGCTCACGAGGGCAGCAGGGTATCGGTATATCGGCTGCCACTACTTGGGCTCAATTAACGAATGCTACGGGAGTGAAGGTTATTAGCAAAACTAAGTCCATGCGTAAGGCTGTGACGGCAACAGTAGATGTTGATATTAAGGGTAACCGAGGCCTACTTAAAAATAAAGAAACAATAGAATGGGACCGTCCCCACGGAATTCGGGTGGATTTTCGCATCGACGGACGGATTCAATTAAATGGTGACGGGGGGCTGTTGACTTACTTGGAGGGAACAACTTTAGTTAACCCCCACCTAACCCTTCATTATAAATTGCTTGATGAGAATATGGTGCACGTGGAAAGGGTTTCAGATTCAGTACCAGAAATTCCCCCTTCAACGCTCCCTCACCCTCACACCATGAAGTTAGGGGAGTTTATGACCCATGCAGCATTATTTGGTAAGATCACATTGGAAAATTTCATCAAAAAAGGTTTTTCTAGAGTCACAGATCAAACAATTAAAGCTATGGTTGCCAAGGGTTTACCACGAAATAACTTAAATCGATCCCTCGCTCAGATTTCCGAAGAAGAATTTAAAAAAATATTTCAAGTGATTCAAGAGACAGAACTTGTGAATCCTTCCACCAAGTCAGTTTTAACGGTCGGCGAGGAAGGGTTGGCCAAAAGTATTCATCGGTTAGGAGAGGTGGATTTTTTTAGTGTGGTGACAAGAAAGCCAACTATTTGTGATCATAAACCTGTCGTTGTTGAGGCTGCTATAGCCAGATTTCTCACTCGAGGTGATCCGGACACTCCTGTACAACTTCTCCGTTTTGCTAATCGAGTTCCTTTACAGTTTGACAAAGGTGCTTGTGCAATCACCCGTGCTGTTGAATCTGTAAATTGGCGTGCCTACGGACTTATGCAACCGAAAGACTCCCTTCCCCAAGGTCCGTTTGTTTTTGCTGTAAGTGTCACTTCACCATTTATCAAATTTAAAAATGCCTCTAAAGAGACCATAGACGGTGGGGAAGATCTTATAGAAGAAATTCGAAGAACGCTCATGCAGGCGGGGCAAAAACTGTCACGTCACATCCGCGCGGAAGACAAGGCCGCAGATTTAGAACGAAAGCTTCAGCATATAGAAAAGTTTGGACCCATTTTGGTGGAGGGGTTAGCCAGAATAGTGGGTGCCACTAAATCGAGAGAAGAGAGGGCTGAAGAGGGTTTAAAGAAACTTTTAGGACGTGAAGCTTCCGATGCAGAAAAAGCCATGTCGGATGCAGAGGTCAAACTCAAATCAATGCAAGATAAAGAAAAACGAAAGTTTGGAAGTGAAGTTTTCGAAGGAAAAATTTTTGAAAAAAAATCTGAAGGCATTGGTGACGTAGAATCCAATGAAAATGAGGCCTGAATTATATGAATAAAACCAGAGAAATTCGTGTTCGAGAATTAAAAAAAGATATTCCAAAGATCGCTAAATCAATGTGTGATACCATGCTGGTTGATTTGGAGAAAGCGCGAAGGCCCGTTCTTGAGGCTGTGAAATGCAGTCTGGATAACTCATTTTATAATGCAAAAGTGGGGTACCTGACTCCGGGCGAAAAAAAAGTCAAAACGGAGCTCAATGTTTCTTCCGTGCAAAAAATGGCTCGAACTATTTTTGTCTTAGAAATTCTTCTCAATAATTTATCTGCCAGTGTGGTTAACAACAAACGGGAAATTTACTATATTGCTAAAGGTCTCATTAGGTCCTCGATGCACCTTAAACCGCTTGATTTTGATGATCAAAATGAAAGTGACAGCATTATAGATTTTATCTGCGATATGCTGGAAGTTTATCGCGAAGAAATGAATTGTTTCGCAAACGACCGTGGGGGGCAAACTTACTCTAAACAATTAGTAGTTACAGAACATTTATCCGATGGGACATCAGCTGTTGTTGATCTGGGGCAAATGGGAACCACACCTTTTCAGCCTAAAAACCGTCCGCAGTCGTTTAAACTTAAAGGTAAAGGTAAAATTGAGTTTTGTTTGGTGATTGAGTCTGAGGGAACGGCCAACACTTTGGTGGCCAATGGAATGCACACTCGTCATCCCTGTATTATTATTGGTGCGCAGGGGGTTCCAAGTAATGGTGTTCGTGGGTGGTGTAAATCCATTCAAGACCAGCTAAAAGTCCCCATGTACTTTTATGGTGATCTTGACGCGTATACTTTACAGAATATATTTCGAACATTAAAAGCAGGATCTGCGGCCAGTTTAATCCGTAACTCTGACTTTTCGGCACCCGACGTAAGGTTTTTAGGTGTGCTTCCTGAAGATGTTAAGCAGTATGATCTGCATTGTTATAATGTGAATGAAAAAGATCCTGTAGAAATGAGGTCTTTAAAAAAAGCAAAGGACACCTTGGAAAATGACCCTTTCTTTCAAGACAAAAAAAATAAAAAATTAGCTGATATTTTACGTTGGCTTATTAAAGAAAAAAAGCGATGTGAACAGCAGGCTGTTTTCTCTGTGGATCCCAAAGATCCGTTGATTCTAGAAAAAGTCATCATTGAAAAAATTAAAAAAGGAATTTTTATTTAAAATAAATTTTATTTTAAAATATTCTTACTCGCGTCCGAACCTAGACTCTGTCACTGTGAAATTGATGACTACATAAAATAAAAAAAGTTTTGTGGAAAATACAATTAAATAAAACAACCTGAACAGATAAACGATAGTCCCTATTTTACTGCCTTCAAAGAGATCCTGTTTTTTTGAAAAAGTTCGCGATTTAGGGAGTTATATCAAAACCTTTTTGGAAAAATTTAACGTCCAAATTAAAAGAGTTCTTTTCAATTGGGGACATTAATCTTGTGCACGATCCATACCAAGTATTTTTTCGTTGCTTACAGAGTTCAGCGTTTCCGTTAGCTTCGGGAGAAAGCCAATCAATACGAGTTTGATTATTTTCAAAACCCATTCTCGGACAATAATTTACCGATACAAAACAACCTTGCCCGGAGAAATTATCTGACTCATATTCTTTAGAGTAGTCTCGATAATGCACTTTGATTAAACGCAGACCTTCTGGATCCTCTTTAGCACAGGATTCATACCATGTGCGAGCGCGACTCAGGCAGGCATGTTCACTCAATAAAGAGGCTTCTATAATATCCGCCACTTCGATGTTATCATTTAATCTCATCCTTGAGCAGTTTGTTGCCGTCACAGTACAGGTTTTTTGTGAAATGTGGTAAACGCCACCGTGGGAATTGAATGAAAGGGTATTTTTACCAGCTAAAACTTCATAAAAATCCTGATCAAGTCCTCTTGTGCTGACCCTTGAAACAACCCATGTGCCAGTATTCAATCCTGTAACTAACACCTTATAATCCCCATTAGGAACCCTCATGGTGAATCCATCCTTGATAAGGGTACCCTCTTTACTTAGAGTAACGATACGGTTATTCCCAACGGTAACAATATACGACTGAGCTGTTTCAACATATGAAGTGTTTAATAACGCATCATTTTTATCTCCAATTTGGAATACGGATAAATAGTTAACAGATCGATCTTCATTTTTAGTTGCCGTTATTCGTGTTGAGTACATTCGCTCAGAATTCCCGGGCGGTGTGAGTACTAAATTACTTCTGTTGTCATTGGACGGAACAGTATGGGCATCAATGCTGAAGGCTTCGTTTCCTTTTGGTCCATTGATGTTTAAATTAGGATTGGATGGAACCAAAAATTTTACATGGAGTCGAGCATTTGTTGAGTTATTAAGAATCTGAAATCCATCTTTCACTTCAGTATTACCTAATAAAGTCACATCTCTTTGGGTCGTGTTAATTTGCCAAATTTTACTAAGATTTGGTTTTAAAGGATGGGTCGTTAAATAGTCCAAGAGAAGAATAACAGCCTTGCTGGGTGATGTTGTAGTTTCACTTAAATTTAAAAAAGTGTAACTTCTTACATAATTTTCGATTTTATTTGAGTAAGCACTTTTCAAATCAACGGAAAAATAACTGAACTCAGGTTTTTTTAAATCGCTCCCGAACCAACTCGATATAACATGGCCATTTGGATAGTTTTCCAGGTCTGTAATATTTGTCGGGTAGCGGTTTGCAGCACAAAGTGTACCCCCATCATTAACAGAAGTTTTAGGAAAGGTTTCGTCAGGATCAATAACTCTCATCATACTTTTAGAAATAGATCTTCGATTAAAACCCATATCATAGTCTGTACCAGCATACCTGTAGATTCCTATACTTCCAGCGAGAAAGCCTCTGAAATAGATTTGGATCGAACCTGCATCGGCATGTTGGTGGTTATTAAAACAGTAGCCACCACCTTTGATCTCGGCAATTATATCATCTGAAGTTTTTGAAAAATCCCAACCAGTCCTTGATACCATTGACCCTAAAATCGGACCAAAATCCTTAGTTAAAGGGTAGTCCACTCCTTCATCTGGGATTAATGAGGGGTTATTTAAAAGTAAAAAATAAATTCTATAAAGGACATCGACCTTAGTTATCCCTCCAGTGAAAGTTTGGTTACTATTTGTATCAAAAGAAGCAATTGATTTCACAAACTCATTTTTATATTTGGCATTATTGGCGTAAGAGTAAGCAAATAATGCCAGGTCTAATACACTAGTTGGCGTTGTTCCTTCACCATCACCATCATCCAGGTGGTAAAAACGACGATATGGTGTATTAGAAGTTGCAGAGTGAGGTGATGGAACATGTAAGTATTGAAAAGACTGAAATACATTATTAATACTTGAATTAAAAAGTTTTTGATCAGAAATCTTTTTGAACATATTGGCCATTCCCAATTCAATACCAAATCTAAAGCTCCCATAACCATATCCTTGACTATGGCGTGGCGATTCGTATTGAAAGTTTCTCATAGGAACAAGCTCTTCGAAAATTCGATAAGAAACATATTTGTATGCGTTAGTCTCGGACTCTTTTTCATAAAAAGCTAAAGCAAATGACAGCAAATCTCGGTTTATCTGATATTCATTACCGTGACCGATGACTATGGGTGAGGCAAATGGAGGCCAACCAATTTCCATTTTTTCCAATAATTTTTTTAAACTTCTATAAAGTCTATTCTTGTTTTCTGCAGTAAACTCATCAAAGCACCAGTCGTAGACCAAAGAGCCAGCATAAATTGTTTGTCCAATATTTCGAGTGACATCCAGAATATTGCTGTACCGTACATTTTCCACATGTCTCAAAATTAAATCTATAGCACCATTTTGACTTCTATCTGTGCCGACACAGGTTCCTTGAATGCGAGGATCCATTAAATGAATAAAAGCTTTTAATAGGGCGTTTTTTTCAACTAAATTATAATCATTAAAAGTTGTACTGTTAACTGGCTGGTTATAATTGATTCGGTTACCTTCAATATAATTTTGCTCATTTAATAAATGTGTCCATATGGTTTTATGAATGGGATCTGTTTCGATAAGCCTTCTTATTCGCCCAAGATCTTGATTTAGAACCCATAGCCTCGGATGGCTTGACGGCGGGATAATTTTTGGATTGTATGATCTTACTACCGAAGGAACCGCAGGAGGATTGAAGCTCTGAATTTTTATATTTTTTAAAATTAATTCGTTAGGTAAAGAAATTTCAATCGAATGATTTCCATTTGAAAGGTCAAAAACTCCTAGTTTAACAACACTGGTCGGTTGATCTACTTCCCATACTTGGTATGCATATAAGTACTCTTGAGCATTCTGATCAATTTTCAAACCTATCTGCAGAGAATTATATTTATCCTTAGGTAAACTTCTTAACCGGTCCTTCTCTCTTGGGCTCACATCGGAGGTTGTAGTAAAGACGTATCTTCCTGAGTCTGAAGAAATATTAATTTTTACGGTTGTTCCTTTTAAATTTACATCAATTGTTGATGGAGTTGAACTCGTTATTTTTCTCGGGGATGTGATGACTACGGTTTGATTTGGATCGTTAAAGTTTTGATAAGGTAGAAGTAATAATGAAATAGTTAAAAGAACCCCAATAATAGTTATTTTTTTCCTCATAATTTCATCCTAAATTTCTCTTTATAAAAAACTGAACCTTAGTCGCTGGAACCAACTGTTGATTCTCATTTTCTTCTATCGGTAAAAATTTATAAAAAATTGAATTATAATGTAGTATTTATTTACATTACTTTAGTTAGTTGCCTCACCTTGTTACGGTTTGTAAAAATTGTATTGATTTTTTCTTTAAATAAGTCATTCTTTCCTGAAGCGGTTGAACAAACTATGGGTTATAGATGTCAAAACAGTCGATTTTACTAGTTGAAGATTCTCCTGAACTTTGCCTGCTTGTGAGTACCATTCTTGAGCCATCCTATCATTTTATAAGTTCAAACAGTATTTCTGATGCCAAAGAAAAAATAAAAGACAATAAATTCGATTTAATAATTTTAGACATTGAGTTGACCGATGGAGATGGTTTTAGTCTTTGTATGTGGTTGAAAAATCAGAGCAAAACCACTGCAATCCCAATTATTTTTTTAACAAATAGATCATCCCCCTATGATAAAGTGTTGGGTTTTACATTGGGGGCAGAGGACTATATTCAAAAACCCATAGAGCCACTTGAATTTAAAGCTCGCGTTGGGGCTCGTCTACGCAGAAATAATGATCTAAACGATTCATCAACATCAATAGGATTTGTTGCAGGACCTTTTAGGGTTGAACTTAATATGGGTAAAATTTATATGAAAAATGTAGAGGGCAATGAAAGTTCTCTCGAACTCACACATAAGGAGTATAAGCTTCTGGTTTACTTTTTACAAAACCGGGACAGAGTCCTCACTCGTGGACAAATCTTAGATAAAGTCTGGGATCAGACGATGAATGTGACGGATCGAACTGTGGATTCGCACGTTTATACCATTCGAAAAAAAATGGGTTCTTATGCTCATCTAATAGAGTCCATTCCAAAAGAAGGTTATATGTTTAAATCTTCATTAGGATCTCTTTAACAAAGAAGTAATAAAAGAAAACAATTTTTTTGTCTCAATTAGATTATCAGAAGGCAATGGTTTCTGGGCAGATGCTTAGATGTATCGTTTCTAAACGGTTTTTAAAGGAAACCCTAGTTTGTCAAAAAAATTTGACTAAACCAATATATGTTTATGACATGAACCCTCTAGTATAGATTTTGTAAACTTCATAAAAGGGGTGATTTATGCTTGAAAGAATATTAAATGGAAAAAAAACGATTGCAAAAGGTCAGTGGGATCAGAGTAAAAAAATTCTCTTAGTCGAAGATGACCCTAGTTGGCAGTTGCTTATAGGTGCAGCACTTAGAGCAATGGATGCTTCTGTTAAGATCCATTATGTTCGATCGGTGAAACATGCAGAAAATTTACTTTATAAAAATTCTAATTATGACTTAATCATCGTAGATCAATATTTAGACGGGAATGTTACTGGAAAAGATCTTTGGAGTAAATGTCAAAAGGAGTATCGTCGTATACCATTTGTTATGGTTTCAGGTATGGATATGGAGGAGTACGATGATTTATTTGATGGTGAAAAATCAACCCCTGATTTTTTTAATAAATCTCAAAATGTTGAGAACTTAAAAATGATTTTGGGTGTTAAATTAAAATCTTCAAAATTTATTAATAAACAAATAATAACCTCATTTTTTCTTAAGACATTATTTTTGTTTATGCTATTTTTTTTAAATTCTTTTAATAAAAATGAACCATTAATAAATAAACATGAATACAAAAAAATAGAAGAGGTGAGTTTTTCAAAAAATATTAAAAAAATGAGTTTGCCAAAACCTGGAGTTTTAAGACCACTTAATCATCAAATAAATTCCAATGGGAAAGTTATTATATCCTCTGAACTTAGGTCTACAATACAAAGAATTATAGCAAAAGCCGATGAAATAAATATGTATTTAAAAAATCAAAGTACTTCTTCTAACTTTAGTTTAGAGTAGCAGAAGATTATTTTATTGAGGTAAAAGTATGGAAGAAATCATATTATACAGACTTAATAAAGACACACTTAAAAAACTAGAAAGCCTTAGTGATGAAGAAAAGAGTTCATTCGTAAATAAAATGATTGACGTATTTTTTGTAAATTGTGAAGAAAAGTTGGAACTCATAGATTCTTATATAAAAAAAAATGAGTATACCCTTGCAGGACGTGCAGCTCATAATATCAAATCTGGTGGGCAAATTTTAGGTGCAGAAAAATTTTGCTACTTATGCAAAAACTTTGAAATTCAATGTTTAGAAGATAAGTGGGTAAGTCGTGACGAATTCGAAAAAATTAAACAAGAATATTCTATGCTTAAAGTCGAACTGGAAAAAGTAAAACAGGGATACGACAAGAATTCCATTGGTTCTTGATCCAAGAATATCAATTTGACCCTTAATGACGAGAGTCTAGTTGTAGATAATGGTCTTGTGGAGAAGGATGTAAATCCCTAGGCCCTATAGGCATGCACACAAATGAAATAGTACTTATCAAGTCTTTACAAAATTTCTTATGGGCTTAAGTTTTATTTTATTTCAAATACTATGAAATTTTATTAGTTTTTCCGATGGTTTCTTTAACATCTATGAAAGAACTTATTAATCAAGCTACGCTCAAAAAATTTGTTTTCTATGAACTTTGTGGTGAATTTGAAGTTATACACCGTCTGAAGAAATTATTTTTTGAGCAAATCCATGAATTAATTCATATTCCAGTTGGGGAAGTTGCAAAAATTGCTAAGCAAGCACATAAACTGAAGTCAAGTTCTTATTCTTTTGGAACTTTGCAATTAATTGATATTCTGATTTCCACAGAAATTGCTGCAAAAAATGGGGACCTTAAGGCTGTTGAAAATCTTCTGGGTGAAGTTAAAAAACAACTAGTTCTTCTTGAAAAAGAATTAACCCATTTAATAGCACAGTATTTAAATAAAGGTGCTTAATATGAGAAGAAATATTCTCGTTGCAGATGATGATAAACACATTCAAGAATTAATAAAACTTTTTTTGGAACAATCAGGTTATACAGTAAGGATTTGTAGTGATGGGTTTTCTGTAAAAGATGAATTGCTTAGAAATTATTTTGATTTGGTGATTTTGGATATCTTTATGCCGTTTGGGAATGGCTTAAAGATATTATCGGATATACGAATGGATGGAAAATTAAAAGATTTGCCAGTTTTAATATTAACTATGAGTTCTGATACAAAACATATTAGTAAAGCCAAGAGTTTAGGAGTTTCTGATTACATTATAAAACCGCCTCAGCGAGATGATTTGATTAATCGAGTGTCGAGAATTCTTGGAACTCGTCCTCAGTTTGAAGAGGTGCAATGGGTGAATGGTTCAGAAATTAGAGTGAATGCCATTATCCCTTTAAAATTGAAATCTATCAGCAATGTGGGAGTTGTTTTGGAGAGTGATTTTCCATTGACTCCAGGTGAAACATTTTCTTTTGCTCAATTTGATTTACTAGAAAAATTAAACATGAGTCTTTCTAATTACAAGTTGGCACAATGTAGCAAAACTAGAGATTCTAAGTACGAATACTTTATTTCATTTATGAATTTACCAATAGAGCAGCAGGGATCTTTACGTGAGTGGATAATGACAGAAACTTTTAAAAGAAAAAAAACATGAAAATCTTAATAAATGATAGAATTAAGCTGATGACACTTGCTGTTTTATTGTTGCTTATAAACGGATTTACGTTTGTTAAATCGGTCGAGATAGAAAAAAATCATTTACAAAATGAACTTAAAGAAAAGTTGATTACAACACTTGGCTCAATTCAAAGCAATTTAAGAGAAAATACGTTGGCACTGTCTCGCATGGCCAATCGATGGAATCAAAAAGGGGGAATTCCTGAGTTGGAGTGGAGGCATGATGCCAAGGCCTATAGCAAAGATTTATTAGGAGTTGTCGGTGTTGGATATGCAAATATAAAATCTAAAATTAAGTGGATTGAATTTAATGACAAAGAAATAAAAACAACAGAAATATTTCGAGGTATTGAAGATCGAATCAAAGAATCTATACCTTTATTTGTTGAATATGGAAAACCTCTAATGGTAGAGCCCATTTCTTTGAAAGAAAATGACTTTGAATTTCTTGTTTTAGCACCAGTGTACAAAACAAAGTCTTTGGATGGGTTTGTTTATTTTATTTCAAATGTTAGAGATTATTTTACTAAAGTGGTTAAAATTGAGGATATAAGTTATATTGTTAGGTCAAACAACAAAATTCTTTTTAAATCTAAATCTTCTGAAGATAAATATAAGAAAAACTGGTATGTGTTTAGTTTTAAGGGGTTTGTCGAATATTCTTCAGGATGGGAGGTTGAAGTTTTCCCATCAGACTCTTTGATACAAAGGCACTATGGACGTGTTTCTTTGTGGGCTATGATTATTTCTTTTTTATTTTCTTGTTTTTTATTCTTTATTTATTTTTTATTGCTCAAAACACAAAAACTATGTCAGCGTAATTTGACTATAGATGCTTGGCAAAAAACCATTTTAAACTCAACAGACTTTGTAGTTATTTCTACTGATTTAAGTGGGAAAGTCATGTCGTTTAATGCCGCTGCTGAGAATTTTTTAGGGTATAAAGCTAACGAAATTATTAATAAATGCACGCCACAGTTTTGGCATGTGGAAAAGGAAATTATTGATCGTGCCGATGTATTGAAGAAGGAATACAATAAAAATATCAGTCCTGGATTTGAAGTTTTTATTTATGAGGCAAATTTGGGAATCTATAATAAAAGTATATGGACATTTATTACGAAAACAGGCTTAAGAAAACGGGCTGGATTATCAGTAAATGTTTTAAAGGGTGTTTCTAATAAAGTAATTGGTTATGTGGGTTTCATTGAGGAAGTCTCCAACACCTTAGAGATTCAAGAGCAACTCTTGTCACAGGAAAACATGCTTATCAATCTTTTAGAGAATACATTTGATGGCTATTGGGAAAGAGATTTTGTAAGGGATTATCAGTACATGTCTCCGCGGTATTGGACAATGTTAGGTTATGATTATAAAGAGATGCGACACCATCCTACATCATGGCATAAAGTTATTTCTGCTGAAGGTTTACAAACTAAACTTACAAACCTGGATAAACACATTCGATCTCGAGGGAGGGTCCCATTTGAACAAACGGTTAAGTTTAAACATAAAATGGGACATGATGTTTGGGTTCTTTCAAAAGGACATGTTGTCAGTTGGGACTCTGAAGGAAATCCGTTAAAAATGGTTGGTACACATACGGATGTTACAGATCTGGTTAAACAAAAAGATTTAATTGAAAAAGCAAAAAGAGAAATTTTTGAACGAGATGCTAAAATTCTTGATTTAAAAACTAAAAGTGATGACTGGTTTCGTGTTATTACCAATTCACTTCCTCAATTAATGTGGACCTGTGTCTCTACGGGTCCTTGTGATTATTTAAGTGAACAGTGGGTGCAGTACACCGGTGTTCCAGAAAAAAATCAATTAGGATACAATTGGTTAAATCAACTTCATCCTGAGGATCGTGAACGAGTTATTTCAGAGTGGAAACAGAATACCAAAAGGGAAACAATATTTTCTATGAAATTTAGGATTCGTCGCCATGATGGTGAGTATCGGTGGTTTGATACGATGGCTATTCCTTTAAAATCTGGAAATGGAGAGGTGATTCGTTGGTTGGGGTCGAATACTGATGTACAGGAAATTTATAAAGCTAAAGAACTAGTAGAAGGTATTAAAACAAGATTAGAAATTGCAACACAGGGAACTCATATTGGTATTTGGGAGTGGGATATTGAAACTAATAATTTATTGTGGTCGGATCAAATGTTTCTAATTTATGGAATTGATAAGAAAAAGTTTAAAAATAATTTTGGAACTTGGATTCAAACATTCCACCCTGAAGATCGTGTCAGAGGACAGGACGCAATTCAAAATGCGATTATGGGTCTCAAAGAGTTTGATGAGGAGTTTCGAATTCTTCGGGAAAATGGGGAGGTTGTATATGTTTATGGGCGAGCCAAAGTAATCAGAAATGAAATAAATAAACCCATTAAAATGATCGGTGTTAATTGGGATAATTCGAAAATGAAACTTAATGAATTGGCTTTGCAAAAAGCAACTGAAGAAGCTATTTCTGCAACAAAAGCCAAATCTGAATTTTTAGCAAATATGAGCCATGAAATTCGGACGCCATTAAATGGAATTTTGGGAATTACAAGAATGATCGATATGTCGGGGCTCCCTGATGAATTAAGCAATAGTATAGAAATAATACGTCGCTCAGGGGAAAATTTGCTCACACTGGTAAATGACATTTTAGATTTTTCAAAAATAGAAGCTGGAAAATTAGATGTGGAACACATCGTTTTTGATCTCAAAGCTTTGATCGATGACTTGTACAAACAACAAACTGTTTTTTCTAAAGATAAGAAAATTACATTAAGTTGTAATGTAAGCAATGACACTCCTAATCTAATTAAAGGAGATCCGGGCCGACTTCGTCAGGTTCTGACAAACTTAATTAGTAATTCAATTAAGTTTACGACTAAGGGGAATGTGACGTTGAGAGTTTCTTTAGAGAAAAATAAGATGATGTTATTTGAAGTAGAGGATACGGGTATTGGTATTCCTGAAAGCAGTCTTAATAAGATGTTCCAAGCTTTTACTCAAGTCGACGCTTCGACCACTCGCCGATTTGGAGGGTCTGGGCTTGGGTTATCCATATGTAAACGTTTGGTCAACCTTATGAAGGGCGAGATCAATGTTAAAAGTAAATATGGAGAGGGAACAACATTTTGGTTTAAAATTCCTTTTGAAGATGCAACCTTCGACGAGTGGCAACAGAATAAGAAAAACGATCAAGAAGCAAAGAAGACCGCAACCAATGCAAAGATATTAATTGCTGAGGACAACCCGATTAACCAGGAAGTAATGCTTCGTATGCTCAAGAGGATGGGATATCAGGTCCATTCTGTTGGTGATGGGTCTGAGGTTTTAGACGCTCTACGAGATATGGATTATGATTTGATTTTAATGGACTGTCAGATGCCGGAAATGGACGGATTTGAAGCCACAAAGATCGTGAGAAACAGTCCAACTATTAGAAATAATAATATTCCCATTTTAGCTGTTACAGCCAGCGCTATCAAAGAAGAATTAAATCGATGCATCGATTGCGGGATGAACGATTATCTTACTAAACCAGTAAATGAGCGTGAATTGCAGCTAAAAATTGAAAAGTGGTTAAATCAGTCAAAGCTAGTTGAGGAAGTAAGAGTTGCGTAAAAAAATAAGTAAAATTCTTATTTAAGATAATCTCAGTAGAAACTTATTATATAAAATTCTAAGGATTTGGACTTTGAAAAAAATCTTGGTCAACAGGTGTTTCTAAATGAAAAGTGATGTATTGATGTGATTTCCGACTTCGATAAGAAGCGACTTTATATTGTGAAGACTCACTCTTGAGTCTCTTGTAGACAGGGTGTTTTCCTTCTAAATTATAGAGAAAGGTGCCGTCAGTAAAAGGTTTTGTGTGGTTACTATTTGCATAATTCCAGTGGAAAGGTTTTTACTTCATTCATTCGCTTGGTTCTTGCGCGGCTTACCAAAGTTCTTTTGGGTCTTGGCCCTTATTTTTCTACTTCGCTATCCTATCCTATCCTATTTCTATTGAATTCTACCTTAAGGTTATGTAGTTTTTTTTAATTTAAAATCTGTTTTCATAGGAGGTGCTTTCGTGAACTTTCAAAGAATAGGTGTTCTTGGTGCTGGGCAAATGGGGAGTGGGATTGCACAGTTAGTTGCTAGTTACAAAATTCCTGTCATTTTAGTCGATGTTCAAAAGCCAGCTTTAGATAAAGGGTTGAATGCTATTTCAGGAAGTTTGGACCGAATGATCAAAAAGGGGACTTCGAGTGAAGGGGATAAACAATCAATTCTTTCTCTTATTCAAACATCAACTTCTAAGGATCCTTTGCGTGAATGTGACCTAGTTATTGAAGCGGCAACCGAAAATATCCAATTAAAACAAAAAATATTTACTGAACTAGATCAGATTTGTTCTGCTTCAACGCTTCTTTGTACGAACACTTCTTCTATTTCTATAACCCACTTGGCTGCTTCAACTTGTCGTCCAGAAAAAGTTGTGGGGATGCACTTTATGAATCCGGTTCCCATTATGAAACTGGTTGAAGGTATCCGAGGACTTCAAACTTCAAAGGAATCTTTTGAAAAAGTAAAGTCTTTGGCTGAGTATTTAGGTAAAACTTTCGTTGAATCTAATGATTATCCAGGTTTTATCGTGAATCGCATTTTGATGCCTATGATTAACGAGGCGATTTATGCGCTTTATGAAAATGTAGCTAATAAAGAAGACATTGATAACGCCATGAAACTAGGTACTAATCAACCCATGGGACCATTGACGTTAGCAGACTTTATAGGTTTGGATACCTGCCTTGCCATTATGCAAGTTTTGCATGAGGGTTTGGGGGATAGTAAATATCGTCCCTGCCCCTTGCTGATCAAATACGTGGAAGCAGGTTGGTTAGGAAAAAAAGTAGGTAAAGGATTTTATTCCTACACTTAAGTTCTAAGAGTCTAAGAAAAGAAAGGTAAAAAAATGGCTTACATTCCTCAGCACCCCGTTCGAATTGTTACCGCAGCGGCACTTTTTGATGGGCATGACGCTGCTATAAATATAATCCGTAGAATGTTACAAGATGCGGGAGCCGAGGTCATTCACCTGGGTCACAATAGATCAGTTCAAGAAGTTGTTGAAGCTGCATTGCAGGAGGGCGCTCAAGGTATCTGCATCAGTTCCTATCAGGGTGGACATATGGAATACTTCAAGTACATGAAGGATTTATTACGGGAGTCGGGTGCGGATGAACTTAAAATATTTGGTGGTGGTGGTGGAGTTATAATTCATGAAGAGAAAGCTGAGTTGGAGCGCTATGGTATTACTCAGATTTTTCACCCCGAAGATGGTCGTCGTTTGGGGTTGGATGGAATGATCGAAGTCATAATGCGTGCTTGTGACTTTGATTTGTCAGAAAGAGGCAAAAATTCTCAAAAAGAATATATAAACAACAGTCAAATTCCCATTCGCCATTTGGGTATAGCTTTGTCTGCCATTGAAAATAAAAAGACTATTGATCTAGAGAATTCTTTACAGTGGTTTCTTAGACGGGAACAGCAACCAGGACCTCTGGTTTTAGGAGTGACGGGAACTGGAGGAGCGGGAAAATCTAGTTTGGTTGATGAACTCTTAACCCGTTGGACTCATTTTTTTCCCCATTTAAAGATTGGAGTTATTTGTGTAGATCCAAGTAAACGAAAAACAGGGGGAGCTTTACTAGGGGATCGAATTAGAATGAATTCTCTTAGTCGGCCTCATATTTATATGAGATCTATAGCGTCAAGGGGATCAGGTAATGAGATCGCTCAGTCCTTACCATTGATGCTTGATTTTTGTAAACAATTTGATTTTGATTTATTGATCGCGGAATCTTCAGGTATTGGTCAATCTAGTTCGAACATTCTTGCTGTCTCTGACTTAAGTCTCTACGTTATGACTTCAGAGTATGGGGCACAAAGCCAGCTGGAAAAAATAGATATGATTGATTTCGCTGATTTTATTGCTATAAATAAATCAGATCGACGTGGTTCTATAGATGCGTATCGTGATGTTAAAAAACAGTATGAAAGATCCCGGAAGCTTTTCGCTGATGAAAAAAAGGAATTTCCTATTTATTTAACTCAAGCTTCCCATTTCAATGATTTGGGAGTGAATCAACTGTTTCTAGCCCTTTGTCAAACTTTTGCAAAACAAGATGAAAAAAAATGGTTTCTTCCTCCGGAGGTTATACAAAATTGGAAGGGCGCTGAAAAAAATTCGCTGATTCCGGGTCATCGGCAAAATTATTTGGCAGAAATTGTGGATAAGGTTCGTGGCTATAAGGAAGAAGTTCAAAGTAAAGCCCAAATTGCAGAAAAACTAGGGGCTCTTAATACATTGTCAAGTTTGAATTTAATAGACCCAGTGGTTTTTGAAAAAAAATACGAGAGTCTTAAACAGTCCCTTGGTTTAGAGGATTGGGAAGCGCTCAGACAATATCCAGAAATGATGCAGAAATACTCTGCCCAAGAACTCATCTATCAGGTTCGAGATCGAAAAATTACCCAACCTCTAACTACACAATCACTTTGTGGATTAAATATTCCAAGAGTTGCTGTACCTCAACTCCAAAGTTGGGGAGATCGTTTCAAATATCTCCGTTTAGAAAATGTACCGGGACAATTTCCATTTACAGCGGGAGTGTTTCCTTTAAAGCGGACGGAAGAGGATCCAACGCGTCAGTTTGCCGGAGAAGGTGGGCCGGAGCGAACCAATCGGAGGTTTCATTTTCTTTCCCAGGGCGAAAGCGCTAAAAGACTTTCCACTGCTTTTGATAGTGTTACTTTGTATGGAAATGATCCCCATCTTCGACCTGACATTTTTGGTAAGGTGGGAGAAAGTGGAGTTAGCATTTCTGTATTGGAGGACATGAAAAAACTGTACCATGGTTTCGACCTTTGCGATCCATCTACCAGTGTAAGTATGACAATTAATGGACCTGCGCCTATGATTTTAGCTTTTTTTATGAATACAGCCATTGATCAACAAATTGAGTTGAGACAAAGAAAAATCAACAGAAATTTAACCGAGGAAGAAATAAATTTGATTGCTCGGGAAACCTTAACTAAGGTTCGCGGCACAGTTCAGGCTGATATTTTAAAAGAAGATCAAGGTCAAAACACTTGTATATTTTCCATCGATTTTGCTTTGAAAATGATGGGAGATATACAAGAATACTTTACACAAAATAATGTAAGAAATTTTTATTCAGTTTCCATTTCTGGTTATCATATTGCAGAGGCAGGTGCGAATCCCATCACACAATTAGCTCTGACTCTTTCTAATGCCTTTACCTACGTGGAGTACTATAGAGCAAGAGGTTTACAGGTTGATGATTTTGCCCCAAATCTTTCTTTCTTTTTTTCCAACGGTTTGGACCCAGAGTACACGGTAATTGGTCGTGTAGCTCGAAGAATATGGGCGATTGCCTTGAGAGATAAATATGGAGCAAGTGAGAGGTCACAAAAATTAAAATATCATATCCAAACTAGCGGGCGATCCCTTCACGCTCAAGAAATTGCTTTTAATGACATTCGAACCACTCTTCAAGCCCTAATAGCCATTTCAGATCATTGCAATAGTTTACATACGAATGCTTACGATGAGGCGATCACCACACCCACAGAAGAATCCGTTCGTCGTGCAAAAGCTATTCAGTTAATTATTAACAAAGAATTTGGACTCAGTAAAAATGAAAACCCTCTACAAGGAAGTTACTTTGTTGAGTGGCTTACAGATCAAGTTGAAGAAGCCGTTTTAGAAGAATTTTTAAAAATAAATGATCGGGGAGGAGTATTGGGAGCTATGGAATCCCAATATCAGAGGGGAAAAATTCAGGAAGAGTCGATGTATTATGAGTCCTTAAAACATAATGGACAACTACCCATAATTGGAGTGAATACTTTTGTGGATCCTCAAACTTTATTGGAGAATTATATTCCGCCAAAGATTGAAATGGCTCGGGCTTCACAAGAAGAAAAACAAAAACAACTGCTCCATACGGAGCAATGGAAAGAAAAAAAATTGTCATTTGCTCAAGATGAAATAGCGAAACTTAAAAAAGCGGCTTTACAAGGGGAAAATATTTTTGCTGCCTTGATGTCTGCTTCTCGCTACTGTTCTCTCTACCAAATGACTGAGGCTTTGTTTGAAGTAGGAGGACAATATCGAAGAAATATTTAGGGATGAAAAATCCTTAGTTTAAAAAACTATTTAAGGAAGCTTTCTTTTTATAAATTGTTTCCATAGTAGAAGCCCAGTTTTCGTTCCACTTCTTCAGATAGCTCCGGAAGTAAGGATCTAGGTATTAAAAACGTGGTTAATTGGTTGAAGTCTTGAAATATTCGGTGTTGATCAGTGGTCTGTCGTAGATAATCATACCCGGAAGAGCCTCCAGTTCCAATTTTTGTTCCTAACATTCGTTTTGCCATTAGGGCATGACGATAACGCCATTGGGTTGTGAGCTCATCCATGTCAATCAAAGAAGTTAAGAGTTTAAATGGAAGTTGTAGAATGGGTTGATCTCGATAAAGTTGAATAAACAGGGCTGCTTGCAATGCAGAGAAAGACATTCTCCACATACCTTGAACCTTGGATTTTTTATATTCTTCTTCCAGAATCAAGCTGGAAAACGATTTTTCTGCTTGAAGAATGGTATCTAAATTCTTTTTTTGATCTTCTGGGTTTTGGAAGGTCTCTATAATGGTTTGTCGATCGCTAGCAAACATTTGTTCTACTGATTGAATATAAACTTTCCAAAAATCAAAACCAGTAATTTTTAAAAATGGAGTGCGACTAAGCCATTGCTCCACACATTTAAATAGATTGATCTCATTATCTAATTTTTGCATTTTTTGGGATTGATCTGGTTTTAGAACCCTATGGTAAGGACAAGAGTTAAGAGAGAGTCTTTGCGATGCAGGGAGTCCCATGAGCGACTCTAATTGTCGGAACTGAAAACTTTGAAATCCACTTGCTGGAAATAAAAAATCTCTAAAATCCAAAAAATCCAATGGAGTCATGGTTTCTAAAATATCAATTTGTTGAATTAATAGTTTTTGAATGGTGGTAAAACGTTTCAGTCGGTGAACGACTAAGCCCATTTGTTTTTCAGATACAGATTGTTTATTAAAAATTTCTAAAACAGAGGTTAACTCATGAAGTAATTGTTTAAACCAGAGTTCATATGTTTGATGAGTTATGATAAAGAGCATTTCATCGTGGGCCGAAGCTTGGAATTCCTGACTTTTCAGTTTTTGAGCATTCAAAACTTGGTCCAACTGTAAGTAGTCATGGTAGTGTGTGGGAGGATAGCGCATTTTTCACCTAGGCCTTATCGAGTATTTTTTTTCTGCAATTGTTGAATTGTTTCAATGAATCTTTTTATGTCGGCGGATTGATTGTCATGACTAAGCATAAAACGAGCAACAAATTTTTTTTCATCCCAAATATAAAAAAAACAGGTTTCCTTAAGCGGTTTGACCCAAGATTTAGGTAATTGCGCAAAAACAGCGTTGCTTTGCACAGGATACTGAATAGAGATCTCAGGGATATTTTGTAATGCTTGAGCTAGTTCTTGTGTGAGCGATAAACTTTTTTGTGCCATTCGTCGCCAAAGCTCATTTTGAAAATAAGCTTTAAATTGGGCCGCAAGAAATCGAACTTTCGAGGGGAGTTGGAGTTCTTGTTTTTGAATAAATTTAAAATGAGCGGGAACAGAGGAACGGTGATAGTTTTTTGCTTCAATATTTTGGTGATTGAAAAAAAGTATGGCTTCAGCCCCCAGCAATCCGTTTTTGGTTCCACCAAGTGACAAGGCATCCAGCTTAACATCTGTGGTCATTTCCTGAAATGAAGAATTCAAAAAACACACTGCATTTCCAAGACGAGCCCCATCCATGTGAAGTAAAAGTTGGTTTTTTTTACAAAATGAACTTAACTGCTTTAATTCCTGAATCGAATAAACCGTCCCCAATTCTGTGGGCTGAGTGATAGAAACCAAACGAGGTTGAACACAGTGCTGGTCTCCAAGGCGAATCAGTATAGGTTCAATGAGAGCTGGGGTTAATTTTCCTTCTTGGCTAGGTAGCGTAATAATTTTGTTTCCACCATGGAATTCAGGTGCACCACACTCGTCATTTTGTATATGGGAGACATCTGTTGCAATCACAGCTTCGTGGGGCTGGAGGAGAGCACGAAGGCTCAGAACATTTGCTGCGGATCCATTGAAAACAAAATAAGTTTGCACAGGGTGATTAAATATTTTTTTAAAAAGTTCGCGAACTTCAGCGGTGACAAAATCCAAACCATAAGCTGGAGCATGCCCGACATTGACCTGAGCTATAGTTTCAAGTACCTCGGGGTGAATCGTGGCATAATTATCACTACCGAAATCAAATTGAGGTTTACTTCTTGGTTCAACTTGATGCATCTAGATTTCTTCCAAAGATAATTTGATGGGCCAGTAAAGCTGCGAGGCGAGAAGTTCGTCCATCCACATCTAAGGGTGGGGAGACTTCATAAAAACCAACACCTTTGAGCTGACAACTATTAATTAAGTTATTTATAAGAGTAAAAATTTCGGCGTGGGTTAATCCACTGGGCCAACTCTGACTACATCCCGGAGCCTCTGAAGAGGTAAAGACATCTAAATCAATACTTAAAAATAAGGGGCGTGGCTTTTTGATAAATGGGGAAATAAATTGGCTTAAGATCTCTGTTCCATTGGGGCCTTTAGCTCGAATTTCTTCAAGTCCAAGTAAATGGGCCCCTTTTGCAAGAGTCCATTCCCTATATATTTTACTGTTGCATTGGGGTTGTAAACCAATTTCTAGAAAATCAAAATTTTGAAACTCATTCAAAATTCTTCTAAATGGTGTCCCGCTATTGAATCCATTGTCAGTTGGACGCACATCTAAGTGGGCATCCAAATTAATTAACAAGGGCTTTGAATGGCTAAATGTTTTTAAAAAAGCAGAGGCATCGGCGTACCCGTAATCATGACCTCCTCCAAATGAAATTACCTTTCCCCCTTTTTCCATGACATTTTGCACGGTTTCTCGGGCGATCTGATGCCGTTGGGTGAGAGTTAGATTATTTGGGGGAAGATTTCCTAAATCAAATATATTTATTTTATCCAAAGCTAACCAATGGGGAGTCATACGGTAAAGATAGGAACGAATTGCATCCGGTGCGAGACTGGCTCCGGTTCTTCCGCCGTTCATTTTGATTCCTTCATCATCAGGGTACCCCAATAAGTACCATGTCTTACCTGTTTGGGTTGTGAGGTTAGAAGGACTCAACGGAATAATTGAATCTCCCAGTCGCGGGTCATCCAAAACTGAATTGTAGAGTTTTCTTTCATAGGGAATAAATGGAGTCATATGTTTAGTAACATAATACTTGGTATGAAATTGACAATAGCTTTTTTTAACACAAAGCATAAGTGCTTTTCATCGTTAAGTGGAAATGGGTGAATAAAAAGATGTCACATTTAGAAATATCAGCCGTACTGTCAGGGTCTCGTACAGAAGTTTTTGATCTATTACGAAGTCCTAATCTTTTGCCCGAACTATTGAAAGACCATATTGAAGTTGAGATTGTTAGAGGGGCTGAGGAATTAAAAAAGGGATCTGAATACGAGTTTTTGATGACTCGATTTGGACTCACTCAGCCGGTGCGAATACGTGTTGAAGATTTCATTCAAGGTAACCGTTTGACCTACAAGCAAGTTGAGGGGTTGTTCTCCAACTGGACCCACACTATGAAGTTTGAAGACCACGGTGACAAACAAACCTTGGTTATTGATTATGTTGATTATGATATGCCTTTTGGGTTGGTGGGCCATTTGGCGGATGACTTATTTATTCGTAAAAACATGAAAAATATTTTGGAAACTCGTCTCAAAAGAGCGGGTGAACAAATTGTCTTGCAGAAAGGCGTTTAGTCTCCATCCCCATTGGGCAGATGTCGTCCAAATCATTGAGAGTTTGGAAAATCATGGTTATCAGGCTGTGTTGGCAGGAGGATGTGTTCGTGATGCTCTTTTAGGGTTGAGCTTTCATGATTTTGATATAGCCACTTCAGCCTTACCGAGTGCAGTGGAAAAAATTTTTCCTCGCACTGTGGCTGTTGGTAAAAACTTTGGAGTCATAAAAGTGGTCATGGGGACCAGATCACTTGATGTGGCTACGTTTCGCAGAGATGGTTTTTACGCTGACGGAAGACATCCCAATACAATTCAATTTTCCTCACTCCAAGAGGATGCTCTCAGAAGAGATTTTACTGTTAATGCTCTTTTTTATTCTCTTAAAGAAGATAAAGTTATTGATTTTGTGGGTGGAGAACATGACATAAAAAATAAAATATTAAGAGCAGTTGGAGATCCCTTTTTGCGTTTTAAGGAAGATCATTTGCGCCTTCTCAGAGCTTTAAGATTTGCATTGAAACTGAATTTTTCCGTCGATCAAGAAACCTGGCAAGCTCTCAGGGTATTGGGATCTACTATTTCCACTGTTTCTAAAGAAAGACTGACCGAAGAGCTGGAAAAAATATTTTCAATTCCTAATAAAAAAAAATCACTTTCTCTATTGTTGGAATCAAGTTTGATAGATTCTTGCTTTAAAAAAATGACAGAAAACAATTTTTATAGAAAATATATTTCGCTGTCTCAATCTGTGTTGTTGGATAGAATTTTTAGTGAAAAATTAAATTCCTCTTTGGAAAAGAAAGACATTCCATTAAGTGTACTGCTTGCTTGGTGGGCTCATGGACTAAATGCCTCCTTAAAGGAATTCGAAGTTTGGTTGTTTGAATTAAAATTAAGTAAAAAAAATAAGGATTTGGGACGTATTTTTTATAAAGGAATTGAAGCATTAATAGATCCCCACACTCGTTTAGGGAAGAAACTAACATTCATCGAATCTAATCCTTATTTGCAAGACTTTTGGCCTTTTATTTCTGACTTTAAATCGGAATTTAATAAAGACATT
Source organism: Bdellovibrionales bacterium (assembly GCA_019695175.1). GTDB lineage: Bacteria > Bdellovibrionota > Bdellovibrionia > Bdellovibrionales > UBA1609 > JAIBAM01. Next base: position 44,728 of record JAIBAM010000021.1, read on the forward strand.
CCATTAAGTATTATGGAGTACTTCAACAAAATCTCAAGTGGTGGAAAGCTACCAAGAGCTTTGGTGGACGGACATGATTTGCTAAAATTGAAAATAAAACAAGGTCCTGGAATGGCGCAGACATTAGAAGATTGTTATTACTTTCAATTGGAAAACAACGAGTTAGACAAGGAGCCTCTTCTCAACAAGCTAAAACAAGATTTTCTTAAAAAATCAAAGTCTCAATCGAAAACAAGATTATGAGTATGCGATCCGAGAACTGGGATAGATATAAAAATTATTTATTTTTTATCTTTCGGAGCAGGGGACTCCTTAGCTCTCATGCCTGTATGGTTGCGCCAATTAAACTCATCACCTTTTAAGTATCGGGCCTGCCAGGCATCCCACTTTTCTTTTGGTAATCGATGGGAGACATTTCCATTGGAATCAAATATTTGCGGTTCCTTTCCAAATAGTAAATCCAAAATTTTACCCATAAATCCTTAATTCCCTTTTTTAAATTGAAAGATGGATCGAAAGTAACGAAATAAAATCCGAGCCAGTTAATCTTGGTTAAGACCACTTGTCAACTTCACTACTCTCTTCTTTGCCGACTTCAGTTTTATTTTCACCCAGGGGTTCGTTTGCATCATACTGGAGGTTATTATTTAAGTCGACGAAGCTGCAAATTTGATACGTTCCAGCCGGCAAGTTAGTTTTTGTTGAATTGTCATCCCCAACCCAGGTGTAAACCGCACCAGACAGAGTTTGTTTGTCGACAACCAATAAAGCTTTTCCAGTGGCATCAAATTTTTGATTTAACGGAATGTCATGAAATTGAGTGAGGGATTGTTTGCAGTCAATCTTATTTGAAGTGAGTCCCACAAACGCTATGGAGAGGTTTTTTTGTCTGGTACATCCAGCGTGTTGCGATGAAGAGCAGGAAACTTTTACCAATGGGATGGTAGCAAGCTTTGATGATAAATCTTTTTCTAAACACGAAGTCAAAGTGATTAAAATCAAAACAACAAACGTTTTTTTTATGAAACATAAGGAATCAAACCCATTCTCCATAAAAAAATTTTAAAATTGGTATTCTTGGTGTGGCAACTATATTTTTTGAAAGGTCCAGGGTTGACTGGTGCAAAGATCGATTATTTCGCTGTATTTTGGTTCGCTCAAGGGAGCTAAATTAGTTTTTTCCAAGAAGGCCAAAGATCTATTAACACATAATTCCACTGCATTTTTCAAGGCTTCATACTTATCAAATTCTGTTACAGAAAAAGATCCTATAGTGGGGGAGTTGTAACTATATTTTACGTCCCCGAAGGCTAATTGACTTATTAAACTGAAATAGGAAACCAAAAAAATGAACTCTTTTTTCATGATTGAATCTCCTGTTTGTGGGTTAAAATTGCGTTTAAAATATATATATTTAATTAATGAGCAAATTTGAGGCCAGAAACAGTGGTTTTTTTGACTTAAGAGAGACTTGTGGAAGATTGCACTCACCGGAGCCACCCGATTGCATAAACGGGAGCCACTTTAGAAAAGTAAAAACCTTATTCTTTGTTTGATGCCTTTGAGTCAAGTTTTTTAGCTTTTATTTCTCGGTAGGTTT
>JAIBAM010000022.1 GCA_019695175.1 Bdellovibrionales bacterium
GTTTGGCGAGGGAGTCTTTCTTATAGTTGCAATGGGTATGGAAATTTCATCCAGAGTGGCGGTTCGTGCGAGACGGTGTTGGTTCAAAACTTTAATCAACCCAATTGTATAGGCGGTAATTTGGTAAGTGGTTTTTACACTTCAGCTTATAGGAGCGAGACCGTCTGTTTAAGCGGTCAAAATGTATGCCAGTGGAGTTCAGAAGGTTCTTGTCGAGGATATAATGGAGACTATTATTATGCTGACCGCAGAAGCGGGTCTGGTGGTGGTGGTGGCGGGTTTTTTGGATTTGGTGGTGGTGGTGATGTTGGTGGCGATGGGGATGGAAATTGATTTAAATTCATTATTTTTTCCAGTTTAGAAAGGAGCATGTTTGAGATTTTCATTTACCAATTTAATTAAAGACTTAAACCGCAGAGGAAATGCTTTGGTCGTTGTTTCAGTGCTTGCATTTGTGGGAATGACCTTAACTACATCACTTTGGAGTTATGTAAACTCTCTTACAATAATGAATTTAAAAACGAAACATGCAATTACGATTCGTGCCCTGATGAACTCAGCAGTGGATTATACTATAAACGGAGTGCGAAATCGTTGGTGTTTTACCAGTTCTTGGACTGTTAATAGTAGCTGTTTGTTAACAGATATAAATAATGTCGAGCGACTGCTCTTGTCCGATGAAGCTTTGCGAACTATCGAGGCCGGTATGCCCGCAATTGATTATGGGGGAAATATTTCAAATGTGAGGATTAAATCAATTAATTCTACTTTGACTTTCGCAAATATTGTACCTGGACATCCACTTTACTATGCAGTGACTGGATTTAAAAATATGGATCAAGATTTTATCATGCACTTCTCTATTACACGAATAGATGATGGTTTAGCTAAGGGAAAAGAAGTGACACTTCAGGTTAAGGTTGATTTGGATACAGTGTCTCCTATTCTAAATCTTCAAAGCAATATTGTTACTGTGGTATCAACGATTATGGTTTTTCCAAGGGAAATCAGTACAAATGCCTTAATGATTGCAAATGATTTATATTTAGATAGGCCTGCCCCAGGTCTAAATCAAGCTAACCCAGGAGATGTTTATATACCGCCTTCTGTTAATGGTACTGATAGCGGAATTCATTTCGCGAGCCCTGTGTTTGTGAATGGAAATATTTTTATTCCCACTGAAGATGCTCCAGGGTTTACCTCAGTGACCTTCGCAGACAAAGTCATAGTTGGCGGTGGTTCCATTTTGCAGCAAAGAGGGAATACGGGGGGATTTTCTGCACCCCTGAGCTCTGGATCTTTAAATGATCGTTATTATTCTCAATCCAAAGTTTTTGGAGGGTTTTTAAATGGTGTTATTTTTGATCCAGAGGCAGATGCCGGACTTAAAGTTTTTGCAGGAATTCAGAACGTCACTCCGCCTAATTATAATAACGTAAACCTTTGTTTAAGAAGAAATAATGCCAGAGTGGACCTGTCTTTGACTCGTGATACACAGCTCTTCATTAAATATGATTCTGTCAATTCAAGTGAATCGGTAGCAACAACGGGTTCTAATATTAATTCTACTTATACTTTTTTGGCAGATCTGGGTTCATTAGATAATTTTTACGCTCAGGGTAATGTGGGTGCAGTAAATCAACGAAGTGTTTATTCCCCAGGAGAGCTAAATCCTAGTCTGACTTACAATGCACCTTCTGTTGAGGACCAACGTCCTATTATGAGAGCTCAAATTTCCCTTAATGGTTGGAGTCAAAGACCTGCAGCATCTGTTTCAGTAGATTTGGCCCGTAATAGTATTCTTAAAATTCCCATGAATCCTTCTGATAGCACTGCAGAAATTGTTATTACAACAACCCCGGTGGTATTGGGAGGTCATGTTCAACCCCAAAGTGTAAAAATTAAAGTTGAATTAATAAAACAAGAAAAATTTAATATCATTCCTTATGCAGTCACCTTGAATGGTTCAAACGTTACCACCAGTCTAGAAGGGTCTATTGATATAAAAATTCAAGCATTTGATGTGGCCTATATTACTGATAACGTAAACATAAAATCCAATCGAGTTAAAGGGGGACCTGGAGATACATTAAGTTCTGAGGAGTGTCCTGTCCAATCCAATGGTTATCGTAATGATATTTATGTTTCAGGTGGCACGACTTATCGGTGTTATTCAAAGTTTGCCTGGCATCCGGTTATGAAAAAATATAAACAAAATGGATTTTCTTTTGCTCGTCCATCAGGAGGTACTGACAGAAGATTTTTGTTGAAACGAGATTCGACAGCGCCAGGTTTGAATGGTTATTTTACCTGCGCAAATATGGATTCATCCTGTGTGGTTTATGATAGTACTACGGCACCTTTAAATATGGATTTGGTTGCATTTGATGCAGAATGCAACTCGCCCCCAACGGGGACAGCCATGTTTCCTTCTTTTGCTGCAGCAAATTGGTCCTCAACAAGTTTTCTAACACAAACCTTTCGTTCTTGGGGGTTTACTGAAGAAGGAGTTGCACCAAATTTTGGTGTGAATCCAGGAACATTGCTAATTGATGATACTACTTCCTTGTTTAATAGCAACACGAAGCCCACTTTTGTTGTTAGTTCAATTTATGAAACCTGTAGAATCCGAAAAACAGCCAATTTTGTGGTAGGTTTTTTTGCCTGTCGAAATTTAATTTTTGAAGATGGAAGAGTAAGCCCTTTAAGAATTATTGGTACTTTTATTGTGGGTAAAATGAGTGTTCCACCAACTGTTATATCGCAAGGGGTGCGTTGGAGTAATATTTACCATCCCAGTGCCGTTTATGAATTAAGAGCTGCGGGTATTTTATCGACTGGTTCAAATGATAGTTGTGATAGTCCCGAAGTTCCTTTGTGGCATCCTTATCCCTCTGTAGCCCGCGCGAGTTATCTATTTAAATGCAATCCGGGTTCACTGAGGTCAAAAGCGGATCCATTCAAGTGGACCTTGATGGATCCTGACTGTGGACTGCTTGGTGCCCAGCAAAAGTGTAAGAATCGAGTCCTGCGTTATCAGATTGTGGAATTAAGAAGGCAGGAATATTTATGAGTTTAACCAAAGCTAGAAGTGGAATGACAATGATAGAACTGGTAGTGGCCATTGGGCTTTTGACTCTGGTTCTTTCTGGTTCCAGCATTTTGGTGCTTCAATCAAAAAGAGTGGTTCAATCTGTCACAATCAAAAGATCCAGTTCTTTGCAACTCAACAGTTTGGCGAGCTCGATTCTTTCAAATCCAAAATTGTTTAAGGTTCATTTTGATTCCAGAGAGTCCTATGCTTGTTCCGAATTGGCAACAGCTAGACTTCCACTGGCTTGGGATAAAAACACAGTTTACAACCTAGCAGATTGTGATTGGTGTAAAGGGAGAATTGGTTACGTGATTCAACCTTTTCCCATTCCGACATTGAGAGGAGTGTATTTGGCAACATTTCGAGTGTATCACCCGGAAGAAACCGCTCAATCTTCAGCCACTTGTGACTCAGTTGTTATTCCAGGAGTGGAACAATTTCAAATGATTATAGGACTTAAGCAATGAAAAATAATTTGCAACCAAATAATTATGGATTCACTTTAATTGAAATAATGATTGCAGTGAGCATGTTTGTTTTTTTTATTTTAAGTACAGCTTCCTTTTTGGGGGATATTAGTCTGCTAACCAACAAAACCATAAAAAAAACTGAAGGTGAAACTGATTTAGCGATCAGTGTGATGCTGATTAACAAAGTGCTTAATGATGCCGCTCCTTCATTTAATTTAGTCAAAAATAATTTAGATGACTACAATCGGGAGTTTTTTGAGTATTTTTCTGATGTATCTACGGAAGGAGCAGAACCTAACGAGGTTTTAAGAAAATTAACTTTGTCAGAACAATCAAGACGATTGGATTTTACTTTTGCAGTTTATAATCGTGCTCAATTTGAACTTATTCATTATTCCCCCATGTCAGCCTATGCCGCTGTTACGCCGGACCCGACGATGGAACGTTCATCACCCTTAACTTATGTAGGAATTAATCAAGGCAATATATTAAGTTCTAAATATCCTGAATTATGGCAATCTAACAATCTCTTTTTACTAAGAGTTCCCATTCAAATGAGATTTGTTTCTGTTGCAGGTACGGTAAATATGTTTACTCCACCCAGAGAATATAGTTTTGTTGGAAAAATTGTAAATAATGAGTTGATTTCGGATACTGATTTACAGAATAGATTTTACACTAAGCATCCTGCAACTGGGGATCCGATACTTTCAGCCGATGCCTTCTTCAGAAATATTCCGGCCGTGGGAGGTGGATCGCCTTTGGTTTTGATTCAAGCAATAGAGTTAGTAAAAATATCCCTTGTTTTAAATCAAACCACATCTCGATATGACTTACATTTTTTTCGTTATACGAACTCTAATTCAGTCGATACATTAATTGCCCCAGATATTAAAGAAATTGTTTTTAAAAGGGAGTCGATCTCTCGCCCTGTGATTCAAGTAACTGTATCTAAATATTGATAAAAGGACGTTGAACTATGCTAGGCAAAAAAAAACTTTTTTTCTTAGTTTTTATGGGTTTTTTGATTTTAAACCCATCCTATGGGGATAGCCCTACTGAAGTCGTGGGATTTACTTCAACTCCCACGGTTCCCACCACTTTAGAAAATGTGGTTGTGGATTCCATGGTGACTGCTATGGCCACTGCCTACACGCGAATTAATATGCACTTGGGTTGTTTTGCAACCAATCTTAGAAGTGTGGTCAATCCAGTGAGTGAATTCAGTATGGTGACAGTTTTACTAGATCTTTATAATTCATCAGGAAACGTGCAAACACATAAGTTTAGATTTCCAGCCGAGTTTTTAAAAAGACCTAGTCAATGGATTTATACAGCTTCTGATATGAACAAGCTGATTAAAGTGATTGAACCTGCAAACGGGGTTAGAATTAGAGCCTATGAAAATACCATTCAGTTGTTAGTGCCCCACTTAAAATTGGTGACACTCACTTTAGCTGGAGAAGTGGAAAATTTGTCGGAAAAAAGCTTAACTCTTTCTGGAGTTCGTTTTATTCAAGGGCCCATACCAACCGACGAAATGAATATGTTAAGGGCTAGTTTTGCGACAGCAGGTAGACCCTTCCCCGTCAAATATGAACCTGGGGAGTTTGTTGGCTTTAACGGACCTTTAAGCTCCCGAGTAAACTGGTATATTTCCAATGATACAGGAAGTGTTGATATATCAGTCGATTTTCCTGGGGCGGCCTCGTTGGGTCAGGCGGCAGGGGTGCAGTACAGTGGGTTTTGCGGAGGTTTTTACTCTCCGTTAGTACTTTTTTTTAAAAACAAATTTCCAAACTTTACCGTGAATTCAAAATTTCAGCTGATTGAGAATCAATCAAATAATATTTATTGGCCAGAAAAAGGTTCAGAAGCTTATTTTTTAGTTTACGACAAGAATTCAAATGGGAAAATAGATGGGGGGGGCGAACTTTTTGGTGATCGGGATGGTTTTAGAAATGGATTTGAAAATCTTGCTTCTTTCGATTCGAATAAAGACAAAGTGATTGATCAGAAAGACCCAATGTTTTCCAAACTTAAACTTTGGTATGATAAAAACGCCGATGGTGTGTCACAAAAGGAAGAACTGTTTTCCCTCGGAACTATGGGAGTTGAATCCATTAGTTTGAAATATGAAAATGAAACCAAAAAATTTGGTGACCGCGCCGAATACAGACAAAAATCGACTTTTAAATTTTCAAGAAATAAGAACGCAAACAATAATGTAAACAAGAATGCAAACAATAATGAAAAACAAGTTCAGGAAGGCGTTATAATTGATTTATGGTTGGGATCAACTGGAGGACTTTAGAAGTTTAAAAAATGGGGGAACGTTATTTTGCGTTGGATATTGCAAGCCTTTCTATTCTTTCTGCAGTTTTTTGCAACACGGTCATTTGCTGAAAATCATTATAAATTATACCGAGGTTTGCAAATGGCAGGAGTGGTAATTCAATCTAACAAGGGTACGGACAATCCACTGAAATCTGAAATGGATTTTCGATTTGAGCGATTGGAAGTGAAGGTTTTGTCTGAGGCTTTTACAAGTTGGGGTCTAAAAAAATGTAAGATAACGGAAGGGGTAATGTCAAAAGGAGAAAAAGTAACCACCGTTCAAGTGGCTGGAAAGTTTTTAAAAATAACAACTGTTCAATTTGGAAAAGTGAGTCGAAAAGAAATTGAATTCAATGGAATTGTTATTCCCAAAACGGTATTTTATAATTATTTGGCTTTATTAAAGCACAAAGAAGTAAATACCCCCCAGGAAGTACAGATATTTGATGAATTAACTCTGACTTTACACAAGGTAAAGTGGACTTATTTGGGTCATATTAAAACTAGATGGAAGGTTTGGTCTCATCAATTTGAATTAAGAGAGAGTCTTAAGGAGATCATTACTTATTCTGAAAAGAATCAGTTGCTAGGGGTTAAAAATTTAACCCTTGGCTTTGGTTATCACCATCGCCAACTTAATGCTGATTCGAAGACGTTAATTACCACCTCTTCCAACTTGAAGGGTGTTTCAATCCAAATCCATAATTAATGATATCGACTGAAAATATCGTTGCCAGCAAGTACTGTAATTGGGCGGAAGTTTTTTTCTAGCAACTTCATCTCCGAATCGGTTCTTATAATAATTTGAATTTGGTGTTATGAAATTGAAAAAACTCCAGTCATTGTGTATGGGTTCGTTTCAAATTATTTTAAGGGCTTTCTTATTGGTTCGTGAGAGTTTTTGGCTCCATCCCAACTCTAAGGGCCTGTGACGGGGAAATTAGATGAAAATTCATATTGAAATAAGAAAATGTAAATTTAATTTATCTAAACTCATACTAAAGATATTTTTTGGTTTTAATTTATTATTTTTTCCTCAACTGGGGTTGGCTCAAGTTTTACCCCTGGGGTCTCAATATTGTTTCGCTATTCTGCTTAGGCTTATGCATCTTGATAAGGGTTCAAGTGGCGAGAGGTTGACTCCAACTAAGGAGATGCTCCAGATATTAAGGAGTGTTTCCGACCGGGTGCTTTCTCATACTATTTTAGAGGTAAGATCTGCAGCAGCAGGAATACCTCAAGGGGCTGCCATAGTGGATTCTAAAGGAAGAATTATACATGGCAATATGTCACCAGTGGCATTGGTCTCTCGTGTAAAGGGGATTCTTACGGTTTTAGAGCAGCAGGAAAGTCTTTACTTACCAGCTTTTGATGATGGGGAAGGGTTATTTGCAGTAAGTTATAATGTTCAGGGATTTGAAGGAATTAATAATTTTATTTATGCCGTATTGGCGGATGCGAATAGAACCTTTCAACCAAATAACTCTATTGAAGATATAAATAGATTAAGTATACTTCAATTCCTGATTTACTTGGGAAAGGATGTGGATTGGCGTTTTATTCGTCATCTTGATTTATTATATAAGCAAATGAACCCTTATTCACCGCAAAGACGTGTGGGTTTAGTTTCAAGAAGTTATATGGTTTCTATTGAGGGAATCAGGAATGTAATTGAACGGGTGAAACAATCTTTCCCCTCAAATGGATTCCCCCTTATTGAGTTTTTACAAAAACTTGTAAATATCCAATCTCCAATCCTAGTTGCAACAAGCCCCATTCAAAATGAGTCAAAGGTTTGGGTTGGAGTAGATTTTTTGTTAAGCTGGAATCAGAACAACCCGGTATTGTATGTGGTGATAAGAGGAGGAAGTCACCCACCCATTTTTGGGCCTGAGGATTCATTTTAGTCAACTCTTGACCAGTACTGCTATTATCAACACTAGCGTCGAAAAATATTTTATCATCGGTACAGAATTAAATTTTTTTTCAATGTAGTTTGAGTTTAACTGTGTTTAGAATAAAAAATGTCTAAAGAATTGAATGATTCTGAAACAGCTGAAAAGTTAGCTCAAGAATTTATATCGCAATCACACCTTTACAAATTAGGAGGATTGCCTACAGAGGCTAGACATGGAAAAACCATGGAGCTTTCCCATTGGGCTCATGCAGATCTGTCAAAGGCAGTGAATTTGTTGCAGGAAGTGGATTGTGATGCACTTGACTTAAGTCCTAATTATGAGCAGAAAATTACTTTAATTTCTAAGGCCATACAAAAAACCTTGGTGGCTGGAAAAAAAGTCTTCATTTGCGGGTGTGGCGCCACAGGACGATTGGCCTTGTGTTTAGAGTATCTCTGGCGAAAAAATGAACTTCATAGTTCTAGTGAAAATCGAAAAAAAAATGAAAATTATTTAAATCGAGTCGTTGCGTTCATGGCCGGAGGTGATGTGGCTTTGGTCCACTCTTTGGAGGGGTTTGAAGATCATGCCGACTACGGAGCTCGACAACTGAAGGAGCTGGGCTACACCCCTGAGGACACGTTGATTGCGGTTACGGAAGGTGGGGAAACTCCTTTTGTCATTGGGGCCGCAGAATGGGCTGCGCAGCAAGCGATTTCAAGGGATCAAGTGTTTTTTTTATTTTGCAATCCGAAAGATCTTTTGCAAAAAACTGTGAGCCGATCCGAACGGGTTTTTCAAAATTCAAAGATCAAAAGTTTAAGTTTTTACGTGGGGCCCATGGCTCTTTCAGGTAGCACGCGTATGCAAGCGAGCACCATTTTGGAAATGGCACTTGGCGTTGCTTTTAGTTTTTGGCAAAATCCTTCCGGGATTCGTCGTTGGCTGGAAGTCTTTGTTTCTTTTTATAAGGCATTGGATTTTCGACCTTTTGTCGATCTGATTCTTGAAGAGGCGAATACTTATACAAACAATAATTATATAATATATTCTGTGGGGGATCTGGGAGTTACTGTCTTTACGGACACAACGGAGCGATCGCCCACATTCAGTTTGCCCCCATTTAACAATCAATACCTCGAGCGTCCTCTGCATTCGCTCTCTTACATCATGTTTCCTGGGGCCTTAACAACGGAATCAGCATGGACACAATTATTGCATCGTTCCCCTCGGGTTTTAAACTGGCCTGAAATCAATAACAAAACCTCACTGGACTATCTTTATGGATTTGATTTTAGTCATAAGGCGCTCACCTATAGAAAAAGGGTTTTACCTCATTCGAGTCATGCTTTGTTTTCGATTGATTACAGTTCTCTTTTGAAAAATAAAATTCGATTTCGAATAAATTCTTATGATTTGACTTTGCCTCTTCCCGATTTGGGGGTTCTTTCTCATCATCTTATTTTGAAAATGTATCTAAATATTCATTCCACATTGGTTATGGGTCGATTGAATCGCTACACCAGCAATGTGATGACCTATGTGAACCCCACAAACGGGAAACTCATTGACCGGGCCTTGCGCTATATTCAGTGGATTTTAAATGATCACCTGCAAATTAAAAATAAGACCGAGGGTTTGAAAAACTTCACTTCTGGTATTGAGGATAGAAGGGTCTTAATTGAATTATTCAAACAAATAAAGTTATTAAAATCCAATGAATCTGTTGTGCTAAAGACCGTAGAGGCCTTGAAGTCAAAAATCTAGTCTTCATAACCAATGATTCAAATTGACTAAGTAAAAGACTTTTTCAGGTGAGGCTCAGATCTGGGTCTTGGTTTTAAGTGACTAGGTGTTGGGTTGGTAAGTCGTTTTTAAAGCAGACTTCATTTGGTGCCTTTCATACGCCAATTGAATGAGGCGATCAAGAAGGTCGGGATAGGTCAGGCCGGCGACTTCCCACAGTTTGGGATACATACTGATTTTTGTAAATCCAGGCAGGGTGTTGATTTCATTTAAATAAATTTCATTTGAATTTTTGTCCAAGAAAAAATCCACCCGTGCCAAGCCCGAACATTGCAGTAGTTGGAATGCTTGCAGAGCGTAGTTTTTTATTTTAGTGATGATTTCAGGTTCCAAGTCCATCACTGGAACAATAAGTTTAGCGCCATTTTCATCCAAATATTTTGCCTCATAACTGTAAAACTCATGCTGGGGAACAATTTCACCCAAGGGGCTAGCTTGAGGATTGCTATTTCCTAATACGGAACACTCAATTTCTCGAGCCACAATCGCTTTTTCTACTAATACTTTGTAGTCATAGAGAAAAGAGTTAGATAATTTCTTTTGATATTCCGCTTTGTTTTTGATTTTGTGGACGCCAACAGAAGAACCAGAGTTCGCTGGCTTTATAAAGACAGGAAATCCAAAATCCTTTACCAAAAGATCTATCACTTGAATAGGATGGGAACTGAATTCATCGTGGTAAATAACTTTGGTGGGAACACAGGGGATTCCAGCTGACTTTAAAAGTTGTCGTGAAATGTCTTTGTCCATTCCTAGTGCTGAACCCAGGACACCTGAACCCACATAAGGCAAGTCGATTAATTCAAGTAGGCCTTGCATCGTGCCGTCTTCACCTTGTGTGCCATGGAGTACAGGAAATAAAACCTCAATGTTGTTGAGAGTGGCTTGTAGTGCAGGATTATTATTTTTTAAAAAAAAAGGTTGATTACTGGAGAAGGGGGCAACTCCAAGGGTGTTACTTTCATTTTCTAAAAAAATTTCCCTAGGACTATCCTTTAAAGATAAAATTTTATCTGACTGGGGTAATACCCATCTTCCCTTTTTATCTATGCCAATGAGTACAGCTTGATATTTATTTTTATCCAGAGAAGAGAATACAGACAGAGCAGAAATTATACTGATTTCGTGTTCACCGGACTTTCCACCAAAAAGAATCGCAACTTTTTTTCGACTTGCATTCATTGATCTATACTTTCATAAAGTAAAAAAGAGAACAAGCCACCATGTGAAAAAAATAATGATCTGGAGTTCTTCGGAACAGGTTCTAAGTTTTTGCTCCTGGTCCCGTATCGGTCGTTTTAAATATTTGACTGCGAAACCGAGCTTTTTCCCCCAAAATATCCTGACTGCCAATTTCTTCCTCTACATTTTGTGGTTTTCTTTGAATATAGTTTCCCTCGGCTCCCATATCCCAAGCTAACCTTTGATCTTTTAACATGAGCTGAAGAGTTTCCCAGATTTTTTCTTTTCCTAGTCGATCTTCTACTGGGCAAACGACCTCCAAACGTCCTAAGAGATTTCGATTCATCCAGTCCGCTGAACCAATGAAAAAACGACCTTCAATTTCATTATTTTGCCCATTTCTAAAATAATAAATTCTGGAGTGTTCAAGGAACGGTCCAATGATTGAAATTAGACTGATGTTTTCAGAGAGATCCTTTACTTGGGGTCGCAAACAGGAAAAACCTCTGACGATAAGTTGAATTTTTACACCCAGTTGCGAAGCACGATAAAGGGCTTCAATCAACGTACGATCCTCCAGATTATTAACTTTAATTATCATCCCAGAAGGTAAACCCTGTTGTGCATTTTCAGCTTCTTTTGCGATCAAACTAAGCAAGGATTGTTTTAAGTTCACTGGGGCAATCAACAGGTGTTGGTAGTCTGTTTTAAGCGAACGTCCGGTTAAATAGTGAAACAGTTCTACCACCTCATTTGTGAGTTCATTTCTCGAAGTAAGCAGTCCCATGTCTGTATAAACTTTTGCAGTTTGAGGATGATAATTACCCGTTCCAATATGGACATAGCTACGGTACTCATCTTTTTCATGGCGCACGACAAGAGCAATTTTGGCATGGGTCTTAAGGCCTAGGATCCCGTACACTACATGGATTCCTGCTCTTTCCATGGCATGGGCCCAATAAATATTTCTTTCCTCATCCATGCGAGCTTTGAGTTCGACAATGCAAACCACTTGTTTTCCCGATTCGGCAGCTCGTATAAGAGAATGAACAATGGGGCTTTGTTCACTGGTACGGTACAAAGTCATCTTTATGGCAAGGACTTGCGGATCCTGAGCCGCGGTTTGTATAAATCTTTCGACACTTGTGGTGAAACTGTCATAGGGGTGATGAACCAAAATATCATTGGCTTTAATAATATTGAAAATATTAACGCTCTCATCGGCTAGGACGGGTAAGGTGATGGGATTCCAAGGTTTAAATTTAAGTGAGGCTATGTTCAGTCCACTGACTTCATTTAAATTTTTATATTCTAAAGGAAGGGGATAAACATAAACATCCTCTGGACCTAACTCTAGTTCGTCGGTGAGAAACTGAAGAAGCCACGGGTCAGCATCCGGCCCATACTCCAAGCGAACCACTTCAGCAAATCGACGTTGGCGAACTTCTTCTTCAATCAACTCCAATAAATCTTCAGCTCCTTCCTCGTCCTCTGCCGCATCGATATCTAAGTTTCGGGTCACTCTAAAAGCCATGACATTTTTAATAGTCATACGTGGAAATAATTCGCTCAGATGCTGTTGGATCAACTCGGAACAGCTGATAAATTTTTCTTCGCCGGGAGGAGTGTTGGGTATGCGTAACCAGACGGGGAAGATGTCCGGAATTTTAATGCGAGCAAAAAGTAAATCTTCATCTCCAGGATTTTGCAATGAAACAGCTAATGACATGGAGAGATTGGAAATTAGAGGAAAGGGGTGTCCCAAATCAACGGCCATTGGGGTTAGGACAGGAAAAATTTTGTCTCTAAAAAAATGGTGGGCCCAACGTTGCTCATTTTCAGATAGTGAGTGCCAGTGGAGTAAGTGAATATTGTGCATTTTCAGTTGAGGCAATAGATCTCTTTGTAAGAGGTCACTCATTTCGTCATTTAAAATCAGAACATTTTTTCGAATGAGTCGGAGTTGGTCTTCTGGGTTTAAACCGTCTATGGAGGATGTGGGGACCTGGACAAAATACTGTCTTTGTAACCCACCCACTCTTTTCATAAAAAATTCATCAAAGTTAGTGTTGAAAATATTAAGAAACTTAATGCGTTCCAAGAGTGGAAGTCGGTGATCCTTGGCTTGAAAAAGTACTCGGTGATTAAACTTCAACCATCCCAATTCACGATTTAAAAAGTGTTGCCCTTCCTCACTCACGTTATCCCCCCGAAACGACAGTCCAAAAACCCAAGACGTAACCGCCGCTTAGTGGCAGCTTTACTGACTCAGCCCTAGGACAGGATACTCTAGCATAGTTGGGTATTTAATAAAACCTGAAGTTCCTTATACCATTGATGAAATTAAATAATGGATAGGACTCCTGAGCCTGTTTGGAGCTAGCACTGTTCACTGTTCGCAGCTAGCATCGGCTCATTATAGATATGTAGATGCAATAGTTCTAAAAAGTTTTTGGAAAGCACTTAAATCATCTTTTTTAAAAAAAAATTAAAAGAAATTATTTCAAATTTACAATGAATTATTTAGGCCTGGTCAGAACGCTTTTGATTCTGTTAAGAGCGGGGGAATAATTGATACAGCCTTCTCGAATAGATTTTAAGAGGACAGAGGAAAAAATCAAAAGGAGTGAAAAAAATGGAGAAAAAAAATTATTTTAAATTTTTATTGAATAACCAGAGAGGGTTGGTTCTGCTGAGCACGCTTACTCTACAAACCATTTTAGGGATTGTTGCCCTAATGACAGGTCTTGGAATTCATTTACAACAAGGCGATCAAATTAATGAGAAATTAAAATTCATCAATTCTGATTCTTTGATTCGGATCATAAATTTCTGCTCCAAACATCTGTCTAATTATAATTCTGAAAGCTGTGAAGGCGTGTTGAGTGACAATCCAGACTTGACTAAAGGGCTTCAGGAATTTTACTTCAAAATTTTAGAGGCTCCCGAGGTAAACTCCCAACTGATATTGACCCAAGTCGTTATAAAAAAAGAGGCTTCTTCAGGAGAAGCTGGAGAAGTAAAGCTCAGTTTGTACGAACTTATGGGGAACTGGAGATATGGAAATGTGGCGGCTCGACGTGCAAGTTATGAAAATTTGAATGGAATGACATTGAATCAATTGCTTGGTTCACCTGTCTCGAAGGACCCAAAAAAGCGCGCCTCTGACTTGGAGAAACTAAACTATGGCGCTCTGGCGGATCTGGCTTACCGTACAATGATTTTTAATAAATATGGTCCTCAGTAGGAGTCAATTTGGAGCTGTTGCTTCAGTCGCATCGGCTCTCATAAACTACTGTGCTGGCACTCAGAAATAAGAAAAATTGAACCATAAGAAAAAATAAGAAGTACAGAGCTTGTTTTTCGTACCCAATGAAAGTGTTAGATGGTGGATTCTAGAAGTTGTAACCCACGCCAATGGTCCCATAAGCGACCGCCAAACCAACGGATTTGTTTTTTGTTAAGTCATCGAATTGAAACAACTTAAAACCAAATCCACCTTCGCCAAAAAACTGAGGGGTCCACATGACTTTACCATGAAAATTGATCGCTGAGTTGATTCCAAGTCTGGTATGTGAAGAGCCGGGCATGAAATAAAAAATACTCTCCACGTCCACCCACTTAGGATATCTCATAAATGGAACAATGTTAAAGATTTGATCAAAGAACTTTGGTAAAGAACGAGCCCAAAAAACACCCGCACCTCCCATAGAGGCTTGATATTTTTCGATAGTTACAGTTTGGTAATTAGCCATAATTCCTAAGGTAGGGTCTCGACCCCATATCCCTGGAGAAAGTCGATATTTTAAATCATAAGTATTTACATCTAGATTTATAATCGATTGTCCATTCGCGCCACCGCCAAATCCTGCAATAGCTTTAAAGTATTTTCCGCTGACACCCCATCTTTGCAGACTGAGCCATTCATTGTTCCAACCTAAGATTTTTTCAAACCACCATTGGCCTGAAATTTCCCCCAGAACGACAACTTCTAAATTATTGGTTAGAACACCTGTGGTTCGCAAACTGAGATCCCTTGGGAATCCACGGTAAATTTCATGGAAAGCATAGAGTTTTTGTTTTCCATCAAAGACTTCTAATCGAGCGGAATTCATGGCCCCTGGTTTTTGAGCGAGGAAATCCCATGTAAAAGTTCTTGGTGAGATGTTATGGGCGACTTGTTGCGAGGACGATATGGTAACCGCCTCTGTTATTTCCCCTTTGAGTCTGACGGTGCGAGAGTAAGTGGCTTTGGGAGATTTTAAAAGAATTCTGGGGCGAATGGTTTTTCGAGGAAGTTTGGCGTAGACAAAAGGTTGTTTAAATGGGGCTCCACCATTCCCTCTTAGGAAAAGGTTACCACCGACGGGAATAATGGCTTTCCAAAATTGCCGAAAATCACCGATTGTTGGTGCAAAATTGAGGAAATCCAATGGATCGCTGGCGATACGTTCAATGGGTGAAATGGGTCCAAGTGGTGGTAAATCGTAACCAATGATCTCAATCTCATTGGATTTTTCATTAAGTACCATGTCAACAATATTTATTTTTTTTGGTCTTGAAACAAACTCAAAATAAGAGCCGTTTCCCATCATGGCGGAAAATTTTATGGATTTATTTTCGTCTACGAATAGTGCCGATCCTTTTCGTGTCACTGTTCGATCATTTACAGTGACTTTAGGTTGCACGATTTTGTTTTCAGTCAGGGCCCAAAATCTGCCTCCTTTACGAATAAAATGGTAACGTTTGGAGCATAAAGCAATTCGACCCTCGATTGATTCTTTTGAAATACAAAAGCGAAAGGGTTCTTTGATTTTCCAGAAAGGGATATAAAATATATCTTTTCCAAAAAAACCAAATGAGCTTAAGTTATGCCCTGTTATATTCAGTCTGTGCTTGTGATGATTATTTTTTCTGGGGTTTGAAACCATAGCAGTTTTTTGTTTTGAATTTACAAAGGCGTGCCATTGGGAAATTTTATTTTCTGTTACATTGTGGCGCCATAGAACCGTTCCGTGATCGTTGAGAAATTCAATATTGCCCTCAGGAATTAAATCCAAAGGCCATTGAAAACTGAGCATATACATATTGGCAAATTTTTTTTTCAAATCTAAAGCAAATTCAAAATCAAAAAATTCACCATTCTCCCGTGACATTCTTAACGAAATCCCCGCTGCTGTTACAGAAAGAGGACCAATCCTTAAAATCAGTGGATCGGTGAGGTCGTATTCAATTTCTTGATGGGCATAATTAATTCCATTTTTTTCTGGGTCAAAAAATAAAGGGATGTAAAGTGGGTTGTCCTTATCCATCAGTATTTTTTTTTGTGATTCTACTTTCTGTTCTTGAAGGATTTTGGGTTTTTCCATAAAGAGCTCTGGTAAAAAAACGACGGGTTCATCCTTTTCAATTAAACTGCTGAGCTCTTCTGGAATCTTTGTTTTTGACTCTTGTTTTACTTCAGGTTCGTCCACTTTTTCAGGTTCGTCCCAGAATTTTAAATTCTTTTGTTCAAGACTATCGCTTTGGTGAACGGAATCTTTCACTTCTAGAGCTTTTAAATTCATACCGTAGATGAGAACATAAATGAACCCTAGAAGCCCTAGATAAAAGCAAATCTCTTTAATGGTACTTCGCAACATAGTTTATTTTTAAATAAGTCAGAAAAGATAGCAATAGGACTTGGTCGTGTCTTTTGAACCTATTTAGGAATCCTGTGTTAGCTGCAATTTATCAAATAACATGGATTTAAGTAGAGTTTGAAAAATTGCTGACGAAATTTCCCTTTAGTCCTTCCCTGCGATTCGTCTAGGGAATTAAATTTCGATATAGAAATTGCGATAACCAACCGAAAAATCTAAAGAATGAGAACTTTAAAACCTTGGGTGCAGGCACTTTATATTGAGCCCAGTACCTTTCACAAATGGGCTCTAGAAGCCCCCAAACAAGAGTCTATCACTTTTTGGTGTTTAGATCGTGGACTTATCAGGTCCCATGATTATTTTTCTTGGGCCATGGATTTTTTTGGTTTGCCAATGCTTCGATCTGAATACTTTGCTCAAGCTTATAACTTTTCATTCTGGCAACAAATAAAATCAGTAGCGAACTGGAGTGTAGCTATGATTCCATTGAGTCAGTGGGATGGGGTGGTGTTTATAGCCACTGTGGAGCCTCCTGAAGAATCCCACTGGAGCTTTCCAGTGCAATATGTGTTGGCCACTTCGGGTGATTTAAAAAAATTATGGCAATTACTGAACAGTCAGGATCAGAACCAGAACCAGAACCAGAACCAGGATCAAAACCAGAACCAAGTGTCGGTTTCCATGGGAAGGGAGTCTGTTTTAGAGCGACCTGTTGTTGTTTCTCAACCTCCTCCGGTAATAAGCTCTGAAGTGACCATAAAGCTCCCTCCACCCGTGACTATGACTCAAAGCCGAGTCAACTCAAATACTGTAAATGAACCGGACTCAATAGAATCAGTAACATCAATGGCAGAGGCCCCCTTCACGCTCAATATTCCCAGTTTGAATAAAAATAATCCAATAAGAGCCAGTGAGCCGATAAAGAAATCGGAGTCACCCAATCCACCCACACCCCAACCGCCTGGAGATTCTGTAGAGTTTAAACTTTCAGTTCCTTCACAGCTTAAAAAGACCCCTTCGCCTGAAGGGCTCAGTACGCTTGTTGAATCGCCCGTCCCTGCGCCCGTTAATGTAAATTCATCTCTTAATGTAAGTGTCAATGAACCCTCTGTGGTTTCTGGTGATGGTCCCATTGATTCTGACCGATTGGCTCCTTCGTCCTTTGAACTTGCAAAAAATGAAAATGAAGTTATTGCTTGGTGCTTTCAGCAGCTGAAACTATATTTTAGGTATTCATGGTATTTGTTTAAAAAGGAAAATACACTTTTGCCCTATAAATGGGAAATTTCTGCACAGTTAGCCACGACTATTTCTCCTGTGGATTTAGAAAATCCCAGTTTGTTTCGTATTGTGGCTCGCACTAAAATGCCCTACCACGGACACGTTGTGGAAAGCCCCAGCAACGTTCAATTTTTTAAGCAGTGGGGGCTTAATACCATTCCTCCCCATGTGACTGCTGTACCACTTTTAGTGGATCAACATTTGGTGGGGCTCCTGGTTTGTGCTGGAGAAAAACCGGCAAATATGGATCAAGTCTTAAAATTTGTGGAAAAAATCTCCAGCAAAATTTTAGCAAAAAATGGTCAAAATGCGTTTACTCCCTCCAAGTCTACTTCCTCTCGTGCCGCTTGATCCTTGAGTGGTTTAAATTTGATTTTTATGCCCTTAATGTGGATGGGAACAAGAAGCTTGTTTAAGGCCGCCTAGCTTCCAGTTGATGCCATGGGCAATTATAAGTAGAACGCTGCCAAAAAGGGTTAGGTAGAGGTTGGCGCTTTCCGCGTGTGCAGTTAAAATAACACCCAAAAGCAAAAATAGAATTCCAGTGCTTCCGATAAAAAGCGGTCCTTTTGAATGGTGAGTTTTATACCCTTGTAAAAAAGCACTCAAGCCGATGGGTACAATTAAAACAGCCATGAACCAGTGGAAGTAATTGTGGGAATGATTTCCACCCATCATAGCGTGGCTTAAAGGGATTGTGCTGGCAAAAAATGGAATTAAGAGACAGTGTGCAACACAAAGACCCGAAAGAAACGCTCCAACTCCATCAATGGGTGGGGTGGGTCTAGCAGACTTCAGGCAAGGTGTACTATTTTTTGTCTCTGGATCATTTGATAAGTTATTTTCCAGAGATTCATTTTTTAAAAACAACATTTTTCCTACCTATGCAGACCCTCAATAAACCTAATCCTATTGGGGTGATCTACATCACATTGTAACGTCTCGCAAGATTTAAATGCAAGCTTGTTGCAATAACGGCTAAGCCTCCCTCTATTCCCTCTAAAAGTATGGGTCAGAGTTTAAACGTGTGTGAGGGCTTGCTAATGCTTAAAAAACTTGGAACATTTTATTCGCTTGTTTGTGGCATCACGGGCGTTGCTTCTATATTTGACTTCAAATCAGCGCATATAGAATTGGTTGCTCCAGAACAACAATTATAAGCCAGAGAGTATAAAGTTGTAAATTTTGTGGTCGCATCTTTTACAAGCGAAATTTGTTTAATTCTTCCTGTCATTGGTGCAGACCTGTCAATTTGAGTTTGATCGATTGAACTTTGGGTAACCTTTAATCGTGGATCATCGCAAGTATTAGGAGCGGCAGCACCTTTTCTGAGAGTATAACCATGTACTTGAGCCGATTGAAATTGGACTTCTGAACTATTTGAATTATTAGAGTAAATAAAATCTTTGGCACAAAAACCATGAGCGTAAACTACTAGTGATCTTACATCATTAGGATGATCAACGTTAATCATAATAAAGTTATTTTGTTGATTTCCTTTTCCAGTTAAAGTGGCGTTATTATCTTTGCAAGATAATTTCCAGTTTTGCGAAGGTGCTAAACCTGTAAAATGCTTATACACCATTTTACACGTAGTTATATTTCCATTTACTTTTGTAAGTTGATCTTCGAGTGGGAAAGTCATAAAAAAAAGTAACTCGTTCCCACCCAAATCGCCTAAGTTACATCCTTCACTAGTGGTTACACTGTTACTTGGAGTTTCATCACAAGCTATAGCTTCGCTAGGTTGAAGTGCCATTTGGAGGGTCATTGCAAAGGGTCCTCCAGCAAATGCAGCTAATTTAGGTAAACCTTTTAACATCGAAACAGGTAATGAAGCCAATGCTTTCCTTAGCGCCGCACTGGTTGCACCAGGCTTAAGTGCTTTTACCTTTGCCATAACGCTACCAATAGCAGCCAGATCAGTTCGTGTGCTTATTTGAGCATTTAGATTATTTCTTAATGCAGCTTTTACTACTTCAGGCATTCTTGCACTATTGATAATACCCTCTAATGCCGTAATCCCACCTTCTCCAATCTTGGTATTGTTCAATGCAGTTATAACTCTATCCAGTTCGTGTTGAAAAAAAGGTATAATATCTAAATCTCTCGGTAAATTATTTAAATGAAATCTTGCTGTAAGATTATTATAAATTCCTTTTACAAAGTCATTTGGGTTGACTTCGAGGTTTGCGCCTAAATTTATATGCCTTTCTATTTCATCATAAATTTTTGAAAATGTAAGCTGTAAAGATCTTTTTCTTTCACTAAGTTGCGTTTTAATCTCAGTTAATTTTTTGAGTGAGTCCCCTGTACCACTCGTATTTAAATCTCTAATTTGTTTATCAATAGCGTCAATCTCGTTACTAATGGCAGTAATGGCATCAGTGTTTTCAATCATCGTAATGCTTTCATTTAGAAACTTAATGAAATCTTTTTTTTCCATACTGTCAGGTGGGAAAGTTTTAGCGAAGGTGCCATTATCCACGGCGGTCCTTAGGTCAGTTAATCCGTTAAGAAATGAGACTTGTTCTAATTGCCTTAAAAAGATTGGGTCTCGTTTAATTTCAGTTCGGAAGGCTTCCTCCATGGCAGTTTTCGCTGCTGTAGTGTCGAATGTTGAAGAGCCACCGCCTTGTTGTAATAAAGCAGCTCTTTTAGCTTCTAGAGCCCTGAGCATTTCTGCCTGGGCACTCGCGCATTGGTCTACAGGATTAACGGGATTGCTAGGAGCTTTGGCATCAGCCTCTTGGATAAAGTAGAATACGTTTAAAAAATCATAATTATATTTTAAGTTTTTAGTTATACTCGCTGGAACTAGGCAATCAAAGATTTCTGGATATCGTTCTGCATAACCTGCAAATAAAGCTGCAGACCCGGCAAGAGATCCCCCTATATTACCACTTATAAAATTTGTACACATACTTTGAGTTGAAGAGCTGCATTCAAGGGTTGCTTTTATTTCGTTTATTGCCTTCGTAACTTTCTGGGCGTTGGAACAAAAATTTGCGTCAAAGGGTAGTTCACTTGAGGCGCTAATTGGTTTAAATATAAAAGATAAAACCAATATTATTGTGGGAAAAGTTTTATAAAACAATTTTATCTCCATAAATTTATATTTTTACAGTTTAATGAGTTGATTTTTTTATTTTGCCATTTTTTTTCATAAGCTGAACCAGAACATAAACCAATGGCATAGAGATTTTTTACCTTATTCTGGTTGATTTGAGCAGGAGTACGACCCCCTTTTTTAAAAGAAGTTGTATTTAAACATTCATTGAGGATTTTTTTAAATTCCCCCTGACAAATCCCATCGGCATCAGTAAAGCAATTGCGGAAGTAAGAATCTTTTGAACAAACTATACTAATAAATGCCTTTTCTGATTTGTTATCCCACTTAGACGAACTGGGTTTACTAAAAAAACACATGCTAAGTAAAACTATCACAGATGTAAATTTTTTTTGTTTTTCTTTTGATATTATCACTCTGATATTTCCTAGAGAATTTAGATTGGCTATCATTATCCATCAGAATTAATTGAAGCTCAACTGACCCTTAGACTAAGCCCATTCCATGGTCGCAGTCTCTTCAAAGAATTGCTTAGTTTTTTAATAAACCGGTAAAGCTCAAGAGAAGCGCATCGGTTGCGCAGTAATCTGTGGATTTTAAATCCAGAGACTCCACTTCGTTGGTGGATTTCATGGCACAATTGGAAAAGAGATCTAAGCCGGAAATGAAGCCAATTCCACGGAGCAAAGTTTTAAAAATTCTTTCACCAATAAGTTCTTTTGAAGCCCGGGGAGAAGGAATTTCTTCAGGGTGAGCTTCATTGGTTTTTTTATCAGGACTAAGGCCTAGGGAGTTTTGTTTTTGCAAGCGAAAAGTGGAGGTGATAATTCCTCGACTTTTGTAATCGGCACTGGAGAGTACGAAGGGTAGGGAAGGAACAAATAAATCTTTACTGGTGACATAAATAAAAATTGTTTTTTTTGGTGGGGATGGATTTAATTCCAATAAAAATTTTTCAGCATTAATTTGTTGTCGAGTTTCATCAAATACGTTTTGTGGGAGAGAAATTTTTTCTTTTAATTCAATAGTAAAGTTAAATTTTTGTGCTAGAAGTTGGGAAGTCACATTGATAAATTGCGAATCCATGTCTTCCAAGGGAATTATTTCTACGTGATGTATGGACTGCAGCCGAAAGAGTTTAAATCCCATCCACAGGGTGAGGGATATGATAACAAAAAAAACAGTTTTAAATAATTTCTTTTTTTGTTCCAATACACTCATGTTCATATGTATAAAATATTGCCTGGGGGAAAGAATAAGGCCAAGGCCAGGTTCCATGGTATCATTCCCAGGCTCCATGTTATCATTCCGCTGCACTGGTCTGTAGTATAGGTAGGTTTGATGGAAAAGAAAACTTCTTTTCCATCAATGGTCTTCATCGATGAAGACCATTGATGGGGGGCGGTGGGTATTAAGAAAATATCAATTAGAATCTTAGTCAGATTACCAACGAATAATGATGGTTCGCTTGCGACGATTCTTCGCGCTGAAAGACAATGAAGCTTCAAACAGAAAAAGAAAAAGGATAAAATGAAAACAAAGGTTTTTTTTAATATTGCAGAACTCTTAACTATGGCAGGAGGTCTTAAAAAAAAGGGACGATTGACCAAAGTGGAGGACTTGGGGCTGGTTCGAAAAGCGGCGCTCATCGTTCAACAGGGGCGAGTCCTTTGGGTGGGGTCTCAAAATCAACTCCCGCGAAGTTTAAAAAAACTTTCCATTCAATCTAGAAATATACACGAGATTGATCTGGACCAACAGATGGTGTTGCCAGGATTTGTGGAATGTCACACCCATTTATTATTTGCGGGGGATCGCAGGGATGATTTTGAAAAGCGCAATCAAGGTATCAAATACCAGCAAATTGCCCAGGAAGGTGGGGGAATTCAAAGCACTGTGAGGGCTACCCGAAAGGCCTCCCTGCAATCTTTGTTTCAATCTGCACAGGGCAGAGTTCATGAATTTGTAAGGCAAGGAGTGACCACTTTGGAAGTCAAATCTGGTTACGGTTTGGATTTTAAAAATGAAATGAAGCTTTTAAAGGCGGCAACGAAGTTGTCTGGGCCAAGGGTTGTGAGTACTTTTCTTGGTCCCCACGCACTTCCCCCAGAATTCAAAACCCATGATGATTATTTAGATGAGTTAATTCATAAAGTTCTCCCTGTGGTGGCGAAAAAAAAATGGGCTCAGCGTTTGGACATATTTGTTGAACCGGGATATTTTTCTGGGGAACATTTAAAAAAATGGGCCCAAGCTGCACATGCATGTGGAATGGATTTAGTGGCGCATGTGGATCAACTGTCGACCTCAGGAGGGAGTGTGTTGGCTGTTCGTTTGGGAGCTAAATCCCTGGACCATGCGGTTCATTTGAATGCAGAAGAAATTATAACTGTGGCACGAAGCGAAGCCACAGTGGTGTTGCTGCCTTCGGCAGATTTTTATTTGCAAGAATCTTATCCCGAAGCGAGAAAATTAATAGAGCAGGGGGCGAGGGTCGCCCTGGCGACAGATTTTAACCCGGGAACTAGTCCGACTCAGGATTTATCTTTCATAGGTGTGTTGGCGCGTTTGCAGATGAAAATGAGTTTGGCGGAGGTTCTTATGGCCTACACCTTAAATGGGGCCTGGGCTTTAGGCTTGGAAAATGAGGTAGGGGTTTTGGCCCCAGGCTATCAGTGTGACTTTCTTTGTTTGACTGGAGACTGGCGCGATCTCTTCTATCAAGTCGGATATCATCCCGTAGCTCAAGTCTATAGACAGGGGACAAGGATTTTTAGAAAGCATGCGAATTAAAATTTCTTTAAAAAAACACTTTAAACCCAACTACAATAAAATAACTGGACCTAAACATGGGATTTATCGCTTTGGAGCAAGGAGCTTCTGAATTATAATGCAAACGCTATAAAATTTATTTTGCTTTTTGAGGCAAAACTTTTCTAGTCTTAAGTGGTGGGACTTTTAAACGAGGAGTTTAATTAATGAGACTACCACCAATGCAAATTACCCAGTCAAAGTATTACTCTCCAGCTTTTAATGCCGCCATTTTTGATGGACCCTTGCGCATTTACTATGCACAATATCAAGAGGCCTTCGCTTTAAAGCTCTACTTTCATATTCAAACTCGGATGCAATATTGGCTCACCCCCATTTTATCAAACAACGGTAGAACAGCACTTCCCCAAGTTTTTATTTTGCTTTACCCCACGGAAGAAATATTTGCCAATGGGTTTAGTCCAGAGCAAGTCCAGGAACGAGTGGTTTGTGAACCTTTTTTAAACGACCATGTTATTGGAGTCTATTGTCCAT
Organism: Bdellovibrionales bacterium; assembly: GCA_019695175.1. Classification (GTDB taxonomy): domain Bacteria; phylum Bdellovibrionota; class Bdellovibrionia; order Bdellovibrionales; family UBA1609; genus JAIBAM01. The sequence continues at coordinate 24,087 of JAIBAM010000022.1, forward strand.
TGAATGAAGAGGACTACCATCTTATTTTTACTCAAGTGGAAAGAGTGGTTCCTGAAAGTTCTTATAATGAAAAACCGACGGTGATTGATCTTTCCATGGCGGAACCTTTGAGCCTTTAAGTATTGAGATGAGTTTCTAAATACTAGGGTGAGTATCTAAGTATTTAGACTGTTTGTTCCGATAGGAACTTAAGTATGTTTAGGGTTAAATTTTATTTCCAAAAAAGTGGATTTTTTCACAAATCAATTTGTCGCAGTTCAAAAGGGCAAATTGCCGTTGAATACACTCTTCTTCTTGTTATTGGAGTTTTGGTGGCCTTTACGATCACCACGGCCATGGTGAACCGCAATCCAAATGCACCAGGATTTCTAGTGGCCAGATGGTATCAGATCATCCAGTTTATTGGCAATGATTTGGCGGATGATTAATCACGCTCAGAATGATTATTTTACTAAGTCAAAGGACTTTCAGATTAAAAATAGACCGATTTTCTTTCGGCTAAGATAAGATTTAATTGTTCTTGCATTTTTTCTCGTAGGTCTTCGGCGATTTCTCGAATTAAGTCATTATTACTTTCTTGGTCTTTTCCATAGGGTAGATGAATGGCGGGAAGAAAAATAATTTTCCATTTCGCGGGTAAAGGGATGAAGTTCAAGGGCAGTGGAAGGATTAAACCCTTGAATAAATCGGGAAGTTTAATTTGGTGAAGGTTGATGTGAGTTTCCTCTGCTCCAATGATAATTGTGGGAACAATAGGCGCGCCCACAGCCAGCGCCATGCGAACAAATCCTCTTTTGAACTCTTGAAGATCATAGGCTTTTAGCGTGGATTTGAAATTACCTTCTTCACCCTCAGGAAATACAATCAGGCTTTGGTTTTTACTCAAAATTTTTATACCATTTTCTTTTGTTGCTTTAATAAAGCCCAATTTTTTTGCAGGAAAGGCCGTGGTCTGAGTGGCAAACCAAAGACGATGGGTCAGGACTCGGGGTTGTCTTCCGGAAAACTTTAAAATTTGATGGCTTAAAATCATAGCATCAAGACCTGCAAAACCAGAGTGGTTCGGAGTAAAAACAATTGGACCTCGCAATGGAATATTTTCCGTTCCGTAAATTTCTAAACGAAAGTACTGTGCCATGAATTCTAGAAAAAGTTTGGGTGCTGCACCAAAAAGCGTTTTTTCAATCGCATTTTTTTTAAAATACTTTAAAAATTGCAACGGAAGGCTTTGTTTTTTCCAAATTAATTTCTTTTTCATTTGCTATGAATGTGCCCTATGTAGGGGAGGATCTCAATGGCGAAATATATTTTAACAATTGATCAGGGAACTACAGGGACAGCTGTGTCCATTTTTGATGAAAAAGGACAAATCGTGGGTCAGATGAGTCATGATTTCCCGCAAATATATCCTCAACCGGGTTGGGTGGAGCATCATCCTGAGGACATTTGGCGGACGGTGGTTCATGGAATCCAAGGAGTTTTAGCACAAACTAAAGTTTCAGCCTTTGATATTGCTGGAGTTGGAATTACCAACCAAAGGGAAACCGTGGTTTTATGGGATAAAAAAACCAACGCTCCTTTGTACAATGCAATTGTTTGGCAGTGCCGTAGAACCACTTCTTTTTGCAATCAGCTTCAACAAAAAAAAATGGGAAAAACGCTGCTTAAAAAAACGGGGCTAGTCATTGATCCCTATTTTTCAGCTTCCAAAATAAGATGGTTGCTACAAAACTTAGATTCAGCCCGTCGCAAAGCTCAACAAGGTGAATTAGCTGTTGGGACCATAGATACTTTTTTGTTGTGGCGTTTGACCGGAGGAAAGGTCCACGCTACGGAACCATCCAATGCCTCAAGAACGCAGTTATTGAATATAAAATCAGGGCAGTGGGATGCAGAATTGCTTAAGTTGTTTTCCATACCCGATCTATTATTACCCCAGATTCTTCCATCTGCCGGAGAGTTTGGCAAAACTCAAGGTGTGCCAGGTCTTCCTGACGGAATTCCCATTACTGGAATGGTTGGGGATCAGCAGTCGGCTTTATTTGGTCAGGGTTGCTTTTCAATTGGATTGGCCAAATGTACTTTTGGCACGGGAAGTTTTTTGTTGATGAATACCGGAACAAAACCTGTTTTTTCCCGATCCGGCTTATTGACGACCATTGCTTGGCAATTAGGTCAGGAAAAAACCTACGCACTTGAGGGAGGAGCTTTTATATGTGGAGCCGCGGTTCAGTTTTTAAGAGACCAATTGGGTTTTATTAAAGAGAGTGCTGAGATCGAAAGTTTAGCTCGGGAAGTGGAATCCACAGAAGGAGTTGAATTTATTCCTGCTCTTACCGGTATGGGTGCACCCTATTGGAATCCAAAGTCACGGGGTATGATTTGTGGAATGACCCGTGGAACAAGGCGGGCTCACATTGCCCGCGCTACTTTAGAGGCCATGGCCTTACAAAATGTGGAAATTCTATTGGCGATGGAAAAAGACCTAAAGAAAAAAATTAAGCAAGTTCGTGTGGATGGTGGGGCCGCCGAAAATAATTTACTGATGCAATTGCAAGCTGATTACTTGGGAACTTCCATACTGCGGCCAAAGGTTATTGAATCCACTTCTGCAGGGGCTGCTTTTATGGCAGGATTTGGTGCGGGATTGTGGCCGAATCTGGAAAGCTTAACTAAAATATGGATGAGTGAAAGGATCTTCAAACCACAGATAAAGTTGAAGGCTCGTCAGCATCGTTTGAGGAATTGGCAAGAAGCCGTTCGGCGAACATTTTAGTTGCGACTTTAAAGCCATAGGTATGGTTTCGTTTCAGTGTTTGATCCCTGGTTAATCGGGGGTCAATCAGGGATTCATCAGGAAGAGGAATCGTTTTTTTCAGGAAGTTTTTTTTGAGCTTGCTTTGCTATATGAGTTGAGGGTGGTTTTTGTGTTCCCTGGCCCAAAACTCTTCCTAATTCGGTGATATTTTTTAACCAGTGGACTCGGATTTCTTTGAGGGCTTCATGTTTTTCTAACTGTTTTTGATGTCCTATGGGTAAATAAAGTGTGTGGAAACCTAGTTTGAGGCATTCTTTAATCCGCTCTTCCATAAAAATAGTGGGTCGGATTTCCCCGGTGAGTCCAATCTCGCCAATGAAAACGGCGCCTTGGGGTATAGGGCGAAAAAATTTCGAGGACCAAAGGGCTGCGGCAACAGTTAAATCACTGCAGGGTTCACTCAGTTTAAGACCACCAACCACATTGACAAAAATGTCTTCGCGGGAAAGCTCTAAATTTAAATACTTATCCAGTACGGCACAGAGCATGTGCACTCGATTCAAATCAACTCCAAGAGAGGTTCGTCGTGGCATGGCTAAATAGGAAGTGGAAGTGAGGGCCTGAATTTCACACATAATGGGGCGACTACCCTCCATAGCTGGAAAAACCGCAGCCCCCATACGTTCCTCGGAACGTGCTTCCAGAAAAATGGCCGAGGGGTTTTCAACCTCCTTGAGTCCTTGGCTGACCATTTCAAAAACACCCAGTTCGTTGGTGGCTCCGAACCTGTTTTTAAGGGCACGTAACAAACGGTATTGATTGTGGCCATCTCCTTCAAAGGAGAGAACGGTATCCACCATGTGTTCAAGCACTCTTGGTCCAGCTAAATTTCCCTCTTTAGTCACATGTCCGATAATGAAGACAGTAATGTTATGGCCTTTGGCTAGGGTCATTAACTGTGCGGCACATTCTCGAACCTGTGCCACAGAGCCAGGTGCTGAGGACACCTCATCTATATAAACAGTTTGTATTGAGTCCACAATGAGAATCTCCGGTTTTAAATTGGCCGTAATTTGCAAAATTTTAGACAAAGAACTTTCTGAGGTGACTTGGATCCATTGGGATTGGATGTTGAGTCTTTTGGCTCTCATTCCAATTTGTTGCACACTTTCTTCTGCAGAAACATACAGGGTGGATTTGTTTTTAAGAGCCAGCCCACCGCACATTTGAAGCAGCAAAGTGCTTTTACCAATTCCTGGATCACCACCGACAAGGACAAAACTTCCAGGAACGAGACCTCCCCCTAAAACTCGATCCAGCTCAAAGAGTTCCGTTTTGCATCGGGCCAACTGGGTTTCAGGCATGTCCTGGCCTAAGTTTACAACTTCAGAAGTGGTAGTGTTGCCTCCAGATGTGGTCCAACTTCTGGTTGGACGATGGGAGATCTGCAACGGTTGTTCTTCGACTAGGGAATTCCAAGCTCCACAATCATTACAGCGTCCCTCCCAGCGGGAACGTTGGCTTCCACATTGTTGACAGACATAAAAGGATTTATTTTTTGCCATATTGCTCCAATAAAATAATGCGCCATTAAAGCTTTGCGGTCAGCCGTGGTTGACGCGGTATCTCCGAAGCTGGGTTCAGAGAGTTTTTATTAAAAACATCATTTTTTTTAGGTCATAATCTAAGGAGTCGTTTTTGTCATGAATCTTGAAAGTTTGAAAAAATGTTGAGGGCTGGGGAATGAGGCTGGAATTTGGGGAAAAAACATTGTTGAGGTTGGAATTTTTAAATACTAAATTTGTAAAAAAAATCTTCAAACTTTGGTTTTTCCCTGGTTTGAGTTTACTTTCAAGTGTTTTAACTTCTAATAAGAGTTTGGCAGTAACATCCACACATTTAATGCTGGCGAGGCAACACTATGTTTCCCAACAATGGGATAAAGCTCTTGAAGAACTCAATTTGTTGTTAGCTAAAGAGGCTAAACTTCCCGCTCAGAACAAAGAAAAATCTGTAGCCTATTTGTTACAGGGGCAAGTTTTTTTGAACCAAAATCAATGGGAACTAGCTCGACAAAGTTTTGAAAAGGGCTTGACCACACAAACTAATTTGTCATCCTATTATTTTTATTTACTTGGTCAGACCTATATGAATCTCAATCGATATCGTGATGCTCGAGTGGCTTTAGGTCGTATTAGTTATTTTAAACCCACTTCAGAAATTCGCAATTTGACCAGAGAACTTTTAGGGGAAATGGCTTTACAAGAAAAAAAATGGAAAGAGGCCGATCGCCACTTTGCCTTTTTAGAAAGGAAATGGAAAAGATCCAATCACTTCGCAAAAGTTTTATGGAATCGACTGGAAGTCAATCTAGCCAAAAAGGATTTGCGAACCTCTTGTCGAATGGCTCGAAAACTCTATGCCTTTTATCCAAGTCATCCTTTGGTCTATGATTGGAATATTGATTTAACCAATGCGTCGGTGCGAGGGAAGAGGCTTGGATGTGTTCCCTCTGGAAATGATATTTCCACTCGTATCCGTAGGTTGCAATTGGCAGGGGAATCCGATCGTGCGCGCAATGAGTTGGCCCAATTACGGGAGAGAAAAAGTCTTATGGCTCCTGAGTCAATTGATATGTTGATGGTTGGATTTTTAACCTTCGAAGGTTATCCTGACGAAGCCCTTGTATTATTAACTAAATACTACGACTCCCATCAAAATGATGTGAAATATTTGTTGAACTTGGCCAAAGCGGCGGCCCGTGGCGGTGAGTTCCAAACAGCGGTGGGAACATATTTGCGAGTATTTCATCTCAGTCCTTCCAGTCGTTTGGGTAAGGAATCTTTGTATCAAGCTGCGTTTCTAAGTTATCAATTTCAGGATTATGATGGTGCCGAAAGACACTTTAGAGAATTTATAAAAAAATATGGTCGTTCAGGATTGTCTAAGGATGCCCAGTGGCATTTGGCTTGGATTCAATATCTACGTGGGAATTTTGAAGGAGCCTATAACAGCTTAGCTCAGTTAAAAAATACAATGGGTCGTCGTCGAACTTCTGCAACAACAGATCGCATCCAATACTGGATGGCCATGTCATTATTACGTTCAGGAAAAGTGGACTTGGCCAAGGGAATTTTTGCTGAAATTGAAAAGTCGAACACTTATTCTTTTTATGCTCTGGCTGCAAAAGTAAGAGAAGATAAATTGCCAGGTACAGTCCAGACCCCTGCATTGAGCTTAAGTCATCTGCTGATTCCAAGAAAAAATGGGGTCTATTTGATTCCGGGTATGGATAATTACTCACAAGATTTTAGTGTTTTTGCAGAAGTGGGCGAAGAAGAAGAGTCAGAAGATAACATGGTTTTGAATAAAGAGAGTGTGGGTGAGACCTCGCCAGGAGAAAACGGTAAGAACTTGTTGGTCAGTGAGATCAACGAAGAAGGTGAGTCCTCCAGTATAAGTGCAGAGGAGGGAGGCGAAGAGGTCGATAGTGATGAAGAAGAAAAAATTCAAGTCTCCGACTTTAAGGATCCACGTTTAAGAAAACATTTTGAAGTGGCTCAAGATTTATTTTCCATCGGTTTTTCAGAGTGGGCGCGGTTTGAATTGTTTGAAGTCGAACGTCGAACACGAAACAGCACTTATTTAAAAATGCTTATTAAAAATTATGAAGATACAAATTCCTATCATCGATCCTCAAGTATTAGTGAATTGTCTTTTGCACAGGAACGCAATGAATTGGGCTTTAAAGGAGCCAAGTCTTTATGGGAGAGTGCCTTTCCCCTTGCTTACGAACAATGGGTGGGAAAATATAGTAACAAATTTTCAGTCCAAAAAGAATGGGTTTGGTCACTTATGAGAGCGGAAAGTCATTTTAAGCCAGACGTTTTGTCACCGGTGGGGGCTAAAGGGCTCATGCAGTTAATGCCTTACACGGGTCGGCAGGTGGCTCGGTTATTGGGTGAAGATCATAATTTTCAAGCCATGAGTCTGCTGGATCCTGAAACCAACTTGCGTTTAGGAGTTCGCTATTTGCAAAGACTTTCCGAAAAATATAAAAAATCTTTTCCGCTGGTTGCTGCAGCTTACAATGCAGGACCTCACCGTGTGGATGGATGGATTGCAAATTTTGGTCATCTAGAAATGGATGAGTTTATTGAACACATTCCTTTTTTAGAGACTCGAAATTACGTTAAGAAAGTCGTGAGTTATTTTTTCATTTATCGTTCTTTATATCAATCGGATCGAAAAGTTTTGACCTGGCTTTCCGAATACATTCCTGTGCAACTTAACGGAAAACCATCGACCAGAGAAACTTGGGATTAAATATTTATTCAAAAAAATAATTCTTTTAAAAATCACTTACTCTAAGGGAACAGTCTCTTTGGTTGGATTCTGAGTTCAATTATTTAAAAAATAATCCCTGTTGAATAATTAACCGTTAACTGGCATTGAATACTTTCAGCAGGGGGTTTCAATGAAAAATGTGGGAGCTTTTTTTACAATTTTTTGGTTTACACTGGTCTTTGCATTGGGCGGATGTACAAAAAAAAATCTTAAGACAGATTTTGATCTTCTCGTCTCAGAAACTTTACGTATTAATTTGCAGCAGGAACCGCCCTCTCTAGATTGGAATAAATCTACAGATTTGACCTCCTCGGTTATAACTAACAACATTATGGAGGGGTTGGTCGATTACAACCTTGAAGATCCTGAGTTGGGACTTTCTCCTGGTTTAGCTTTAGAGTGGAAAGCAGATCCCCTAGGAAAAGTTTGGACCTTCAAATTGAGATCGGGTGTAGTATGGTCCGATGGGGTTAAATTTGAAGCTCAACAAGTTGTGGACGGCTGGGAAAGGCTTTTAAATCCTGCCACTGCCAGTGAATACGCTTATTTTCTTTATGCCATTAAAAATGCAAAAAAATTCCATAATGGCGAGTTGAAAAATTTTTCTGAGGTGGGGGTTCAAGTTTTACCCGATGGCAATTTGCGAGTGGAATTGGAGTACTCCATGAGTTATTTCCCATCTTTGTTAACTCATCACTCCACATTTCCTATACGTAAAGATTTGATTGTAAAGTTTGGCGATCGTTGGACAGAAGCCAATCACATGGTGGTTTTAGGTCCATATAAACTAAAAATATGGAATCATGATCAAGCCATTGTCATGGAAAGAAATGAATTTTATTACGGTGAGAAAGCTAAAATAAAATATGTACTTTGTTACATGATCAATGAGTTGACTACAGCTATTAATCTTTTTGATTCGGGAAAGCTGGATTTACAAAATGGATTACCCACTCGAGAAATTAAAACGTGGCGTCAGAGAAAAGAGTATGTGGAGCATGGGTTACTGACTATTTTTTATTATGGTTTTAACATTAAAAAAGCTCCATTTAATAATTTAAAAGTTCGTCAGGCCTTTGCTTCTGCTATTGATCGGAAACAGATCACGGATATGTTAGCTGGTGGACAAACACCGCTGCTAAGTTGGGTTCCCCCCGGTATGATGGGATACAACAGTCAAGTAGGAATAAAGTTTAACCCCGACAATGCGCGAAGATTATTAGATGAGGCCGGGTTTAAAGATCGTAGTCTTTTTCCAAAAGTAAAATTGGCTTTTAATACCAATGAAGATCAGCAAAGAATTGCTGAAAATATTCAAGCCCAAATTAAGAAAAACCTCTCCATTGAGATGGAGTTGGTTAATGAGGAGTGGAAAGTCTATTTAACTCATTTACGAAACGACACCCCCTCGATTTATCGTTTGGGTTGGACGGCAGACTATCCGGACCCCGATAATTTTATGAATTTGATGGCTGGATTTTCTGACAATAATCACACTGGGTGGAAAGATAAAGCTTTTGATGAATTGATAACTCAGGCAGCAGGAACTTTGGATAAGAACAAACGACTTAAACTTTATGATAAAGCACAGAAAATTCTCACAGAGGAGGCCACGCCTGTAATTCCGCTTTACTCTGGAGTCAGTCAGAGTTTAGTCGCTCCACGGGTGAAAGGGTTGGTTCATAACGGCCTCAGTCGGTTTGTATTTAAAAAGGTGAGATTAGAGTGATGGACTCCCTTTCTAAAATTTTAAGCCCCATAGTGTTTTTTGTGTGGGTAGTTCTTTTGGTTTTAAATTTTTTGGATCATGATTTGGGGGCTTCGGTTTGGTATGGAGTCCTGGTTTTAAATTGTTTTTATTTTTTATTTTTTGCACTCTACCAAAATATGGTGGGTTATATTTTAAAAAGATTGATGGGGTCGCTTTTAACTATTTGGGTAATAGCTTCGGTGACATTTTTGCTGTTAAGAGTTTTACCCGGAGGTCCCTTTGACAGTGAAAAAGCTTTGCCAGATGAGGTCAAAGCTGCGATTGAAGCCAAGTATCACTTGAACGACCCATTACCTAAACAATATTTGACGTATTTAAAGGGACTCCTCCACGGGGACTTGGGTGAATCGTACAAATATCTAGGTCGTAGTATCACAGATATTGTGAAAGAAAGTTTCCCGGCCTCGATTCAGTTGGGAGTGTTTTCTTTAGTTTTAGCTTATTTACTCGGGATTCCCATTGGTGTTATTGCCGCTCGTTTTCACAATCGATGGGTGGATCATATTTTGATGGCCTTTGCTATTGGGAGTGTGTCGGTTCCCAGTTTTTTAGTGGCACCCATTCTTATTTTAGTGTTTTGTTTTTGGTTACAATGGTTGGAGCCTGCTTTATGGCAGGGGCCTAGTTATTATATTTTACCCACACTTGTACTTGGAACTCGTTCGGCTGCAGTGATCGCTCGTTTGACTCGGGCCAGCGTTCTTGAAGTGATTCGTTCAGATTTTATTCGCACAGGTCGAGCTAAAGGTCTTAGCGAAACAAAAATTTTGTTTAAACATGTTCTGAGGAATTCTTTAATTCCTGTACTTACTTTCTCAGGTCCCTTGGTGGCTGGGATTATTACAGGATCTTTTGTTGTGGAACAGATTTTTGCAATTCCAGGTATAGGTAAACATATGGTTTTAAGTGTGTCCAACCGGGATTATCCACTTATTTTAGGAACCACGCTTTTGTTTTCAGTTTTATTGGTTGCTTGTAATTTAATTGTGGATCTGCTCTATGCCGTAGTCGACCCGAGGATAAAAGTGCCATGAAAAAAAGTCTTTGGTATGAGAGTTGGAAACGATTTAAAAAAAATAAGGTTTCTTTGTTTTCGGGAATTTATATTCTCGTTCTCTGTCTGATAGCTGTTTTGGCCTATCAAATTAGCCCGTATTCTTTTGATGAACAATATATGGAACTTATTTTGGCCAGTCCTTCTTTAAAACATTGGCTTGGGAATGATTCACTCGGGAGAGATATGCTTTCTCGCCTGATTCACGGGGCCCGAATGTCCATGGCCATTGGAATTGTTACAGCACTAATTTCACTGATTTTTGGAACAATTTATGGTGCCGTTTCGGGGTGGATTGGGGGTCGAACAGATATGGTCCTGATGCGTATCATTGATCTGCTTTATTCGATTCCAACTTTAGTACTTTTGATTTTGGTAAAAGTGGTCTTTGATTCTTTGGATTTATTTAATCATCCTGAACTTCGAGCTCTGATGGGGATGCTTATGGCTTTGAGTGTGATCGGTTGGGTGACTTTGGCGCGTATGGTACGTGGACAGGTTTTACAAATTAAACAAATGAGTTATATTGAAGCCGCTCGTAGCTTGGGGGCCTCTCCTGTTCGTATTGTTTTAAAGCATATATTACCTAATATAATGGGCCCAGTGATTGTACTTCTGACTTTTCAAATCCCTTCAAATATTTTGTATGAAAGTTTTTTGAGCTTTCTTGGTTTGGGATTGCAACCACCCTTTAGTAGTTGGGGTGTTTTAGCCAATGAAGGATGGCGTAGTTTAAGAAGTTATCCTCATTTAATTATATCGCCAGGTTTTGCTTTATTCACCGCCATGCTGGCCTTCAATTTATTCGGAGACGGTCTTAGAGATGCCTTTGATCCTCAATTAAAAAATAAATAAGCGAGAATAAGGGGATCGAAAACAATAAGGGGAATCGAAAACTTCGATCAGCTCAAAGCGACTTTAAAAGGTCAAGGTCACTTTTCGCTTTCAGTCAGTGCTGCTTTTACCACAAAAACCACAATAACAGGTGAGACCTATGACTTTTTTCCCATGGAGAGAACAAAAGGGTTTTCATTTTGCATTTGGGTAAAGTCTTGTTTAGAGCGTATTCCATTCCAGTGCATGGAAACTAAAATTTGTCCCACAGGCCCCCCTAAAGAATTCCCGGGCCCTAATAAAATAAGTTGATCGGGGGCAAACTCTTTAAGCCCCACTTCGATCGCTTTAGTAAAATCGTACGTTTGTGTGACTTGTGTTCCTAAAGTGTATTGATAGAGTTTTTGGATCGAGGTGGAATAAGTCTGCCAAATATATCCTCGACCATCGATCAGTGGATATTTAGGTGATGTAAATAATTTTTGTTCCAGTTTTTCAAAAGCCAATTCGCTGACTGAATTTAAGAGTGGCGTGTGAAAGGCCGCGTGATAGAGTAGCTGAAAAGGGTAGTTTTCTAGAGGAGGAAGTTCTTTTAATGCCGCATTCAAACCTAAAGTATTGCCTCCCAAGACAAGGTAACCCCCTAAATAAATTGAGGGGTACAATTCATGATGAGGTCTTTTTTGAATGGCTAAAATGATTGCTTCAGTTTTTTTTCTGTTCTCCGGTACAATTTCCCACTGATTGTTAATCAGGGGATATATTATTTGTCCACCGATAAGGTGATCCTTCATCATGGAACCCATAGTATTAACAAGAGTAAAGGCATCCTGAAGATTTAAGGCCTGGGCGAAAGCAAGCGCTAAGTACCAGCCCATGGAATTTCCGGTAATGGCAACAATTTCCACTTCTTCCTCTGGAATACTTAAAAAGTCGCCGTAGGAGCAGGCGTAAATCAAAGCGGAAGCATTTTCACCTTTGCTATGTAGGGCCGCTTTAAAGATCTCCGCTCTATCTAAAGCACTTAGCGTGGGTTGATCCAGTTCACGACGTTTTTGGTCAATTTCAGCGATAAATTCGGAAAAGTGGGGGTTGGAAAGGTACTTATCAAATGAGCGAAGGGAGTCCTTATTGTAGGACCCTCGGCCGGGACACACCACGAGAGCACGTTTTTTTTTCATAAGCTTACACCTGAAGAGTCAAAGTTGTTTTTTGAAGGAGATAAAAGTTCCACCGCCGCACTGACAATTTGATCGCGACTGGGGAGTCCTGCGGCAGCTGCAGGGCCTAAAGGTATAAAACAATCATCAGCCGCAAGAATTTTAATTTTAGGGAGCAAGGTAAAATGTTCCACCATAAAGGTTGTTAACCACTCACTGATCGAACCGGTTTTACGACACTCGTCCACAATCAGAACTTTTGTGGAAGTTCCAATGGATTTTTTTAAAAAATCTTCGTCAATGGGAGCCAACCAGCGCAGGTCGACAATTTTGAGGGACATCCCGGTTTGCGTTTCAATTAGGGGCAGGGCTTGTCTTGATAAATAATATCCATTGCCGTAAGTGAGAATCACGAGGTCTTTTCCAGATCCATAAACTTGGCCTTGTCCTAAGGGGGCTTCTGCATCTGAAGTCCTGGGCCAGGGATAATGAAATGACCATTGTTTGTCATTGGGTTGGTGTAAATCTTTTGTCATGTAGAGGGCAATGGGCTCTACAAAAATAACCACTCGACCCTGTTCCCAAGCCATTCGCATACATGTGCGAAACATTTTAACCGCGTCTTCGCCATTGGAAGGAACAGCAATAATAACTCCGGGTATATCGCGGAAAATGGCCAGGGAGTTGTCATTATGAAAGTGCCCCCCAAAACCTTTTTGGTAAGGTAATCCAGCCACACGCACGACCATACCGTTGGTGTACTGACCTTGAGAGAAAAAAGCCAGAGTCGCTGCTTCTCCACGAATTTGATCTTCAGCATTATGGACATAAGCTAAAAATTGAATTTCTGGAATAGGAAGGAAACCATTATGTGCCAGTCCGATAGCCGAACCTAATATAGTTTGTTCGTCCAGCAGAGAATTAAAAACGCGACGGGGACCGAAATTTCTCCAGAGTCCGTCCGTGACATTGTAGACCCCACCTTTTTGTGCTACATCTTCGCCAAAGATAAGAGCTCCAGGATATTGTAAAAGCATTTCGTATAAACAAAAATTAATCATTTTGGCCAAGTGTTGGGGCTGTTCTAGCTTAGAGGCTTCTCTACCTAAAATATCGATAAAATTTAATTTATTTGGTGGGACTTCGACTTGATTTGGAAACTGGCAAGCTGTGAGCGAAGAACGCACTTCTTCTGATTTTAAGTATTTGGGCCGTGTCTTAGTGATCTTTCCAATCGCTTGTACTTGCAAAATGAGTTTTTCATATAGGTTTAAAATATCGTATGAGTGAGCCCATTTGTTCTCTATGAGTGTGCGAGCCGTATGCAATAGAGGATCATTTTTTTCATTTTGTTCAATTTGATTTAAAGAGCGATAAGAGACTTCCATATCAGATCCTGCATGCCCCAACAAACGAACTGTTTTCATGTGTAAGAAAACGGGCTTTTTTCTGGAACGGCAAAATTGTTCTGCCAATTTTGCTTTGTGATAAACGTCACAAATATTCAATCCATCGCAAAATAAATAATAGAGCCCAGGTCGTTCTTTGTACTGGGATTCAATCCATTGGCTGGGGGTCGGCACAGAAATGCCGATGCCATTATCCTCACAGATAAAAATAAGAGGGAGCGGAATATTTTGGTGGGCGATCCAAAGTGAAGAGTTGATGGCCCCCACGGCAGTGGAGTGATTTGCCGAGGCGTCGCCAAAAGAACAAAGGACTAAGGCATTTTCAGTTAATTTGGCAAAGGGGTATTTAAGGTCCTTCGCTTTACCAATAGAAAGGGCTGTTCCCACGGCCTTCGGGAGATGGGAAGCTATGGTAGAAGTTTGTGGGGGTACATTTAGCGGATAACTTCCAAAAACTTTATGGCGTCCCCCAGCGATGGGATCTTCCGAAGATGCCATGTAGGAGAGCATTGTATCGTACAAAGGAGTGCTCCCGACTAGCTGCTTTGATCGTTGCATCATAAAAGCACAACTACGATAATGAACAAATGCCATATCAGTGAGTGGAAAAACACTTCCCCAAACGGCGTTGCTTTCATGTCCTGAGCTGCTGATAGTGTAGAAACAATCCCCTGTTTCTTTGAGTCGACGGGCTTCAAGATCTAGAATTCGACTCATGACTTGGCTTTCAAACAAGTCCCACAAAATTTCTTTGGTTAGCCCGGCATCGTTTGGTGTTGTTGAGCTCAAACTAATGGGAAGGTTTTCTTGTTTTACTTTTTCCAGAAAGTTTTGGTGAATGATTTCCGCTCGATTGAACATGTCCCCCTCGATTGTTACAACTCTGGTATTATGCTATTGCGTTTGATCATGAAACGCCTATTTTCCGGTTACAATATGAATCTGCACAAGAGAAATTTTTTACAAGGTACGGTTTTTAGTTGTTCCTAAAGTTCAATGATTCAATAATGAAAATGAATAAGAAAAGAAAATATTTTTGGAACCGCCCGAGGCGGTTGTGTTTATACGAATGAGGAACTTCAGCTAAAGCAAGAGCAACATGAATCAGTTTCTAAACGTGTAAACCAATATGCTTCGGGCGCAGAAGCAAGCTGAATAAGGAGTCTATCTTGGCTAAATTTGCATCTACAAATTATATGGATGAAGATCATTTACTGACTTCTGATGAAATGACGATTCGCGATTCGGTCAGGGATTTTGTGGAAAATGAAGTCATCCCAGTTTTGCAAAAAGCTCACAGGGAAGAGTCATTTCCAACCCAATTAATTCCCCGCTTTGCTGAGATGGGTCTTTTGGGGTCCACGATTCAAGGTTATGGTTGTGCAGGTTTAGGGCATGTGGCCTATGGTTTGGTGACACAAGAATTGGAACGGGGTGATTCGGGAATTCGATCTTTTTGTTCAGTCCAAAGTGGATTGGTCATGTACCCCATTTACGCTTATGGTTCTGAGTCACAAAAAAATAAATACCTTCCTCGTTTGGCGCGAGGGGAAATGATTGGGTGCTTTGGACTGACTGAACCGGATGCTGGTTCTAATCCAGGAGGTATGCTTACAAAAGCAGAAAAAGTTAAAGGTGGTTACAAACTGAATGGTAATAAAATGTGGATTACCAATGGATGCTTGGCGGATGTAGCTATTGTTTGGGCCCGACTGGATGGCAAAGTAAAGGGATTTATTGTCGACAAAGGAACTGAGGGTTTTACCACCACCACAATGAAAGGAAAATTTTCTCTTAGGGTGAGTGTGA
This sequence comes from Bdellovibrionales bacterium, assembly GCA_019695175.1. Classification (GTDB taxonomy): domain Bacteria; phylum Bdellovibrionota; class Bdellovibrionia; order Bdellovibrionales; family UBA1609; genus JAIBAM01. The sequence continues at coordinate 39,229 of JAIBAM010000022.1, forward strand.
CTTCTGAATTGCATTTGCACGAGGTCTTTGTTCCAGAAGAAAATTTGTTGCCTGGTGCTGAAGGACTTAAAGCACCGTTAAGCTGTTTGTCTCAAGCTCGATATGGAATTGCTTGGGGGGTTCTGGGGGCCGCGATGGCCTGTTACCACACAGCTTTGCAATACGCAAAAGAACGGGTGATTTTTGACAAACCCTTGGCCCACTATCAATTAGCTCAAGCTAAATTGGTGAAGATGGTTCAAGAAATTACTAAAGGAAAATTGTTAGCAATACAACTTGGTCGCCTTAAAGAGGCAGGGAAAATTGAACCTCGACATATTTCTTTGGCGAAAATGAATAACTGCAAAATGGCTTTAGAAGTTGCTAGAGAAGCTCGAGATATGCTCGGCGCTAATGGGATTATTGATGAATATCCAGTGATTCGCCATATGATGAATTTGGAGACAGTAAATACATATGAAGGTACAGAGGACATTCACCGCTTAGTTGTAGGTGAGGCCATCACTGGATTTGCTGCTTATCGGTAAAGTGAGATGTCGATGAGGAGAGTTTGACAGTATTGGCAAAACCCCACCAGAGAATTTGCTGTCTACCAGAAGCTTGGGATTATTGACGAGTGTATGAGGTCAGGGGCAAAAAGGTTGCTGATCTCTAGCAAAAATCACTTTAACATCCAGCCTTTCTAAACTGCTCAAAAACATCTATTTTTGAGCGGAATTTTTGAACAGGTCTTTAAACTTAAAATATTTAAACATTAAATCGGAAGAGAAGTATATCGCCATCTTGAACGATATAGTCCTTTCCCTCAGAGCGATATTTTCCTGATTCTTTAACGGCGGACTCTGATCCCAACCTAAATAAATCTTCGCAGTGGAATGTTTCGGCTCGAATAAATCCCCTCTCAAAATCGGAGTGGATCACCCCCGCAGCTTGAGGAGCTTTGGTCCCTTTGGTAATAGTCCAGGCTCGGACTTCCTTTTCCCCTGCAGTGAAATAGGTAATTAAATTGAGTAATTTGTAAGACTCTTGAATAAGTCGATTGAGTCCCGGCTCTTCAAAACCCATGGATTGTAAAAACTCTTTACGCTCCTCCGGTGGCAGTTGAGCAATTTCGGCTTCCATACTGGAACATATAACTAAACTTTGATTATTTTCACTTTGCGCTCTCTTTTTAACTTCTGCCACCCATGGGTTTGAGGTTCCATTGAGTTCACCTTCAGCCACATTGCATACATATAAAACCGGTTTACTTGTGAGAAGTTGTAATTCCTCGGCAATGGGAGCCTCTGCATCTTCAACCGTGACACTTCGTGCGGGCTGTCCGGCCTGGAGTGCTTCGTAGATTTTTTTAACAATGCTAAACTCGGTTTTAAGTTTGGCGTCTTTCGTAGAGGAAGCCATTTTTTCAATTTTTTTGTAGCGTTTTTCCACTGTATCTAAGTCAGCTAACATCAGTTCAGTATTAATAACATCGATATCACGGAGTGGATCGACTGACCCTGAGACATGAATCACATTGGGGTCATCGAAACAGCGCACAACATGAATGATGGCATCGGTGGCGCGAATATTTGCTAAAAACTTATTTCCCAACCCCTCTCCTTGACTGGCTCCGGCAACAAGACCGGCAATGTCCACAAACTCAATAGCGGTGGGTATTAAACTTTGTGGTTTGACTCGAGCGGCTATTTGTTCCAACCGTTTATCTGGAACTGTAACGACACCCACATTGGGGTCAATGGTGCAAAATGGATAATTGGCGGCCTCAGCTTTTGCAGAGGTTAGTGCATTAAAAAGAGTGCTTTTGCCCACATTTGGTAAACCCACGATGCCACATTGTAATCCCATAAAATCAATTCCTTATTGTTGGCTATTATATTTATTGGCTGCTTTGGCTGTCCCATGCTGTAGCCAATACTCTATGGCATCGACAGCATTGTTTAAAAATTCATTCAGTTGGGTAGAATCTTCTGAAAAAGGATGAAGAACATAATCCGCCACTGAAAACTGAGGATTGTTGGGACGACCCACTCCCATACGTAGCCGTGTGTAACTATTAGTTTGCAAGACTTGATGGATATGGCGAATGCCGTTATGTCCACCGTGCCCTCTGTTGATATGAAATCGGAGTGTGTTAAAGGGTTGATCGATTTCATCATGAATCACCAGTAAGTCATTGCACTCAAGATTGTAATATTTAAGTAGGGGACCCACGCTATTGCCGGAGAGATTCATAAAAGTTTGCGGTTTTGCTAAAAGCACAGGAATTCCAGACCACTGAGTTTTAGTTACTTTAGCTTGGTTTTCATTTTTAAACGACGTCGGAGCCAAACCCAATCGGTTTGCTAAAAAATCTACCGCCATAAATCCCACATTATGACGGGTGGATTTATATTCCGGGCCTGGATTTCCGAGTCCCACAACAAATTTCACAGCAAAACCTAGTTTCTATTCTGATTTGTTATGGAACAATTATTTTTTATCAGCTTTTTTAGCATCAGAAGTTGTTGCAGCAGGGGATCCCGCTGCAGGAGTAGTTCCAGCTGCTGGGGCTGCGGCATCTGTAGCCGCTGGAGTGGCAACAACCTCTTCAACCACGGCGCAGGTAGCGATAGTTTCATGTGAGGAAGTTATAAGTTTAAAATGACTTGGAATACTAGCGTCAGAGACGTGTAAACTTTGATTGAGACCTAAATTAGTAATATCCACGGTAAAGTATTCCGGAATTTCTGTGGGCAAACATTCGATTTCCACATCACGTCTGGCAGCACTAAATACACCACCCTCGCTGACGCCCAAGGATTTTCCTTCAAATCGAAGTTCCACATGCACACGCACAGCTTGAGTCATATCAAGCGCAAAGAAATCCATATGAATGGGCCTTCTTGTTGCCGGATGAATGGTGGTTTCTTTACGCAAGACCTTAAGACCATTGAGATCTTTTTCGCTAGATTCTAGGGTGAAAATGGCGTTTTCAAAACCGTGTTTACTGTAACGGACAGCATCCTGCTCTGTAAGATTAAAGCTAAGAGGTACTGTTTTTGGTCCATAAACCACAGCAGGAACCTTGGCATCACGTCTTAAGGCTCTTGAGTTGTGCTTTCCTGTTTGTCTTTTGCTCACTTGAATTGTGAAATTTTGCAAAGCCATTTTAGTTCTCCCTTTTCATCTAGCGATGGATCGATAAAAAAATCTTAATAAATCAAAAAAACAATGTGACTCTTGAGACCTAAAATAAATTTGCTTGTTTTAAGCTATATTAAATTGAGTCTTCAAAAAGCGCACTGACTGAATCGTAAGTATAAATTCTTCGTATAGCTTCAGCAACCACTGGTGCCACTGTTACTACAGTGAATTTACTACTTTTTTTCGCAGCCTCTTTTAGAGGAATGGTGTCAGTGACCCAAACTTTTTCCACTCCGGACTCCTCAATTCTTGTAATTGCGGGCCCAGAAAGGACAGGATGAGTTGCAATAGCGAACACCTGTTCTGCACCATTTTTTAGTAGACTGTCAACTGCCTGAGTCAAAGTCCCAGCTGTATCTATCATATCATCAAGGATGATGGCTTTTTTTCCGACCACGTCTCCAATGAGGTGATAGGCTTTGGCTTCATTGGGACCAGTTCGTCTTTTATCCACAATGGCTATGGGACATTCAATTCTTTTGGCGAAAGCACGGGCTCGCTCCACACCACCAGCATCGGGACTCACACAAATAAACTGGGGTCCAAAGCCCATATTTTCACGCCAAGCTCTGGCTAGGGAAGGTATGGCAAACAAGTGATCCACCGGGCCGTTAAAAAAGCCCTGAATTTGTGAAGAGTGGAGATCCACCACGACCAGCCGATTCGCCCCAGCTGTCATGCAAAGATCTGCCAGGCATTTGGCGGAGATGGGAGCGCGTGGAGCTACTTTTCGATCCTGTCGAGCGTATCCATAGTAGGGCATAACCAAAGTGATTTCGGCGGCCGACGCCCGCTTTAAGGCATCAATAATAAGGAAGAGTTCCATGTAATTTTCATTTACAGGGGGATTTGTGCTTTGGATAACAAAAACGCTGCATCCTCGCACACTTTCATGGATTTCAACCTGCACCTCTCCATCGGCGAAACGACCGATATCGCAATGGCCAAGCTCTAAACCCGCCGCTGCGGCAACCTTACGGGCAAAATCCACGTTTGAATTTCCAGCAAATATTTTCAAATGTCTCATGGGGGACTACTCATAGTCGAAGAGATGATTAAAGTCTATTAACTTAAATGCTCCGGGCGAACTTAAATGCTTAGTTTACAAGGACAGGATTTGGAAATACGGTTTGACTTTTTTCCCATAGAGACATTTATAATCGAGATCTCATGTCAACATTTTCGTCAATCCAAAATCAGAATGCATGGTCCATTCGAAGAGAAAAGGACTGGGTCATTGTCTCCGTCCTGGGCAGGGTGGACTCTTTTAACTATGAATCCTTTTGTATGCAAATAGTGGCTTTGGTGGAAGAAGGATGTTTACAGATTGCACTGGATTTATCACAAGCAAAGTTTTTAAGTTTACCCAGCATTCGTTTTGTACATGCTGTTGCAGGTCAACTGAAAGATAAAAAAGGGCACTTAGCACTGTTATCCGCCTCAGAAAAACTCAAAAGACAAATTGATATCTATGGCTCTTTGCGGCCCATGGAAGTCTATCGCTCAGAAGCCGAATTGGCCTAGGTCTGCGTCGTATAAGTACGCCTACATTTTTACAATGTCTGTGTCCGTATTATTTTGTTCCTCCCTTATTACTCTTACTCCTTATTACTCTTGTGCCCAAAGCAGAGAGGCTTCTTAGTTTTAGGCAGTTTCAAATGACGGATTTTTTTTCAAAAAAGCCTTAATAATTTCTTAATGTTTAATAGTCCTAGGTGAAAAAAATTTGTAAATTCTAGCTTAAAATTTGCATTTAAACATCTTCGAACAGGCGCCCAAGCTCTTTAAATTTTTATTTGAAGAAAATTTTTAAGGAAATGGGGTCGGTTAGCAGAAATTGCTTTATTTTTTTTGATGAAGACTGTATTTTGTATAAACTAATTTTATATATAAACACTTTTATTTTATTATTTACTTTAGACAAAAATGAGGGGCGGATGGTTTTGAAATTACATCATACAATCATAACCAAAATTATATTGATGGTTTTAATTCTACCACTGAAAGTTGCCGAAGCGCGAACGGGCGATTCTTCAAAGCCAATAGATCAGATCAATGCCCCAACAAACTTACCCCATCTGGTTGATGCTATGGCTCGTGTTTTATGGCAACTTATGGTGAATCATGGGTTTGGTGGTTCGGTGCGTCGAGCGGCTCAAGTAAGGAATGGGGAAAGAATTTCCTCATTAGATTTTGCAATTTTAATGGAATTACATCGGATTCGTTTAGCCATTCTTGCTAAAACTCTTTTAAATTCAGCGCCTGGTTTATTTGAAGTTAGAGCAGGAGATGTCACTATGGGATTGTTGATGGCACATGATGCTGAGAAATGCGTTATGGCACCTGAATATTTAATGTTTACAAGGAGTCAAAATCCAGAGCAGTTAGTTTCGGATGAGGTCAGTCATCCATTACAATTTTTGATTCAAGTTTATGGAACGAGTGTTATGGATAGAACGGCCATCGAAAAGCTGAACGCTAGCGGTCATATTTATCGTGAACTTTTATTTTCTAATGGATGGAGTTTTAATCCAATGTTGGATTTCGGAGAAAAAAGCGAGCCAATCGCTCAATCAATGAAAATAGAGTATAAACTTATTGAGCTCATAGTGGATCAATTGGATACGATTTTAAGTTTTGATCGAGCGAGGGAATTAGCAAGGAGAACCCGTCACGACGATCTTCAATTAATGCTGAGAAGGGTTCAAAATAGTCAAGAGCTGAGAGATTTTTTAAACCTGTTTAATAAAGCAAAAGTCGCTGATATAGAATCAAGGCTTTTTTTGCATTTACAAAACTTGGCTAGGGATTATCAGGTATTAACTTCTGGTGTTGATGGCAATCTTGTTGCAAGAGTTAGAGATAAACTCTTTAAAATGAGAAGGGATTCTTCTTTTGTTGATAGGACAACTGGAAGGGAGGGCGTTGGAACTTATAGCTGTGTGAATCTCCTTAAATAGTTCCAGTTTCAATTTATGGATTCAGTGTTTTTTGAGAACCTTCGTTAAAAAAATCAGATCAAGTGCTGCGAATTTATATAAACCAATCATTATTTTTATCTCATTCAATTTGCAGTGTTCTAATTTCTGTTCCTGAATCATTAATAAAATCCATTATTATTTTTATTTGATTCCAATTTTTTGGCCAAAAATGAGTCGGCAGCTTTTCAGCCCACTCGATGATGATAAGAAAATCTCTCTGCGACTCTCCATTTTCGGGAGTCAAAGTAGGTTCTAAAAATAAATCCCATAAACCGGTGGATTCAAATTCTTCTTCATTACGTAGCCGATAAAGGTCCAGGTGATGAATAGTTGTGTGTTTATCGGACTGTTTGGAGTCATAAGTATGATGCAGAGAAAAGGTGGGTGAAGAGATTTGGTTTTTTGGTACATTTAATTCATTAAGTAGAAATTGAACCAATTGGGTTTTACCAACTCCTAGGGGGCCTGAAATAAGTAGTAGTTGTTTTGGATTTAGTTTGGCC
>JAIBAM010000044.1 GCA_019695175.1 Bdellovibrionales bacterium
TTCACTGAGTGAAAAATTGATGCGCTAAAGCGCAACAGTCAATTGAGTTAAACAATTGGGTTAAAGCGGCCGTAGGCCGCCAAGGGATTGGTCCGTCCTCCGCATGAAGATACTTACAAGGCAATCTCTGGGCGTGGATATTCGACACGAAAATCATCAAATGGTTGTAAATTCAGTTCGAAGAGTGACCGTCGACCGAACCGGAGTTTTTCAAGAGAGGTTTCACTGAGTGAAAAATTGATGCGTTAAAGCGCAACAGTCAATTGAGTTAAACAATTGGGTTAAAGCGGCCGTAGGCCGCCAAGGGATTGGTCCGTCCTCCGCATGAAGATACTTACAAGGCAAATCTAAAACCTCGACTTCGTTGAGCTAGGGACAGCTTCGCTTGTTGTTCAATGGATTGGTGCGCGCTTCGATCGATGTGACTTAGAGGGCAAGCATTCGGCACGAATTGAAAATCTGGTGCTGGTCAATAAACTCCAAAAAGTTTTGGGCTTAATCGCGTTATCTTGTTCGCCCGCGTCATACCTGTCCAATCTGCTGGGATTGGACACCTATGAGCGCCTTCTAGCCCCTGATATATTACAGACAACTTATTCGTCAAGGCTGTGAGGACTTCACGAACCAATTAGAGGCTCTCCAAAAGAGTTTAACCAAAGCGGTTATAGAAACGGCGAAATCCATTCTCGAACTGGCTACATCAGCGAAAACTTTATGGATTCGGCGTTCAGAACAAGAACGCAAAGAGTTCCTAAATCAGATACTCTCGAACCCGATACCCGATATTAGAGATGGGCTAACCGTGCGGTTTGAATTGAAAAAGCCATTTACGGTCTTGATAAAAATGGCTGAAAAAACAGAAAATGTTTAATGGTGCCTCGGGCCGGAATTGAACCGGCACGACCGTTTAACCGAATCCCAGGATTTTCTTACCACTTCGGCTTTCGCCGCCTTCGCAGTTCGTGGTCTGGACTGTGCCTTCATCATGGCCAATCTTACGATCAGCTTTAGATGCCCTCCATCCAGTCTCTACACCTTCCAAGAAAATTTCTTTTCAAGGCTTGGCTCGGCGTTGCCAGTTAAGGGTTCGCCGACTTTGAAGGGTTCTACTCCTGCCATTTCCAGCAGGGCACTCACTGACTGAGCGTTTTTTTGCGCTCGAAGTAAGTCCTGTGCGTCTACCAATTTCGCCACCGAGGCATTATCTTCGTTAGGATACTGAAAGACAGATCGATCAAGATCTACTTCCGTCTAGCAATTTCCTCTCAATCTCCTAAAATCATTCAGTTTCAAATCTTACAACCCGTTTAAGTCCAGTGCGTTTACCGGTTTTGCCACCGCGACCTAAAGTTGGGTGGAAAATCCTTTGCTAGCTGTTACGGGCTTTAAATTCTTAAGCCTTCGTTGTCAGTCGGCGTAATAGCTGCAGGTCACAGCTCTTCCGTCCGTTTTGGTTCAAAAAATTTTTGCTCAGTTTCGTTTAGACTCTACGGCCAATAGAGTGCCAATAACTTTCCAACAGGCTCTTAAAAGCAAAAAAATTAATGAATCAAAAATAAATTTGAGCTCAGCACAGTGACTTTCATTTCAGGATCTGTCAATCTCTGGCCCCCTACAGCAAAAAAGGAGATTACGTGTCCCACGAACATAGCTTTATAGATCTGGTGAAGTTTTCATTTAGGAAAGCTGCGTTGTATATGAAGTCTTTGCCGTTTCATAGTGGGGGGCTTCTGGTTGCCTTTTTTTTAATTTCAATCGTTTCCAATGAATTTTTTTTAAATCAGAGAGGTTACGGTAAAATGACCCCATCCAAAGAAGGGGTTGTTTTTACAATCATGGGAATTGTGTGTGAAATATGGATTGGTTTCTTCCTAACTCTTATTTTGACAGTACGGAGCCTCAGTTTTGAAAAGGGGGAATCTGTCCCATCAATTCCTTATCTTTTAAAGAAATATTTTGTGGATCTTCTTAGTGAAGTTTTACGACTGAATTGTTTTGCCTTGCTATGGTGTCTTCTGTTTATTGTGCCAGGACTTTTTAAATATATGAGATGGACCTTTGTACCGTACATTGTATTAGCGGATGAGACTTATTCAAAAGGGGAAAGAGACGCACTAGAGTATTCAAATTTTTTAATGAAGGGAATTACGTTTAAGTGGCTTGTTCTTCTGCTGACAGTAGGGCTTTTGCAGTGGGGATGTACGGAATTGCAAGGATTGAGTTATGATTGGGACAATTTATTTCTTGGATATTGTTGGCGAAGTGTTTGGGCAATTCCAAGTTTTGGGATGTATATTTTTTTTAATTTATTTACTTTATCTGGGTTTTTGTATCGAGCGAAGCAACTTTATATTGGAAATATTGGAACAGAAACTGCCGCAGTCAACAACTTGAGCCGCACATAATAGGGATTTGGGGGTGCTTATGGAACTTTTTTTTAATTGGAAGGATATAAAAAATCGCAGTCGAGCCCTGACATTTGATGATGTTTTATTGTTGCCGACTAAGTCAGAAATTCGTTCTCGACGAGAGCCAGATCTTTCCACGCAACTGACAAAGAAGTTTTCCTTAAAACTGCCTTTTATCAGTGCGAATATGGATACTGTGACTGAATTTGAAATGGCTAAGGCGATGGATCAATTGGGTGGAATGGGAATATTGCATCGTTTTATGAGCTTGGATGAGCAACTCAAGCAAGTACAGTTATGTAAAGAATATGGTCTGCAAATTATTGGAGCTAGTGTTGGGGTTAATGGTGAGGCTCAATCTCAAATAAAAGATTTGGTAAAAGCTGGGATTCATATTTTAACTCTCGATATAGCCCACGGACACTCTATACAAATGATTGAAATGTTAAAATGGGTAAAAGACAATTATCCAGAACTAGAGGTGATTGCTGGGAATGTGGCCACTCCACAAGGGGCATTAGATCTGATTGAAGCAGGGGCTAGCGCGATTAAAGTTGGTATTGGACCTGGCAGTATGTGTACAACAAGAATTATTACTGGCTGTGGGGTTCCCCAATTATCAGCGATTGCACTTTGTTCTGAAGTGGCTCACTCTCATCAAGTGCCGGTAATTGCCGATGGTGGAATTAAAAACTCTGGAGACATTATGAAAGCTCTGGCTGCGGGAGCTCAAAGTGTCATGTTGGGGTCTCTTCTTGCCGGAACTTTGGAAAGCCCTGGGGAAATTATCCACGGCAAAAAACACTACCGTGGGATGGCTTCCAGAGCCGCACAAAACTCATGGAGGGGTGGTGTTCCTGAAGGGATGGCTCCTGAAGGAGAAGCCACTATGATTCCAGTAAAAGGTCGCGTGGCAGACGTTATTTTAGAGTTGGCTGGCGGGGTCAGGAGTGGAATGAGTTATATCAACTCCAATGCTATCTCTGAAATCATCGACAAATCAAGTTTTGTTGAGATGACCTCTATGGGATTTAATGAAAGTCGAGCCCATGGTTTAAGGGGCTAATCTCAATTAATTATTTATAATAATTTAATGTTTTATAAAAATTAATTGTTTTAGTCGTTTTTCTCTTCTTGACCTGAAACCCAGGCGGTCAATACAGATCGCATGGCTTGTTCTGTTCCCAAAGGTACTTCTTTTATATTTTCCCTAGGTACGAAAATAGTGTAGCCCCCAAATTGGTAGCTCATGGGCAAATACACAGCCACATAATTGGGTTGGCCTAAGGGTGCGGGTAAGTCGGTTAAGGATTCCCTGGTCACTAAACCAATAAGTTCGATTTTAGAGTGGGGCATTTGCACTAATACGGTACGGCCATTTTTCCTTTTTTTATTCGGAGATAAATAGTCTGTGAAGTCCTTTAAAGCTCTGTAAATACTACGAACTAATGGGATCACTTGAAAGGAATCTTCCACCCACTGAAAAACTTTACGAGTGGTGGACTTATCTAACATGACTCCAAATAAATAAATAATAAGGACTGCAACTAAAATCCCTAAACCAGGGGTGTAAACAGAATCTGGTAAGAAAAACAAAAGAAATTTATAGGCTATGGATTCGGCCAAATTTAAAAACCACATTAAAATATATGCCGAAAGCAATAGCGGAAAAAGAGTGAAAAATCCACGTAAGAACATACTACTAAAGTGTTTAATAAGGCTTTTTTTCATAACGAAAAGACTCTCAATAAGTTATATTTAATTTAAATTTACAAGACCGTTTTTTGTGAAAATCCATTCTTTGGGAAGGCCACACAGATTGTAATTGTTGGCCATACTGAAACCATAAGCACCGGCATCCATAATGGCTAACCATTCTCCAGATTTTATTTTTGGCAACAAGCAGTCTGTTCTCAATACATCTGAAGATTCGCAAATGGGTCCAACTATATCGCAAACCATTTGTCCTCTTTCGGGGTGAGTGATGACAGGATGCACCCGATGAAAAGACTGATAAAGAGCCGGTCGCATAAGATGATTCATTCCTGAATTTAAAATAACAAAGGTTCGGTGAGGGGTTTCTTTAACATATTCAACTTGAGTCAATAAAACTCCGGCTCGGGCAACAATAAACCGTCCCGGTTCCACAAGAATTTTTCCTTTAAAATTGGAGAGGAGTTGACCTATGCCAGAACCAAAGTGGGCCAATCTTAATTCATCCTGTCCTAGGTCTTCCTGATGGTAATCAATGCCAATGCCGCCACCAATATCCAATGTGGTTAAGTTCCAAGCTTCACGATTCAGTTGTTCAAAGACTTCATGTAATTTTTTTACGGATTGCAGTACAGGTTCCAAATCCAGCATTTGCGAACCAATGTGACAGGCTAGCCCTATTAAAGTTACTTGGGGATTTTTCTTTAAAATTTCTAAAGCCTGTGGAATCTGATCCAGATCCAATCCAAATTTATTCTTTGTGGTTCCTGTGGTGATGTAAGGGTGGGTATCAGCCTTTACATTGGGGTTTAAGCGCAGTGCTACAGAGATTGTTTTATTCATTTCTTTGGTCACCTGAGCGACCCGCAATAACTCTGGTAAACTTTCCACATTAATTTGTCCAATCTGAGAGCCCACAGCAAAACGAATTTCCGAAGTAGATTTACCCACCCCAGAAAAAACCACACGTTCGGGTTTGCAGCCGCATTGTAGAGCCCGTTCTAGTTCTCCACCTGAAACCACATCAGCTCCCCACTGTTTTTGAAATATAGATTTCAGTATCATCGGGTTGGAGTTGGCTTTGATAGCATAACGAAGTTCTGAGTATTCCCCCATTGCATTCGAATAGGACTGACAGCGATTTAAAATTTGCTCTAAATCATAAACATAGATAGGGTGGCTCTGATTACTAAGGTAATCAGTGAGTGGAATAAATTTTTGTTCAACTTGAATGCCAAGGGTATTGGCTGTAATAACAAACGACATAGGACGAAACTCATACACGAGGTCAGGACAAATGCCTACTTTTATCTTTGGGTACAATAGTTCCCAAGTGCCAATTTTTGCATATAGATTTGGATACAGTAAAAATCACGTTTTAGTGTTAGGTGGGGTCCATGGAAATGAAACTGAGGGGGTTTATTTATCTCAGGTTCTATTGGAACATTGCTTGAAACAGTTTTCATTGGACCTTTCTTTGACCATAGTCCCTATTTTTAACCCCCATGGTGTTTATAATCATCAGCGTTGCAATGATCGAAACGTGGATTTAAATCGCAATCTCCCCACTAAGGACTGGAATCATCAAACTCTGAATCCGCGATATCCTCCGGGCCCTAATGCGAACAGTGAGCCAGAAAATCAAGCTCTCGTGCAATGGATTGAGCTGAATCAACCAACACTCATTATAAGCCTTCACTCTTGGTACCCTTTGCTTAATACCAATGGAAATTGTTTAAGTGTAGCTCAAGTGATTCAAAAGTGGACTCATTATAAAATTGAAGAATCCATTGGTTATCCGACTCCGGGTTGTTTGGGGACCTTTGCTGGATTGGAAAAAAATATTCCCACTTTAACATATGAAATTGAACGTGGATTATCTGCTCCCTCTATTAAATCAATCCACTTGCCGGCTTTGATTGAAGGTTTAAAAGCATGGGAAGATGGGTCGAAATAGACGGCGATCTGGTCTTTAATATTCAACTCTTTTAATTTTAAGGAGATTCAAAAATTATGCAAATCAAAACCCCTGTAGAAGTGGAAAGAGTAAAAACAACAATTGAAGATATTTATGCAAAAATTGAAAGTGGTGAGCTTATCTCAGATCTTACTGAGAAAGAGGTGGACACTGTTTACGAAACTCTAGGTTATTTAGATCGAGGGCATATCCGTGTGGCCGAAAAAGTAAATGGAGTATGGAAAGTAAATGACTGGGCGAAAAAAGCAATTTTGCTCTATTTTCGTTTGCAAGAAATAAATGTCATCTCTGCGGGAGAGATCTCTTTTGTTGATAAAATACCGACAAAAAAGTGGCTGGGCCAGGAGCAGGTCAGAGTGGTGCCTCCGGCTGTAGTTCGATTCGGTGCCTTTGTTGGGAGTCAGTGTATTCTGATGCCTAGCTTTGTGAATATTGGTGCTTATGTAGATAAGGGAACCATGGTGGATACATGGGCCACCGTGGGATCTTGCGCTCAAATTGGGGCTAATGTTCATTTGGCTGGTGGAGTTGGAATCGGTGGAGTTCTAGAGCCATTGCAGAGCAGCCCAGTCATCATTGAAGATCATGTTTTTGTTGGGAGTCGTTGTGTTGTGGTTGAGGGGGTTTTGGTAGAAGAGGGGGCCGTCCTTGGTGCGGGTGTTATTCTGACCTCGAGCACAAAAATTGTTGATGTTACCGGAAATACCCCTAAGATAACGACCGGACGAGTTCCTAAAAATGCCGTGGTGATCCCCGGAGTTGTTACGAAGGAGTTTCCTGCCGGACCTATGGGAACTCCTTGCGCTATGGTCATTGGGAAAAGGACAGAAAGTACGGATAAAAAGACATCTCTCAATCAAGTGCTGCGTGACTTTGGTGTTTCCGTATAAATAAAAATTTTTTATAAAAAAATCTGCTATTAGCATTTCCGAGCAGAGAGTTTAGGTAGGCCTTTCTAAAACTGAACTCAGGAATTAAGTCATTTCGATTTGTTTTAAACTTAACTTTTTTTAGCCTTTGGCTTAAGCCCTAAACTTATGAGGTGTTGAGCTACGGGATCATTTTCTTTTACGGCTTTTGGAAGAGTGGCTCTTAGCGCACGGTCCAAGGCCGAGTTACCGTAAGAATCTATAGTTGTGATTTTGGCTCCACTCTTAACGAGAAGTTTTACGATTTCTAAAGAGGAGTCCCTATTCACACCCCAGCCCCCATGGGCTGCGATCATAAGTGCGGTGGTTCCATCACTTTCTGTGGCAATGGAAGGATCCGCCTTATGTTTTAAAAGAATCTCCACAGCCTCCAGATGATTGGCTGCGTACATGAGCGGAGTGTATCCATTACTAGCTTGTGCATTAATATCTGCGCCGTGATTTAGCATGTACTCTATGCCTTCTTTTTGTCCCTGCGAAGCCGCCCAGTGAAGAGGGGACAAGTTAACTTCTCCCAATTTAAAGGTGAAATTGATGTTGGCTCCATTTTTTAGGGCTTTATTTAAAGCAGAGATTTTCTTTTTGAAGGGTTCGTTGATCTTGAGGGTTTTTGCAAAGATTTGATTGCCATTTGCTTTCATAACGATAAGTTTATGCTTAAGAATTCCCTCGGTCAATTTTTGCTTCGTTTAAAATGTATTAAACAGAAATTATTTTTGTTTAAACACGACCTTGGGAGAGTCGAGGAGGAGGGTGTGTTTGTTGTTTATTAAACATTTATTACTTCAAGGGAGGAAAACTTTTTTAAAGTTCCCTCTTACCATAATTGGAATCATTCTTAGTTGTGGACTTTCTCTCTATGCTTTAAGTGAAAATAAATTTCTAGGGGAGCTAAGAATCTCTTTTGCTTTGATGCTTGCCGGCCCTCTTTTTTTTGTATTGACTCTCCTTCGTGAGTCAAAGGGCTGGTTTAAGTTTCGTCATCGGATCCTAGAGTGGGTTTTTGGACTTTCAATTTTAACGGTTTATTATCGACATACTTTCGACGACAGAACCAATACTTTTTTACTAAAAAAAATCATTTGGTTTTAGTTTTGTATTTATTAGCAGGAACTCTCCTGCTTTGGAAAAAATCAGAGGACACAAAAACTCCCAGTTCGCAACAGGAGCGATTTTTAATACTGTATCACCCTATTTTTTTGTTTTTGGGAGCGGGCTTTTGTGCTTTCTCCATGGGTTTTTCTCTTTATCAAATGCGAAATAATGTTTTTTTTAATGTGACACTTTTTGGTAGTTTTTTATTTTTAATACAGCTTCTTCATTTCATTTTGTTTCTTATAGGGGCTCCAAAACTATCTGAAATATGGAAATTCGCTCCAGTTACAAAAGATCATATTTTACTCCAATCCTCTTTCATTCTCTTATTTTGCTTCAGTTCTTTGTACTTTTATTTCTGGATTTGGAAGTCAGGAGTGGGTGGGGTGAGTTTTTATGGATTCATTTTACAGTTATAACGTTGGCCCAACTTGGTGCCATGACTCATTTATGGGTTGTTCAGAAAAAAATAAATTACAGAACAAAGGTGTTTTTGATTATTTTAAGTATTTTTATATCCTCATTCTATTACCTCTAGGATTTTCCATTTTGATAATAAAACAGATTTTTTTGTACGGCTGGATGGAACATCGATATCTCTTGGTGGGGCTTTATATTTTAAATATTGGATGGGCATTTTATTTTGTATTTAGTCCTAAAAAAACACCAAGAGTGTCCCTGTGACACTCTTGGTTTTTGGGGTTATTTCTTAGTGGGTCCTCTTAGTGCTTACAATGTCTCTCTTTAATCGCAAAAATCTAGATTGCAGAAAATTTTGTCAAAATATAATTTATTGACTCAATCTAAAATAATGGGCGCTAAAGTCCAAGTAAGTCCTCAGGATGGTTTGGAAATACGACTCCTCCTTAATTATATTATTGAAAATAATCGGGTTCATGCAATTGACGAATGGTTTCCTAAATCGACATTAAATATTCTTGAGAAGAATGGATATGTTTTTTTTATGCGAGAACCCAGACGTCAGAATGAAATTATTTTGATGCATTCTTAGGGAATCAGATATGAAGGGGAAGATTACCCGGAGTTTTTACCATTTTATTTTGAGTCAAAAAATTATAAGTTGCCTTTAGAACTTAATGGTTATGAAAAATCGATCAAACTTAAGTTCATTCCAAGTTCGTCTCAAAATAAAGCAGAATCTCTTCCTGAAGATGTGGGTGAGTTTAATGTTGAGCATAATAAGACTCTTCAGACTCTTATCGTGCGGGAAAATTCAAAAAAAGCACTTGTATTACCCCTTAATGATTTGGCAAAAAGATTGGAGGCGGTACAAGGTGTTGAGTTAGCAGAAAATGGTATCGAAGTGGTTGAAATGAGTTACGGGTCGAGAAAGTTGAAATTAATTGCAACTCGAGTTAGGGGTCAACAGTTTATAAAAGAGGAACGGCCTCCAATAATTGATATTCTCGAGGGTATTCTACTAGTTAAATAGAGCTTAATCGGAGATACTGGTAGAGGGTCTTAAGTAGCCTCTATGTCAAAACTAAAGGATTTATAAATTTGAAAGAATCTAAACCTATTTTTGATTCCTCCTCCGACTTATCCAAGGTGAAAATTTCTGGAATCGTCGAACGAGTCACTTATCACAATGTTGAAAATGGTTGGTCTGTCCTAAAAGTTTCTCCCTTTGGGAGTCCTCAAAAATTAATTACCGTGGTGATCTATCAAGAAAAAGTATTTGCAGGAAGTTCCATGGATTTTTGGGGGAATTGGACGGTTCATTCAAAGTATGGTGAGCAGTTTAAGGCCTCCCATGTTGTTGAAAAAAAGCCAGCATCGTCTGGTGCTATGGAAAAGTATTTAG
>JAIBAM010000023.1 GCA_019695175.1 Bdellovibrionales bacterium
TCTAAATTCTGTTAAAGTCAGATGAACCATTTCATTATTTTGAAAAACTTGATGGGATTTTAAATCAATAACTAAACCACCCACTTCCAATCTTTCCTTTTCCTCAGTAAAAAAGTCAGCTCTTCTTCTTAAGACGGCTCGTATCCGAGCCGCAAGTTCTTTAGCGGAGAATGGTTTGACGACATAGTCATCCGCACCGAACTCCAGAGCTGAAACTTTATCCTTTTCATCTGACAATCCGGTCACCATAATTAAACCTAGGCTTCTCCATTGAGGTTCACGTCTTAAAGTTCTTAAAATATCCAATCCAGACTGATCTGGAAGTCGATAATCAATCAATACCGCTTGGGGGCGGTATTTCTCCATAACGACTAAAACATGGTCGGGATTTTGAACCGCTTCAACCTGAAAGCCCTCTTCCTTTAAAACTGTGGTCAAATAGTCACAAACGTCTATCTCATCATCGATGACTAATACTCTTTGTTGCATAACTCTCCTTGTGCCATCTGTTGTTGTTATAATTAATTTAGCTAAAGACACTTCTAAATCTTCGAATAGATTCCAAACCAGAGCGGGACAACTCTTGCAAATTGATCCGTTACATGGTTCATAGTCTCAAAAATATTTTAAATAGGTATCATGGACCCTTTTAACAATAACTTAATATAAAGGTATACTTACCGTCTTTGATGGACAACAAAGATTCGCATTTGTTGCTTCTTTTCTTGGCTCATAACTTATTCTGACCCGTACTTTAATGGAGTTTAATAATATGGAAACAGTTTCATCAAATGATCCCCAAAAGCGACCTACGTCTGTACTCGATGAGAAAATTCTGAGTCAAGGACAGGCGATATTTAAAGCTATGGAATCCGATTCAAAATCCATTTTTAATAAGGATTGGTGGTACGGCCGTATTATGGATTGGAGTATGAAAAATGAACATTTTAAAACACAGATGTTTCGCTTTGTTGATGTTCTGCCGTACCTCAGCAATCATGCTGAAGTTGCAAGACATTTGAAAGAATATTTTAATGACAACGGAGGGGAAGAACTTCCAAGTATTTTTAACTTTGGATTGGGTTTAGGTTCTTTAGCGCCAGGTTTTTTAGCTAACTCAGTTAAAAAAAATGTCGAACAAATGGCAAAAATGTTTATAACTGGTGAATCTCCTCAGGCCGCCGTTCCCTTGCTTAAAAAAGCCCGTAAAAACAAAATTTGTTTTACAGCAGACTTATTAGGTGAAGCCACTTTATCAGAGGAAGAAGCTCTCGAATATCAGCGACGGTATTTAGATTTAATTCAGGAACTCGCAAAAGACTCCCAGACTTGGGAATCTGTAGAGTTGATTGATCAAGATGAGAGCGGACCCCTCCCAAAAGTGAATGTCTCCGTTAAAGTCACAGCTCTTTACTCTCAGATTAATGAAGCCGCTTGGGAACAAAGTTTAGCTATTTGCAAAGAAAGATTGCGTCCCATTCTCTCCATAGCAAAACAAAATAACGTCTTTATAAATTTAGATATGGAACAGTATGCCCATAAGGATTTTATTTTAAAATTATTTACAGATCTAATTTCAGAGCCAGAATTTCGTGATTGGAAGAATGTGGGAATTGTGATCCAAGCCTATCTTCGGGATTCAAAAGAAGACGTTTTAAAGCTTGGTGCCTTTGCCAAAAAAAGAGGGGTTCCTTTTACGGTGAGATTGGTGAAAGGGGCCTACTGGGATTATGAATTGATTTCAGCAAAACAAAATGGTTGGCCTATCCCAGTATATACAAATAAAAAAGAATCGGATGCAAACTATGAGGATTGCATGAATTCACTGTTGGATTTTTATCCCCATGTGAAGTTAGCCATTGGTTCCCATAATGTGCGTTCCATTGCTGCCGGACTTGTGGCTGCAAAGGAAAGAAACATCCCTGGGGCAGCTATTGAAGTGCAAATGTTATTTGGAATGGCTGAACCCATCAAAAAAGCTTTAGTCCAACTGAATTACCGAGTCAGAGAGTATGCGACCATAGGTGAGCTCATTCCAGGGATGGCTTACTTAGTAAGAAGGCTTTTAGAAAACACTTCCAATGAATCTTTTTTGCGTTCTAAGTTTGCTGAAAATGTCAGTGTGGAAAAATTAATGGAAAACCCAAATGTGAATTTGGTTCCGTCGGCTGCGGAGCCTGTTTTAGATGAGCTTTTCTATAACGAGCCACCCTTAGATTTTGCACAAGAAAAAGTACGTAAGAGATTCCAAGAGGCCTTACAAAATATGGAAAAGAAGCTGGCCAAATTGGAGATCCAACCCCAGATTAATCGGCAAAGTCTCAAAACTGATTCTATTTTTGAGAGAGAAAATCCTTCCCATCCCAGTCAAAGGGTCCTTAGAGCCCATATGGCCGGAGTGAAAGAAGCAGAACTGGCGGTTCAAACTGCAAAAAAAGCTTGGCCCTCATGGAGTCGAACTCCAGCAGAAGAACGGGCTCAAATTATTGAGCGAGTCGGCTCTTTATTGATTCAGGAACGTTATGAACTTGCTGCCCTTGAAGTTTTTGAAGTTGGAAAACCATGGGGTGAGGCCGATGCAGATGTCACTGAGGCTATTGATTTTTGTCATTACTATGCAAAGGAAATGCGCCGACTGAAACCCTTTCGCACTGGCCGCGCTCCAGGAGAGCACAGTCTTTACCAGTATCAAGGCCGAGGGGTTGTAGTTGTTATAGCCCCTTGGAATTTTCCTTTAGCTATACTCACGGGAATGGTAACTGCAGCCCTTGTAACAGGAAATTCTGTTCTTATGAAACCAGCAGAACAAAGCATGGCTATAGCTTCAGAGCTCTATCGCATTCTTTTGAAAGCAGGTGTTCCACCAGAGGTGGTTTCATTTTTGCCTGGTAGAGGTGAAGAGGTCGGGGCTTATTTAGTAAATCACGCTCAAGTCGATATGATTGCATTTACCGGCTCCAAGTCTGTGGGGTTAAATATTTTGCAACAAGCAGCCATTGTTCATCCTGGACAGCGACAGATAAAGAAATGCATTTTGGAACTTGGCGGAAAAAATGCCATCATTATTGACAGCGATGCGGACTTAGATGAGGCCGTCGAAGGTGTTATTTACTCAGCCTTTGGATTTTCAGGACAAAAATGTTCGGCCTGCAGTCGCGTGATTGTTTTAGAGAGTATCTATGATCGATTCCTAAATCGATTGATTGCCGCGGTTAAAAGTCTCCCTATTAGTTTTGCTGAGGATCCCAAATCCTATATGGGACCTGTTGTTGATGAGGAAGCCTACAATCGATTAAAAATGGTGATAGAGAAATCCAGTCAAAACGTAAATGAATGTGGCCAGCTCATTTACCAAGCCGAAGTTCCTCGTGAAGGTTATTTTATTCCTCCTACAATTTTTGCTCATGTCCCGCCCCAATCGAGTTTGGCACAGGATGAATTTTTTGGTCCCCTTTTAGCGGTCATAAAAGCAAAGGACTTGGAAGAAGCCCTCACCATTGCGAACAACACGATCTATGCCCTTACCGGGGGACTTTATTCCCGAAGTCCTGCCAACATCAGTAAAGTAAAAGAAACTTTTGAAGTTGGAAACCTCTACATAAACCGCGGAAATACAGGGGCCCTTGTGGAGCGCCATCCCTTTGGCGGTTACAAAATGTCAGGGGTTGGGAGTAAGGCGGGTGGACCAGATTACTTACTCCAATTTATGGAACCACGTGTGGTTACAGAAAACACGCTTCGTCGCGGGTTTGCACCGGATTTAAATTAGATTTTTAAATTATTAAAGTTTATTTATGAAGATAAATATCTACTTTTGCCCCTAGGGGGGGATCGTTTTGTGTAAGATTTGAAACTTCAATTTTTCCTCGATGGGCTTCACAAATTGTTTTCATAACAACAGAACCAAGTCCAATAGAAATACGACCCTCTGTTTTATTATCAAGATTTCTTGTGGTTCGGCGATTTCCAAAATTATTTAAAGCCTCCACAGAAAAACCCGGGCCGTCGTCGACAATGCAAATGTGCACCTTGTCTGAATTCACATTTACAGTGGTGGATATTTGATTTTTTGCAAATGAAGATGCGTTTTCAAAGGCGTTGCGAAAAAGACGTCGCAACAAGTAGAGGTCCCCATGAATCAGAACAGGGTGTTCAGGAAATTTTTGTACCAGATGAATCCTTCTCCCCTTGTGTTCATTTCTGAGGACGCAGTCATCTGCTTCTTCTGCAATTAATTGGTTTAAAACGATGGGAGGACGTTGGGAGGGGTACAATGGTTCTTGTATTTGAGCTAAAAATAGTAAATCTTCGACCAGTTTTTCAAAATAATTAATTTCTTTTCGTGCGAGACCAAATAATTCCTGTTGAATTTCAGGTTTGAGTGTATCCCTTTTGTAATCCAGGGTTTCATTTAAATTTTTAAGTGAAGCTATTGGAGTTCTTAAATCATGGGCTAGTTCTTGAAGTAATTGGGTCCTTTTTTGGTCAATACTTTTTAGGTTGTTGACCAATTGTTCAATTTCATCAGCCATAAAATTGAACCGCTCCATGGCCCGACCAAATTCGTCTTTTCGATGGATGTGGAATCTGGCTTTAAGATTTCCCTTGTGAAGCTCTGCAATCACTCGATCGGCTTGTTGCACACCATTTTGTACGTGTTGATAAATGATCGCAAGGGCTGTGCCGACACCAAGCAATAAAGAGATAATTAAGGAGCCTATGCCGATAAAAGGGAATAGAGGTCCTAACCCTTCTTTGGGAGGAGACATTCGCGAAGGACTGATAAGTAAATAATAATTAGGTGTACCACTGAGTTTGACCAAGACGCTGGGTTTTTGTGGGGGAGGTGGTCCTGGAGGAGCAAACGGCAGAGGAAAATGTGGGCCTCTATGTTCTTGCGAGGGAATAGAAATAAAATCATAAGCTAAAGAGGGCTTGGTCCACCGGCTCCAATCTAAAGGTGAGCTTTTGTTTTCTGGAAATAAAACCTGACCTTTTTCATTAAATAAAAAAAAATTAATTTGAGGGAACTGATTGTTCCAAGAGGAGAGTTCTTTGAGCGCTGCAATTTTGTTTTTAGGGTTCATACGATCGATGAGTCGAGCGAAATAAATCGGAGGTGGAAATTCACGATTGGGTCGCATGGCTTCCATCAGAAGAGAAACCAGAAAAAACCCAAGAAAAACAAAGACACCAATGAGGGCAGATGCCATTAAAAAATATTTTTGAAATAATTTTTTTGGAATCATACTTTCTCCAGTCGATATCCAAGTCCATAGACCGATGAAATTTTAATCCCGTTCACTCCTGATTTTTTAAGCCGTGATCGTAAGTGACTTATGTGAGAATCAATGGTTCGATCGAAGATTTCTCCATCCTTACCAATTTGTTGAATTAAATATTCCCTATTTATAATTACGTCTGGTTTCTCTACCAGAGCGAGAAGAATGTCAAATTCTCTTCTTTGGATGTCAACCGTGGTGTCTTTGAATCTAACCACTCGCTGATCCACAAGGATCAGTAGATCTCCCCAGCGAATTTGATTTTCTCTTAAGTGGGGTTCGCGTAGAGTGGCTTTTATACGTGCAAGAAGTTCTTTGTTGCCAAAAGGTTTTTTCATGTAATCATTAGCACCCCGCTGAAGTCCTTCAACAACTGAATCTTCATCCGTTTTTGCGGTTAAAATTATAATGGGCAAACGAGATCCTTGCTCTCGAACAGTTCTTAAAAAATCAAAGCCACTTCCATCAATAAGCCCCAGATCAAGAATTGCTAATGAGAGTTTTTCTTTGTGGTTAATTTCAAAAGCAGATTTTAATGAATTGGCCCAAAGAACTCGGTACCCTTCGGACTCAAGATTGACTTGAAGCCCTCGTGCTATTGCGGGATCATCTTCAATTAAAAGAATTGTCATAAAAGCTCCTTAAGCCTTTGTTCGTAAATTCTGGGTTTTCTGTTAACGTCCATAACCGGTGAAACCATATCGAAAGTTTGGCAAATTAAGGCTTAAACTACCACCATAATGAAAAGGTGAACTTATTAAAGAAGGTCGTGATGATGGGGAGCGATAAAATGGAAAATAGGAGCCACTGGTATAAAAATTATTTGGTGAATTAGGGTATTGATTATAAATATTTCCCATAGTTCTCATCGGGAAAGAACTACTCCCGTACCTATTGAGAAGGGGGAGCGTTGAGTTCATGGCACTGGCGCCGTACATTGGAAATGAGTTAAAGATTCCTCCTCCTGAAATTTCGTTGTTTCCATATCCACCATAGAGTGTACCAGAAAAATTTCCCATGGCAGATAGATCCAATGGGGAATTCATTCCTCTGTTGGCCATTGGTCGAGCTCTTGTTCGGATTCCTTCCTCTGAATCCTCTTCATCTTCTTCAGGAGAAGCTCTGCGTGTTAATGAACCTCTTGAGAGGTTTCGATTCCTCTCGCCTTGAGAATTGTTAGAGGGGTCAGGTCCTCTGGAAAGTTTTTCTTGCTGTTTTTCAAGGGTGATCCTGAGATTTCTAACCTCCTCTTGTAGTTTTGCTACGGAATCTGTTTGTTGTTGGCAAGTGACACAGAGGGTTCCTTCGGGTTTATTAGGGGTTGAATTTAAATTATTTTTTTGAAGAGTGACTTTTGCGGATTGAATTTCAATAGAATTGCAGTTTTCTTCTTTTGAATTTATATCCAATTTAATTGAAAAATTATTTTTGTATTTTTTATCTTTTGCAAGTTCTTCCAATGAAACACACTTCTCTCGAGAAGCATTTTCATCACGACAATTATTTTGGAAGTCGCTAAGACACTTGAGTCCATTTTCAGAAAGTTCATTGATGGAAAATACGACGTTGTTTTCGGTGGAACAGGTCAGTTGGATGGATATTTTGTCACGACAATTCTGAGGGATTCTTCCTGTCAGTTGAATAGAATTATTTGCATTGTTTCGCACCGGCTTGAGTCCACTCACATTAAATCCTGGTGGATTTAATGTTCTAGACTCTTTTCGATCTTGAGGAGGAGTAGTTCTAGGTGGGCGCATAGGTTCATTTTGAGCTTGGCTCACTAGGGGAACGAAAAATAAAATAAATATGAATTTGCCTCTGAATTGATTTTGCCATTGGGGTGCCATAAAAAAATCCTTATGAATTAAAAATTTAAGGTTTCAGCCCTAAGCCCTTCGTTTTTAGTTAAAGATTTAGGGTGGTTTAGGGCCGTAACGGAGTTTTCACTTCAGCTATAATAGGGTTCAAACCTCTTATAATGTCGCTTTTGGTAATTATTTAGAACTGTCGTTATAATTGTTTAAACTCCTATCTTGGTGGGGGCCCGAAGGGGCCATCATACCCTCTCTGGGTGGTGGAGGTCTGTGATCATGATCTGGAGGAGTGATTCCGCAAGCATTAAAGGCGCTCTCCATCTCTTCTCGAGTGGGCCGGGGCCCTTCTTGGTCTGGTTTCCCGATTTTAGATTCCAAACAAGATTTTTGTGCTTCAGTGATTTCGGGTCGTCGGGGCTCAGCTGAACTCACTGTAGAATAGTTTATGAGACAGAGAACGAGTGTAATGGGTTTAATTTCCATGGTTCCTCCATTGGTTATTGTTTTGGTTCCCTTGGGTTGTATTTTTTGCGGCCATTCAGGAATGGATCTCAAGATTAGGATCCACTATAAATGATGAGTAAATATGGAAAATTTAAAAATTTTTAAATATTTGAAATTTAAAATGATTTTCCTGTAGTGAAAGGTAAAGTCTAAAAGTGATTCAACTACAGGTAAAGACGCTTCTTAAAAAATTCAAAAAAATACAAAAGATGTTTATATTTTTAAAAAAACTTATTTTGTTGCAATTATGCTTGCTTTAAGAATTATTTGGCTTCATTTTTCAGGATCGATTACCAAGGAGAATTCAGTGATTTTTTTTGAAAATAAAAGTGGTAGTATTAAATATTTCATTTCTCTTATTTTTTTTGGAATGGTTTTTTCTTCTTTAGCCCATGGATTTATTAATATAGAGGAAGTTCGCAGAAAGTCTGGCTCTGGGTTGGGTGTTGTGGGGAAAACCAACATGAACTTAGGGGGGCAAGAAGGTAATTCGCAAAAATTTGGTGGAAGCGCATCTACCTTAAATATTTATGAACATTCCAATTCAGAATATTTGTTGCTTCTCGACTATAAATTAGGCGTTTCTTCCGGAAAAACTGACACTAACAATGGTCAGATGCATTTTCGTTATACTTTGGAGCCAAAAAATGAATTTTCTTGGGAATTTTTTTTACAGTTTGAATTCGATCAGTTTCGGCAATTAATAAATCGAGATTTATTTGGGCTCAATTTGCGTCAACGTTTGATTCGAACTAAGAGTCAGAGCTTGTATTTAGGATATGGTTCCTTTTATGAGTTGAATGAGTACGAAATTAACAGTACTTATTTTTGGCGTGCCAATATTTATCTATCTTATGTGAATCAATTGGTGAAACAGGTTTCATCTTATTTGACAGTTTATTACCAGCCCGCTTGGGATGAATGGAGTAACTATCGTTTTCAGCTTCAGGCGGGCGTGAGTTCTGAAATCCTATCAAATTTATCTTTGAATATTCAAATATCAAGAGCAACCGAAAGCCATCCTCAAAAAAACGTAAAACCATCAGACTTTATCTATTCTTCAGGTCTCACTTTGTCTTATTAAAAAATTATATCGGAACCGACCAAGTCAATTTTAATTAAACAAAATACTCATTTTGAAACGATCAGATTTTTTTAATCTTTGAAAGATCATTTTGAGATTTTTTTAAAAAATAAATAAAAACAATTGTGTATCATGTTTAGCCATATGTAAAGATTGTGTTATTTTTTTTAAAAAAAACCATTAATATTAATTTAATAAACCCATCGATAGGAAATCTCCAGTCACTACAGAGAAAGAATCACTCTCCAGAAGAGATCACCAAAAGGGATCGTAAGAATTTATAACTGTTAAAGTTTTGATTTATAAAAAGAGAAAATGAAACAAAAAAGAGTGAAAAATGGAAAAAAAAATGAAAAATGAAAAAAGTAAAAATATAAAAGACTTTAGAAAAAATAGTTACCTAAAAATGTTCGTCAAACTGAAGAACAGAAAAGAATTTTCTCAGTTTACGGTTTTTTTCTTTCTCTCGTGTATTTTTTTTACTTATAACAATTGTTCGCAACAAGGAAATCAGTTCGCCACTTCTGATAATGTACTTAATAGTCTCAAAGAACCCTCTGTCGTTATTGAAGATGGAAAAACCGCGACCCACAACCGACTTATTAAAATAAACTTGGTTAACTTTAATCAAGAAATTCGAGGACTGCAGTTTAAAGCTAAAAGCATGAGGATTAGTTTGGCAGACCAAATTGATTCTGCATCGTGGATACCTTTTAAGGAATCCTTCGTTTTGGATTTAAATAATCACTATTCGAGCGATGGCAACAAAGATGGTTATAAAAATATTGTGGTTGAAGTGATTAACGAAGATCAAACCTCAATTACGGTAAAAGGATCTATTTTACTCGATACTCTTCCTCCAAAAATCACTGGTAAAGGACTTTTGGTTACGGGTTTAAAGAGCGGACAACTCTATAACAAAGGAACTGGGGTTGTGTTGGACTGGGATGCAGAAGATCCATCTTCTCCATCGGGTGCTAGCAGCGGTTTGTCTAATGAAGAAGGATTGAGTTTAGCTTGGTCCTCTTTGGGTGATTGTAGTGAAAATAATTTAAAAGATAAAACCCCTTGGGTTCCTTTTTCTAAATCAAAGCAATTCGTTTGGCCTCAGTCGAATTTGTTAGAAACATTTTTTATTTGTATTTCAATTAAAGATATTGCAGGCAATAGTTCGACCATTTTGTCGCAACCAATGAGTTCCGTTTGGGGAGTTTATGGCGGTGACAACAATCTTGGGAATGGTGGAAGTGTATTGGCCCCAAATGTGCGTTTTTCATATCCGGCTAGGATTGCTGCAGATTCCAAGGGACAAATTTTTGTCTACGACAATTATGTAAAAACATTTAGAACCATAAAACAGAATGGAATTATAGAACATTTTGTTGGAACAGGGCTTAATAGTGGACCAACAGAAGGTAACAATGTGGCTTCAGTTTCTATAAATTCTGTATCCGGAATAGATTTTGATTCCAACGATAATCTTTTCTTTGCTGGTGGAAGTGGAGTTTGGATGATAGAGCGTAATTCTACGACTGGAGCTCCTGAGAGTTTTACTAGGCTTTATAGTGGTGATTCTCATGGGGTCGTGATTAAGAAAGACTCTTCGGGTGATGTTCTGTATTTCAATCAATATACTAATATCGAAGCCGGTCAAGATCCCTCTACGGCCCACTCGTATATTTTTAAAATTAGAATTGACGAACTCATTCAGTTACGAAAGACTCTTGGGAAAATTCCAACCTATGATTCATTGACCAAAAACTACGTTGTTGTTGGGAATGGATCCATTAATCTCTCTACCAACGTGCCAAAATATGGAGTTGCCTATGATCCATTGTCAACGCCTATTGGTTACATTCAAGGCATGGGTTTAACTGATAATAATGATCTTTATTTTGTGACTTCTGGGGACGGCTTAGGTCGTGGTTTTGGTAGTTTGTCGCTTCAGGTACTTAAACAAAGTGATTCAGAACCAAAAGTGTATTTGTTAGCTGGGGGAGAAATTGATTGGAGATGGGGGATTACACCGATTGCCATGGATGATGAATTACACTTGATTCTCACTGGGGCAAAAGGATTGGTTCGATATAGGATTGATAATCTTATTTTACCTTTGACAAAGGGTCTTACCAAACTTCCCGTTCCAAATGACATAAAAGAGTTTAGTTTTTCAACAGCAGTGATTTCAAAAATAAACAATGAAAGTCTAGAAAGGCCTCTTATTTTAACGGCGAATGCAAGTGCAGGTCAGATTGTGCAAGTGTCACCAGATTTTCTTTCTACAAATAGATTTGGCAGACCTCTTTTTAATGAATTTGATGTTGATGCTCAAAACTCTATTTTAGGGAATCCAGCTGCCATTAGCGAAGATTCTCAAGGGAATATTTATATATTTGAAACGCTAAATAATATTATCAGAAAAATAACTCCTAATAATGAAATAAAATTATTCGCGGGTCAGCCTGATGGTGTTTCATCCCCTATCGACTATGGCAGTTCTTATCAAAATTTAGTTTTTTATGGTGGATCTTATGAATATGATCATCGGTTTCAAATGGCTTTCGATGAAAGCAAAAATATTATTTATTTAGGAAATGGTAGCAATCACTCTATTAATCAATTTAAACTGAATGACAATTCCTATAATAACATTGATCTCAGTACAAAAGTTCTTGATCCTTCCATTCCCGAGACTTGGCCTGTGTATGGTTTAGCTATCGATAATTCGACTATTGAGAGTAAATTATGGGTCTATAGATACAATCGTCTTTCACCCAATGGAGCTATGGGTATGGAACTCAGTGATTTGGAAGCCAACTTGCCTAAACAAAGACAATTGTTTGGAAATCAAAATGTGGGAGCACCTGATTCTCAATTTATTCTGGAACCCTTACTTAAAGGGGTGAATAGTATGGCCTTAGATAAAAATGGTACTCTCTTTTTTGTGAGTAATGGTTCCTTGTGGAAATTTAATTCAAATGGACTTAAAAAAATTGTAGCCAGTGGAGTGAGTGCATCTTCCATTGTAACAATAAATGAAAACGCGCTCACTCATGTAGTGATAGGTAATTCTAATATTCTTAGGCATTACGTTGTGGATGCAAGTGATAAGGTCTCAACCAATGAAACCCTTTGTGTTCCAGGATCTTTCGTTAACAATCCTGGACAGATTGTGGTTTCACACGATGGTAATTTGTTGATTGCAGATACAAATAACAACAGGATTTTAAAGTACTATATTCGAAATCAGAACGGAGATTTGCAATTTGTAAATTCCAGCTCCTGTAAATAGATTATAAAATCTTTGGAGTTTGTATCCAAAGTACTGAATTGACTGATAAGTGATTGGTTGAGTCAGTCCGATGAAAAATCGGAAATAAAAAAATTTTTGATTACAAAAAGTGTGCTCAGATATGTTTTTAGTGTCTTATTTTGAGATGAATCCCATGAAAAAAATTTATATAATAAAAATATTTATAGTTGTCTCAACTTTGTTCAGTTGTAAATATTTTTATAACGTTATTTCGAAATTTCGGTTAACCTAAAATTAAGTAATAACCATTCATCGAAAGTACTTCATCTATTGTTTTTTTCTAAAAAAGAGTATGAAATGAAAAAAAATATAGATAATTATAAATTAGATTTTGTTTTAGAAGGTTTAAGGAAGAGAAAGGAAATTTCTCAGTTATTGGTTTTTACTTTTTTATCCTGTGTATTTTTTATTTATAACAATTGTTCTCAGCAAGGAAATCAATTTGCAACTTCCAATGAAGTCCTCAATGGTCTTAAAGACCCCTCCATTGTCATTGAAAGTGGTAAGCCTGCAACGAATCAAAGGTTAGTTAAATTGGATTTAATTAATTTTAATCAAGAAGTTCGTGGCATTCTTTTTAATGCAAAGAGCATGAGAATTAGTTTAGAGGATCAAATAGAAAAGGCGTCATGGGTTCCATTTAAAAATTCCTTTATCTTAGATTTAAATGATCATTACGCATCTGATGGATCCAAAGATGGTTACAAAAATATTGTGGTTGAAGTGATTAATGAGGACAAAACTTCAGTTACGGTCAAGGGTTCGATTTTACTGGATACACTACCTCCAAAGGTTGTACCTAAAGGATTGTTGTCCACGGGACTTAAAAGTGGACAACTTTTCAGTAAAGGAACTGGCGTTAAATTGGAATGGGAAGCTGATGATCAACCCTCTACTTTGGGATTAAGTAGCGGGTTGTCGAACACAGAAGGGCTTAGTTTGGCTTGGTCCTCTTTGGGAGATTGCAGTGAAAATAATTTAAAAGACAAGACTTCCTGGGGCCCTTTTTCTAATTCTAAAAACTTTGTTTGGCCACAATCTAATTTATTAGATACATTTTTTATTTGTATTTCAATTAAAGATGTTGCTGGAAATATTTCCACTGTTTTATCACAGCCAATGAGTTCGGTTTGGGGTGTTTTTGGAGGGGATAATAACGTTGGTAATGGAGGAAGTTTGCAGGCACCCAACGTCAGATTTGCATACCCTACAGAAATTGCAGCTGATTCCAAGGGTCAAATTTTTATTTTTGATAGTTATCTAAAAACAATTCGTACGATTAAACAAAATGGGGTGATTGAGCAGTTTGCGGGTAACGGAAGAAATTCCGTTCCTGTTGAAGGAAGTGATGTGGTCAATATTCCTATTAATTCAATTTCTGGAATGGCATTTGATTCAAATGATAATCTTTATTTTGCAGGCGGTAGCGGAATCTGGAAGATCCAGAGAAATGCATCCACAGGTGCTGCAGAAAGTTTTACTAAACTTTATAACGGAAATACAGAAGAGCTTATTGTTAAACAAGATACTACTGGGGATACTATATATATTAATCAATATACAAATATTGAAGCAGGAAGTGATCCAACTACAGCTAAATCCTATATTTTTAAAATCAAGATTAATGAATTAGTTCAACTAAGAAGTCAGTTAGGTAGTGTTCCAAAGGACAGCGATCTACTGAATAAATATGTTGTGGTAGGGAATGGTTCGGTTTCACTAACAAGTAATTCACCCAAATTTGGTGTGGCCTATGATCCTTTATCGACACCTATAGGTTATGTTCGGGCTATGACATTGGCCGACAATGGGGACTTGTATTTTGCAACAGGTACAGATGGATTAAATCGAGGTTTTGGTAATTTTACCTTACGAGTTTTAAAACAAAGTGATCCAGAACCCAAAATTTATATGGTGTTAGGCGGAGATGTTAACTGGAGATGGGGTTTAACAACCATAGCAATGGGCGGTGAATTACATTTGATAGCGTCAGGAGTCGAAGGATTGTTGAGATTACGCATTGATGATCTCCAATTTCCATTGTCCAAAGCTCCTACTAAGCTAACTGTTCCCAGCGGGATTAAAGAAAAAAGTTTCTCTACTGTTGTTATTACAAAAGTGAATAATGAGGTTTTAGACAAACCCCTTATTCTAACTGCCAACGCAAGTTCTGGTCAGATTGTACAAGTGTCGCCGGACTTCACCACAACGAGTAGATTTGGCCGAGCCCTATTTTTAGAATCAGATACTGACGCCCAGAGTGCTGTTTTGGGTAATCCTGTGGCAATTAGTGAAGACACTCAAGGGAATATCTATGTCTTTGAGGCTTTAAATAATGTGATTCGAAAAATATCTCCCAACAACCAAATCAAACTATTTGCGGGGCAGCCAGATGGTCTTACTACGCCGATTGATTACGGTAGCCCTTTGCAAAATTTGAGGCTCAATGGGGGTGATTATGAGTCTGGATACCGATTTCAAATGGCTTTTGATGAAAAAAAGAACATTATTTATTTAGGTGATGGCATAAATCATTCCATAAACCAATTGAAACTTAACGATTCGACCTATAGTAAACTGGATTTGACCACATCGACCCTTTCCAATGGCAATCCAGACTCATTTCCTGTCTTCGGTTTAGCCATTGATAATACGGCTTCGGATACGAAGTTATGGGTTTATCGAGCCAACAGATATTCACCCTACGGAGCTGCGGGAATGGAGCTCTCCAACCTTGAAGGTAGTTTGACGCAAAGACAGCTGTTTGGGAATCAAAACATTGGTAGTCCCGATCCCAATTTTGTTATTGATCCTTCTCTAGGAAAACCTGAAAGCATAGCCATTGATAGTGCGGGTTTACTTTATTTTGTAAATAACGGTTCATTGTGGAAATATGGTAAATCATTGGGGTTAAAAAAATTAATCAATGGGGGACAGAACGCGACTTCACTTGTTGCTATTAATGAGAATTTAGTCACTCACATTGTTTCTGCTAACTCCAATACTCTTAAACATATCTCTTTCGATGCCTCGGATAAAGTTGTCACAAACGAAACTCTTTGTGTCCCCGGTTCATTCGTGAATAATCCAGGTCAAATGATAGTTGCCCATGATGGGAATCTTCTTATTGCTGATAGTAATAACAATCGTGTTTTAAAATATTATATTCGTAGTGCGAGCGGTGGTCTTCAATTTGTGAATTCCACATCATGTAAATAGATTCTGAATTTAAAAAAAATAGGTTGAGAGCAAAAATTATTTTATTATTAACCTTAGTGGTTTTGAATGAATCCTTTTTTTAACAACTTCATCTTGATTTTATCTTCAAAAAAAAGGTAAGAGTTCCCCTGAGGGCTTGTTTGTAGGGAGCCTTTTTTTGGGGGGATCGGGAAATGAAAAAGTCTTTTTTGCTTTTTTTAGTAGGATTTTTTATAGTCTTAAGCAATTTATCATCTGTAGGGGTTGCTCATGAAGCAAAGTCTGATGGAAACTTTTGTTGGTCTGTAGAGGATCGTAAACTCACTCTTGCCTTACAAAAAGCATATAAAAAATGTATTTATAATTATTTCTCCAGTGATTATCAATACAACAATCTTTCCTATAGTATTTGGGCGGATGCGGCTCTCAATGCGCAAGTACGACGGTTTACTGATGCGGATCGCGGAATCGATTATTGTGAAAAGCTTTACCCTTCAGAACAGATTCAACCCCCCAATATTAAAAGAAACATTTGTTTTGCTGCCATGGCAGATTTTATGAATGAACTTTATTTAGTCTTTCCAAAGAAAAACCAATGATTTGAGTCAAAATGGTGTATTTGTCAGACCAGTGAAAATTTTTTTATTGAATAAGCAAGGCGCTTTGGTTCAATCATCAGCAGATCTATTCATCGATTTCCTATGAGGAAATGCGTCGGCATGTTTTTACTCAAGATCTTTCGTGAAGGTACCTATTTCAATAACGTAATTCCTATGAGTCAATTCGTAACGAGATCGTGGCAAAAATTTGGCAGCCTTTTTGAAGGCTCCGGTTCATTTTGTGACATTAATTGTTACTGTGGTGCATTTTTTGCAAAAACTGTTTTTTGCCTTGATTAGCAATGAATTATTAGAGTTCTACCTAAATATGGGGTAAAAAATGCAAAAATTGACCACAAATTTTATAGTTTTAAGTTGCTTAGTGGCGGGCTGGGCGATCCTCCCAG
Source organism: Bdellovibrionales bacterium (assembly GCA_019695175.1). Lineage (GTDB taxonomy): Bacteria > Bdellovibrionota > Bdellovibrionia > Bdellovibrionales > UBA1609 > JAIBAM01. Next base: position 16,202 of record JAIBAM010000023.1, read on the forward strand.
AAATGGTGATGGCTTTTGGAACTGTTGCCAAATATGGGAGCCCTTACAATTGCTCCTGTAAAAGCCGTCGTGGCACACCTATCGCCTGTGAAACTGGGCGCGAAAGTCATGAAGTGGCTGATGAAGGGATGCCTAATTTTTCCTTTGCAGCCTACGTTAAAAAGAATGATTCTCCTTCTCCTTCTCCTTCTCCTTCTCCTTCTCCTTCTCCTTCTCCTTCTCCTTCTCCTTCTCCTTCTCCTTCTCCTTCAATGGTTTCGTTTCCTAAAAACGCCTATGTTTATGTAGAAAATAATTATGTTGATGAATGTATTATCCCCAGTGGCTCTAGCTTAAGTCTAATTTTATCGAAAGAAGGAAACCCCTCTTGTGAGCAGCATAATGGTAATTGGAATTGTAATATCAATTTTACACTTCCAGAAGAAAGTAAAACAGGCACTGTTTATCCATGCAATGATAAAGGGGAGAGGGTTGGGATGTTCAGTCCCTATATACCAGTTTGTCGAGAGGGAACCGTTGTCATTGAGTTGCCTGACCCAGAAAAATTTCAAGGGATATTTGGTACAGTAGTCCCTTGATAGTAGTCATCAATAAATGGGATGGCATTATAATTTGGAGTTCAAAGTGATTTTTTTAACTCTAAAAGTCCTAATTCCCCACTATGAGTTATGTTCATATTGAAGTGTTTGAGAAAGCTTTTTCCCGCAAGAGGCTGACAATGGTCACAGTAACTCACACTTACATTCTTGATAACCCATGGTCCAATTTTACCTTCGGGTACTGTGGTACTAAAGCCCATAGTAACCTCCCAGTAGAGCAGTGAGCAGAAAAGTTGTAAATGTTACTAATTTTGCTTTGGAATTTTTGGAGGCCAAACTGTAGCTCTGGTAACAATGGCCGCAAATAACTTGTTTTCCCACGAACATATTTGCGGTGAGAGGGCCATTGCAAATACGACAAAATTTCTCTCCATCATTGATTCGGACTTCAGTGTTCAAGAAAAGTCTTTTCATGTTTTGAATTTTATAAACTCTCAACGAGGGCGCAATATTGCAATAAACAAGCCATATTGTAATATTAATTTTTAAAAATTTTTTGCTCCATCTTAATTAGAGGGTAGTAACTTCGAACAAGAGCTCAGACGAGCCATTTGCAATTTTATAAAAGAACAAAAGCATTTAAAAGCTGACAGTAATAGATTGAGTGTTTGGGAGTATATAACCGATAACGTTTGTTTGCGTCCATCCCTGTGTGGAGTCACATTCTAAGGCGTTAACAGTGAAAAGATCTCTTCGTTTTATGTTTCCTGGATAGAGATCCATGGTGCGATGACAAGTGTAAAGAGGAACTGTTCCGTTGAAATTTTGTTGAAAGGCGTACCCTAACTGAGACTCTTGGATTGCCCCATTGGGACAAGTATTTATTCCTAAAACGTGTTCCACACCATTATTGCATCTAAGTACTTTATTAAACTTGGATGGGATGAATTCTGAAATATCCTTGGCCTGAGCTGCGGTAATTTGAATGGATTCGATTAAATACATTTGTTGGGTTTGCAAGGCATAGCCTTGAGAAGTTCCTTCAGAGGGACTTATGGAATACAGATAGGATGCAGTAGAAGAATTGGATAAGCGATAAATAATCGTTCCTTTAAGCATTAACTTTAGGGATTTACATTTATTTTCAAAAAATACCTGATCAGTTTTACATATATTGCAGGAGGGGTAATTGAGGGCTCCATTTGTACAAAGGGGATTTTCTTTTGCCATGATGGGCAGATAAAATTCACCAGTGCTTATTAATAAGTTTTTAAGCTCTTTGGCTGGAGAAGTTCCATATATTTGCACTTTCCAACCAGAGTATGTTTTTTTTATTTCATCAGAAAGTGGAATCTGAAAACGATGGTTTTTACCTGGAGCCTGACACATGGATTCTATAATTTGAGCATCATTTGAACTTCTATCCGCCAGATAACTGCCTAAATTTTTTTGAGTTCCTTCAGGGGATACAACATATAAGTCCACATTTATAGATTCAGAGTGTCCGGTCAAACAACTCCAACCAATAATTTCTGAGGAGCTTACCGAATCTGTATAACCAATTATTTTTTCGGGTCCTAGATCGGTATTCATGTTTAAGCTGAAGAAACCCCCGTAGAGATCCCATTTTCCCCAAGATAAATTACTGGTCAGATTAAAGGGGGCACCATAAGCCACTAGTATTTTCTTTTGATCGTTACCCTCCAAGTGGCCCAGGGGATTTGAGTCAAAACCTACATTATGGGAAAAATCGGGAAAGCATTGTGAGTCACAGATAATTTGTGCCTCTCTCCAGATAAGCCCATCTTGGGATGTTCTAAATTTAAGCGCAGAATTTAACTCATGAGCAGGCTCGATGTAGAGCATGACAAACCTTTTGCTGTACGGATCGTACTTAATATCGGGTGAATGAATGTTGAGGTCGCACTTTACAGGAGTCGACCAATTGACACCATCCCTGCTGGTACGTTTATAGATACTTTTTTTTGGTTTTTCTTCCGCGGTATCGTCGATATAAAACATAACCAGTTGCCCGTCCACAACCATTACGGATTGTTGACCGGCACCATACCATTCATTGGCTCCACCGCCTTTTTTAGGGTGCATGGGTTTGATGAGGATTTTTAAATCAGCGTTTTTAGTTGGGTCAATCCAAGCATTGGTAGGGGACAATTTTAAATAGGGTCCGGTTAGGGATGGGGCACGAGCCACATTTATTGTAGTTCCAAATTCGGAATAGATCGCGGAATAGTATAAATAATAAAAATTTCCGTCGCCGCCATTATATTTTACAACAGACGGATCACATGTTGCCGTATCTGTAGAAGGAGTTAGGACGACCTCTGGAGCAGTCCAATGCAAACCGTCGTCGGATTGAATTAATTTTATAGAATCAATTCCCCCAGACTCTGCGTGGGAACAATAAAAGGCGTACCATCGTCCATTTTCTTTTAGGATGGAAGGAGCATAGGCATATTTATATTCATTTCTGGGTTGTTGGGAGAATAAATTATTTAAACCTTCAAGTCCAATAGCTTGAGAAGTGAGATTTATTTCACTTTGGAACTGATTGTAACTTTCATTTGGAGCTGTACTTGAAACACTGGGAAAAGAAGATTGTTGGGATTTAAATAAAGAGTTGGAACAGTTTTGAAAAACAAAAGCCAGCCCAAGGAGACAAGCAAATCCACAAAGCATCCATTTGAATTTTTTTACTAACATGGAAGTTCCTAAGTTTAAATTTAGAAGTTTTGATCGTTAAAAATGGAGTTTTCAAATTGGTTATCAACTAAATGATATCATTGAAGTTCTGGGGCGAAAAGTCTGAGGGGTATAAAAATATCAAAATGAGTCACAAAAAATTTAGTGGCTCTAATTATATTAGCTACTTGCAGAGCTATAATAAACCAAAACTTTTTGCCACATTTTTTTGGTAAAAAAGAAGAGTATAAGACTAAGGAGAGGACCAGCAAAAAACATCCATAAAGAGATTTCTTCCACCAACATACGTGAAGGAACGCTGGCAATAAAACCGACAGGGACAAAACTTAGTACTAACAAACGAAGCCAATAAGGGTAAAAGGAATCGGGGCGAAGGCCCAAGCGATAAAGCTGATACCAAATATAATTTATTGATTCTGCATTAATGAAAATAATTGCTAAAAGAGCAAAGGTGAGTCTGCAGGAATAAAGTATAATTTGTGAACAAGGAATACCAATGAACAACAGTAGTAAAAACTTCCACCAGGGAACCGTTGGTGTCAGCTGCTGCGTGGTCCATATCAAATAAAGAAATGTCAAAGCAAGGTTTAATAAGTAGGAGCTATTTTGTTTTTGGAGTGTAACCATGAATTGGGAATTAATAGGTTTTAACAGAAGAAAATCCAATTCTCCCCGTCGGACTTTGGTAGAAAGACGTTCAAAGTTTTCATGAAACAATACCATCCAAAGAGCATCGGCAAAAAAAAGTGTGGCAAGAAAAACTCGAGCCGTCGGTAGGTTCCATCCAGATATTTGTGGCATTCGGTAAAAAAGTACTTCAAAAACACTGGCTTGGGCGAGATACCATAAAATATCTGTGACAATTTTAATGATTAGGTTGAACCTAAATTCCATGTCTGAAATTAAAGAGACTTTAAGTAGGGCCCAGTATATTTTTACATATTTTTTAATCATTTGGATTTTCACTTCCCATCATTTGACCCTCCCTTAAAAGAGATCCTGTTTTATGAGCAGGATTAAGCGCCTGTACCACTATATTGTTGCGTCCCCTTTTTCCAAACTAGATGACCTAAAGTTCCAAAAAAAATCAAAGCCACAGTTGTAGAGGTAAAACCCCGAAGGACCAGGGAGCTGTCGACGCGTCCTGTGAGATAACCTACGGGAATATAGACTCCACTGGCAAAAGGTAGGTTTAATAAATAATATTTATATGGATCTGGGATTAAATCCAAAGGGAATAGTTCACCAGACAGGACCCAAATAACAATGTTTTTTGCCATGGGGATGGCGTGGACTCGATTGTAAAAAAAGGCTAAGGCCGCCAAGGTGAACCCCATAGTATAGACCAAAATAAGATAGTAGAACACTAAAGCCAAAGCCAAGGGAAGACGAAGTAGGCTAACTTGAAAATGGATCAAACTACATACACCAATCGGCACAACAAAAGAGAACAGGGTGCATAGAAATTTGTAACCCATAAATTGGCCTAAATAAAATTCATAAAATGAAATAGGTCGTGTTAAAATTGCGTTGACTCGGCCTGAGTCAATTTCATCAATCATTAAAAAATCATACATCCATGAGATCGAAATTCTTGCAAAAAAAGCAGCCCATAGAGCGTAGGCTAAATAAGATTCAGGAGAAAATCCATTGAGTGAACTATTTCCGGTGCTTTTAAAAATGGACCACCATAAGGTCACTTCAATGGCAGCCGAAGTCACGGGCGATAAAAACACATCACTAAAAAAGTTAATGCGATATTCAAATTGAAATTGGATGGAAAGTTTTGCGGCTCCGAGCATCTTTTTCCAAAAACTGACGCATGACTTCTTCAAAATCAACCTCTTCCAATTTTAAATTTTGAATTTGAACTGATTTAAATAATTTTTCTAAAATGGGTCCGACTCTCGAATGATCTACTTCCAGCTCTACAAATTCGTCCCCTTGCGAAAGAAAAGTTTCATGATCCAAAGTTATATTGTCTTTAAGAGGGGACACAAATTTAACAAATATTTTTTGTTTTTGCTCAGCCTGATCAATAAAGCCAGACAAACTCCCGTCATAGACAATTTGCCCCTGACTCATCAGCAGCAAGCGTTGGGCTAATTTGGCAATATCATCCATATAATGGCTGGTGAGAATGATGGTGGGGCGATAGGTTGAAACGTAATGAGTTAAAAAAGTACGAATAGTGTTTTGGGCTACAATATCTAGTCCAATGGTGGGTTCATCTAAAAAAAGTAATTGTGGATGATGTAAAAGACTTCCAATAATCTCCATTTTCATACGTTCCCCTAAAGAAAGTCTTCTGAGTTGAACGTGAAGCAGATGGGTGCAATTTAGTATCTCCGCTAATTCATGCGTCCATTTTTTTGTTTGGGTGTGATCCAGATCATAGATGGTAGTTAGAAGATCAAAACTATCTGCAGCGGGAATATCCCACCACAATTGGTTTTTTTGTCCTAATAAGATGCTTATTTTTTTTAAAAATTCATTTTTTCTTTCCCAAGGAATAAAATCAAGAACCCGGGCTTGTCCGCCGGTGGGGGTAATAAGTCCACTTAGAAGCTTTAATAAAGTGGTTTTCCCGGCACCATTGGCCCCAACGAGTCCTATAATTTGACCACTCTCAATGGTAAGATTTAGAGGAGCCAAGGCTATTTTGTATTCATAATTTCTACGAAATAAGCCAACAAGGGATTGTTTTAATCCTTCTGGTTTTAGATAAGTCTGGAATTTTCTCGTAAGGTTTTCCGTCTGAATTACGAATGTCAAAGGGGTAAACTCCATCGGTTATAAATTCATCTTAAAAATCTGAGTGAAATCTTGGAGAGCCTATCCAGGCTCCCCCTCAAGGGCGAATTAGATTTTTACTGGTGCTTTTTTCTGCAATCGAGAAAGCAGTAAGTAAACACATGGGACTATAAATAAAGTAAGTAGAGTTGAAACTAAAGTTCCCCCCACGATGGCTGCAGCCATAGGGGATCGAGTTTCTGCTCCTGGGCCTAATTCCATCATGGCTGGAAGTGCAGCGACAATAATTGTTATTGAGGTCATTAAGATCGGTCGAAGCCTCAATGGACAAGCTTTTAATAGAGCTTCCCGTGCGCTAAGACCCTCGTCATCACGTAGTTGGTTGGAGAAGTCGACGAGCATAATGGAGTTCTTTTTGGCGATTCCCATCAATAAAATAAGTCCAATCATACTATAAACATTGAGTGATTTTTCGCTGACCCAGAGTGCAAGCCAAGCTCCGCTGAGTGAAAAGGGAAGGGCTAACAACACTGTAAAACCATGGATAAAACTATTAAACTGCGATCCTAAAATCATATAGGCGACAATAAGACCGAGCCAGAGTGCAAAACTGAGGCTACTAAAGCTTTCACCAAAAGTTTTAGAGCTCCCACTGAGAATTAAACTATATCCCTGGGGAAGATTTTTTCTTTCTTCTTCAATGGTTGAAATCAGTTCCGCTTGGGATGATTTTGGACTGATATTAGAATAGATCGTAATGGATCGTTCCCGCTGTTGTCTTGTAATGGAAGCAAGACTTGTTTTTTCTTGAACCTCAGCCACATCACCTAAGCGGATAAGTTCACCACGATTATTTCGAACTTTTAAATCTAAAATGGTTTTAAAATCATTGATATAAGGGCGATCTACTTTGACTCTCACATCAATGCGTTTTCCAGATTCAGTAAACCTAGCCACTCTTTCGCCACCAACGAGAAAACTCACTGCATTTGCAATATTATTAATACTTACCCCCAACTCTCCTGCTTGATTTCTTTTTGGTACAATACTGAGTTCTGACGAACCTTCGTCTAAGTTTGTATCTACATCCATAAAGCGAGGATCTGCTTTAAATTTTTTTTCAAAATCTCTTGCGAGCTTAATGAGTTGTTCCCAATCGGGACCGCGAATGCTGAACTCAATGGGAAATCCCCGTCCTCCACCAAAGGATCTTGCTGATAAGTCCTGAAGAACAATTCGCAATCCATTGATTTCTTTTAAGGACATGCGGACTTTTGCCATAACTTCTTGTTGACTCAGTTTTCTTTCCGACCGGGGAGTTAAGGTCACAAAAGACATGGCCGTATTCACCTGACCTCCATTATTTCCTCCACCCCCGATGGATACAAAGTATCTCGAAATTTCTGGAACTTGACCGAGACGATTTTCAACTTCTTTAACTAATCGATCCGTGAAGTCAATGGAGGACCCAACGGGAGTTTGCATGCGAATAATAAAAAGCCCTTGATCTTGTACAGGAATAAATTCCTTCTTGATTACTTTTAATAAAAAAGCACTCATAACGAACAGAACGACTCCGCCGCCTAGGAAAAGGGCTTTATGATCGAGGGTCCAATGCAGAGTTTTTCCATAAATGACGCTGAGGCGATCCATCCAGCGATCCACAAAACGTCCCTCTTTATGATGTTCTTCCATAAATTGGGAACATCGCATGGGAGTTAAGGTGAGGGCCTCCAAAAGTGAAATGGCGACAGCAAGGGAAATTGTAATGCCAAACTGAAGGAAAAATTTCCCAATAACACCATCCATAAAGGCGATGGGGAGGAAAATCGCAATAATGGCGAGGGTTGTCGCCAAGGCAGCAAATTGAATTTGTTTGGCACCATCAAGGGCGGCTTGAAATCGACTCTTTCCCATATCTCGGTGACGAAAAATATTTTCTAGAACCATGATTGCATCATCGACCACGATTCCAACCGCAAGAGTAAGGCCAAGGAAAGTAAAGGTGTTTAGGGTAAATCCAAAAAATTTAATCGCGATGAGAGCCCCGATTATGGAAGTTGGAATGGCCATAAGCACGTTAAAAGTGGCACTCCATGAGCCTAAGAAAAATAAACAAACAATGGCAGTTAAAAGACCTGATAAAATTAATTCGAATTCTAATTCATGCACAGTTTCACGAATAAATTTAGTTGAATCAAAATTGACCCCGAGACGTAATTTTTCAGGTAAGGAGCTTTTTAAGGACTCCATCTTAGCAAAAATGCCATCCGCAATTTCAACGGCATTGGTCCCACGTTGTTTTCTTATACCCATCCCAATAGCGTTTTCACCCATGGCTCGAACTTTTCGGCGCACGTCTTCTAGACCTGACTCCACTCGGGCCACATCCCCTAGTCTCAAAGGAGAGTAAATCGGAGCCCCACCTCGTTTGGCGATCACAATACGGCCCAACTCCTGAACTGTTTTTGCTTCGCCGATCACTCGTAAAACGTATTCGCGATCTTTGCGTTCTAGAATACCTGCTGGTAACTCCACATGTTCCGATCCAATAGCGGCAACGATGTCATCCACAGAAAGCTCATACTTTGCCAACAACTTAGGATTAATCCAAACTCGAATGTTAGGCTCCAAATAACCGCCAAAAAAAACTTCACCGACGCCTGGAACCAATTGGAGTTGGGGAATAATTTTGTCTCGAGCATAAATCATAAGGTCTCTTGGGGTACTGTCACCACTGAGAGCCAACCATAATATAGGTTGGTCTTCAGGATTGGATTTGCTGACAATGGGGGGGTTAATGTTTTTAGGGAGCCTTCCCCCGAGTTGGGCTAATTTACTTTGTACTTCTTGTAGAGCCACATCAACATTTCTGGAGAGGTTGAACTCTAGAGTGATGTTTCCTGTTCCATAACGAACTGAGGATGAAATATCTTTTAAACCTTCTACACCCATCAAGGCATTTTCAATGACATCCACAACGTCGCTTTCCATGATCTCCGGGGAAGCACCATCTAATTGTACGCCCACATTGACAGTTGGGAAATCTACATCGGGAAGTTCACTGATCCCCAGTTGCTTAAAAGAGATCAGTCCAAATAAAATTAAAGATGCCATAAGCATCCAAGCAAAAACAGGTCGTTCAATGGAAATTTTTGATAAATTCATAGTTTGTCCTAAGGTTGGCTCATTTTAAATTGCTATAAAGTTTTACCAAATCAAGGCCCATAATTTGTCTTACCTGCAAAAGGGAAGTAAATACTGTAAATTGACTTTGTATGAGTAATTTTTCTGAGTCATAGCGTGTTCTTTGCGCGTTTAGAACATCCTGACTCGAAACAACTCCTAGTTTATAGCCTCGATTCGCTAGCTGCAAAGCTTGTTGTCCTTGTTGGGCCGCCTTTTTTGCGACTTCAAATTGCTTACTGCTATTTTTAAGTTCTAGAAGAGCCGACTCTAGACTTTGCTGAACTTGCTGGCGAATTAAATCAAGGTGGTGGGTTTTTCCCTGTAAGGCCTCCATTTGGGCTTTCTTTTTAGAAAAACTGGAAAATCCGGAAAAGATGGGAATGGTTAGGTTTAGACCAATGGAATAATAGTTGGAATTGGATTCGACCCAATGGGCGCTGTGTGGAGACTGATACCCCCAATTGCCAATAAGATTTAAACTTGGCAGGTCCTCTGCGTTTTGTATTTTATTGGTGTATTCCTGTTGCATTTGACCCATTTTGGCGAGCAGAATTTCAGGGTTATTTTCCTCAGCTGTTTGCCATGCGATACTCAATGCAATGTCGTTACCGTCTAAATTTTTTAAAGGGTCTGAAATCACTTCCAAGGGTTTATTTCTATTTTCAGAAAACCCAATTAAATGTCGCAAGTTAGACTCTGCTGTTTCCCCATCTTGAGTGACTTTGTTGATTTCAACTTCAGCTAAACTTAAATTTACTAAAGCCTGCAGTCGATCCATGTCACGAGCTCGACCAATTGTTTCATAATGGGTCACCGTATCCACATAGGCTTTTAGAACGCTATAGTGTTGGGTTGTTAACTCTAAAATTTGTTTGGATTGAACGAGTTGCGTGAAAGTTAGAATTAAATTTTTTACCGCTTGCTGTTGGGCTAAATAAATCTGAATTTTTGCTGACTCCTCGGCCAGAGATAAACTTCTAATTCCATTGGTGAACTTTCCTCCCGTGTAAAGAGGTTGGACCAGTTGCAGAGCCATATCATAATTGTGCAGAGAAGATGTGGGCAGCGAACTTAACCGGGAGGGCTTTTTTTGATAGTTATCAATCACGACGGTGTTTAGTTGTGGTAAAATTTGTCGCTCTGCCATTTGAGTCAGAGCTCTTTGTTGTCTCGCATTGGCTGTCGCTTCTTTAATTTCGTGATTGGTGTCTAGACCCAAGGAAATAATCTGACCCAGGCTATATTTGTTCTGGGGGGTTTGATTTTTAAAAAACAAAATTTGTTGACTTGAAGTGTTGTTTGGAGTCTGAGCAAAAACTCTAGCGATAGCCAATAGTAGCCAAAGGAGTAACATCAATCGACCCTCCCTCAATTTTTTGTTGCGCTATCGTACATTTATTATTTTTTGTTAGCAAGTGGGGGGGGAAGAAATGAAATTAAATAATTTGAAGAAGATATAAAATTTTAAAAAGCAACAGGATCAAGCTTTTCTTGGAAAGGATGTATTCCAAAATAAATGTCTACCAAATCTGGGATATCACCCCGTCCTTAGGACCTTCCCGGTCGATAATTTTCTTATCGTAATCAAAAATAATAATAAAATCCAAGGCTCTTAATATCATTTTCGTATTCCGCCGCTAAAGCCCACTTATTGGCAAATGATTTTCTTAATTTAACCTCATAGGTCTCGAATTTATTCATGTTAATGGGAAACTCTTTAGAATAAGATGCCATCAAACTAAAATCTTCAGAAAATCGAGTCAATAAACCTATCTCGGCTCCGGGAGACCAAAGATAATAACCTTTTTCCATTTGGGAACTATACCTTGCTTCCGCGACACCCAGTCCCCACAAATAATGTTTTATATCTCCGGTCGAAAATCCAACGGAAACTCCCGCTTTCATTTTTGTACCGTAAAGAAGACAACCTTCGATCTCATTCCGGCAATTCTTATTTTGACGATCAGCTCCGATTTCAACTCCCCACGAAAACTTACGATCGTAGAAATTCAAAGGATTTAAATTAAAAACACGAAACAAATTAAACTTGTTTAAATAATATTTATTATCATTTACAAAAAAGAGAAAGTTAAAAAATTCCAACTGCGAGTTCTTTGGCAATCCGTAGGATGGATCCAACAAATCATGAAGCGCAAATCGATATCCAAAATAATACTGATTTCTTTTTTCAGTTCCCAACAGACTCCAACGAGAGGATCCATGTGACTTTGCAGGGTCTTCTTCGTCTTCTGTTTTAAATTTCAACTCAGGCGTAACGAAGTTAACTTGAGCTCTTTTATTAAGAAGCTCTTCCTTAATTTTAAACTCAGAGCTTTTTGTGTCCATAATTTGTTTTGAATACTTCAGGTCTAAATAATCCAAAGCCGCATCAATCTTATGGGCTGATCGGTCGTTGTGCTGATCCTCCAAAACCGAAAAATCTTTAGTATTAAGGATATATTTTTTTAAATCATTTTTTTCACTATCATTTAGCCTATCAAGGCGAGCTAAAAATATTTTGCGAAGGCTTGGACGGAATTGAACCTTTTTAATTAAATCAGGCTCGTAAAACAAGGCTTTCAAAGAGTCAGAAGGAATAACATAATTAAATGGAACTTTATCTGACAAATGGAGTCGAGGGGCTGCCGCTTCTAAAACTGTCAGCATGTGAAATGCGCAGTTTTGAGTAAAAAAGAAATAGCGATAGGTGTGAGATCCAACCTCCCACATATGAAGCGATAACATGTTCACTTCGTCTTGAGTTAAATTCAACTCATAAGACCAAAGATCGCGAGCTTCAAAATCATTGTATTCGCGCACCTTGTAGTAATATGGCATGTTCGTCCAACTTCCAGTAAAGCCACCGACCAGCCCTAAAAAAGCGTATAAAAATCCATTAGAGGTTGTAACGTTAGCAGCATAGCTCAGACCATAATCCAAAAGTTCATGTTGAACGGCTAAGTTAGACTTGCGTTGCACTCGAAAGAAGGTATGACCGAATGCAGAGCCCGGACTGTCAGAGTAATAAGAGGAAAAGACAAAATTAACTTTGGCAGCATCAAGTGCCTGGAGAAAAATATATTGATATGTACAATTAACCCTCGGAAGCTGTTTCCAGATTGCTGATTGTGACCCTAAGTTTTGACGTAAAAATTTTAATCGCGCTGGAAAACGACAAATCGGATGTTGACTGTGATCTAAGAGCTTCTCGCCAACCTTGTATTGAGACTTGTGAATTGGCGGGTCAATTTGTTGGGCATAAACTTCGGGTTTTATAAAAAATGAATAGACCGTAGCGGATAATTCCGATTGATTTTTAAAAAGACCTTGCGCTAAGAAAAATCCAGAATCAACAACCTGAGATGATTTAACACCAACAAGATTCCGCTCTATATGTAAAAGCTTCTGCCACTGACGAGACCTTTCCAATCCATTAACCTCAGCTGCGTTAATGAGCTGTTGTATATCGGCCTTAGAAAGGACAATTTCAATTTTTTCCGTTGACGCCGACAACGCATGAGAATTGAAAAGCCCAACAATTGGTAAAAATAAGAAAATCCCAAAAATTTTCACTTTTGGGATTTTAAAGGACTCATATTTAATTTACAACTAAATCAGAAGCGAAATTAACCTAAATGTTGGCAGCTTTTTGCCAATTCAGGATTTGCTAAAATTGCAGTAATAATACCATCAGTTACTTCAGTTACTGTTGCGCCAGAAGTAAAGATAGAAGTGTAGCTAGACTTCAAAGTAACAGCAATTTTGTTTGAACTAGCTGTGCAACCCATATATTGACCGATCGCTGCTACAGACTCACCTTGTCCACGAGCGATGTCACCTTGAACCCGTGAACGATTAACCATGATAAACTGATCCATACGAGAAGCAACTTCTGCAGTCGGAGAATCAACACAATTCAAAGTTCCAGAACTGATCCCGAACATTTGATTCGACCAAGACCCATTTGTCGTTGATGCAAAAATCTGAGCGCCTCTTTTTCCAATAAGAACAGAGCCAAGGCCGCAACCAGCGATTCCATATTGTCTATCAAATTTTTCAGACGGATTATCTTTAGGTTGTGATGATTTTTTTTGAGCAAAAGCAAAAGTTGAAATAACAGTAAGTAATGCAATAATTAATTTTTTCATTTGTGTTATCCTATTAATTAACCAACTGTTGCACATGATTTTTGAACTGCATCGTTTGATTTGATAGCTTCAAAAACCTGCTTAGGTTGTGTATGACTGAAAATCTTTTTGTAGTTAGTTTTGAATTCACCTTTAACTGAGTTCTGACATCCCATCAATGTGATCAAACCGTCAAGAGTCTCACCCTGTCCACGAGCTGCGTCAGCCTTCAAAGAAACCATATTTGTCTCAATATAATTCAGCTTCGCAGAATAAGACCCTTCTTCAAAGCACCCAGAAGTTCCCGAAGTGATTGCAGAAGTTTGTGGCGAAACAATTCTGTTTAATGTAGCTGCCACGATTTGAATTTTGCCTGGTTGATCTTGGAATACCAATGAGCCGAGACCACAACCGGCCATACCGTAATGATTTGCATGAGCTTGTGACAGAATGAAAAATACTGTCAAAGTAGCTAACTTTCTAAGCACGTTTGCCTCCTTTATATCGTTATAGATTGCGCTAACTGCCATTATTCTAATATTTTGTCTATTTTTCTTTTATTTTCTTAAAATTTTTTTTCTTTGACTGCTGTTAGTCTAAATATCAAACTGAAAAAAATTTTTAGAGGATAAAACTTCCATGAAACAGTTTTTTATTATTTCAGCAATTTTAATGGGATCATTTGGTTTGATGGTATCATTTGGCGCAATGGCAGAAAAACAAAAAGAGGTCAGCAAAGATGACATGCGCTGTAGCAAAGTGAGAGGGAAAAATCTAGCAGAAGTTAAAGAAGAGTTGGTCGATATGTGCAACTTAAACAAGCCCTTCTCTATGTCACTTTCTCAAATACTTAACGATGAAACATATCTTTATTGCTGCCACAAAAAAAATAAATAGTGATTAAGTCGACCTTTTCAGCCTCTTTTATTATGTAGATAGATTATGTTTAAACACATATCCAATATGGTTTGGGTTCACTAAATTAAAGCAGATTTAGGGAAAAATGATAATCTCTTCTTCGTTGATGGAACTCATCCCCAACACAGTTCCACACCGGCCCTTAGTGCTGCTTTAAAAATGGGTAACAAAAGGAGTTAAAAAAACTGTTAGAAAGCGTTTAAATCCATTGTAGAAGATTGTAAAATGCAAAATGTAAATCAATTATTAATGCAAAAGTTCGAATCAAAATTGTCCATACTTAAAGGATTGAAAGGGATAAATTTTTTTATTTTTTGCGCATTCGCAATGGGATGTACACACCTATTGTACCCGGCAATTCGTCATCCCTTTGTCGACTCAACAAAGTTGCGACCTACACCCTTACAAAAGGTTATTCCGGTGGAAAACTTTATGGGGGGGGGAGCCTTCGATGCAAAACCTCTATTCGCGGGATCCGACGGAGAACTGCATTCGTGGTTTTTTCCCTCTCAAACCTCTAAGCGTCGGGGACTTGTTTTGCACTTTCATGGCAATGGTCAGAATCTTACAACACATTTTATATTTTTTATGTGGGTCATCTATAGTGGTTATGACTACATGATTTTTGACTATCGTGGCTACGGTGCTAGTTCAGATGACTCAGCCACTCCAGTTAAAACAGTCCAAGATGGTATGACTATGCTTAAATATGTCAAAGACAATAATCCTGGAGTTCCAATCATCGTCGTCGGACAGAGCCTGGGTAGTAATGTTTTGGTTCGTGCTCTTCAAGAGTTAAATACTCAGAAGGCTCTCCAAAAATATCTACCTGATATGGTTGTTTTGGATTCATCTTTTTTGTCCTACCAACAAGCAGGCTCATCCGTATTGTCACAAAGCTGGTTCTTATATCCCTTAAAGCCATTTGCTTATTTAACTCTAAATGACACTTGGTCTGCCATTAAAAAAATAGACCAAACTCCTTCAATTCCCGCATTGTATTTCCATGGGGTTAAAGATCAGATCATTCGCGAAGAGCTCGGCAATACCAGTTTTGAAAAGTGGCCCGGGCCTAAAGCCTTCGTCGAAGTTCCGGGGGGTCATATTTCTGCTTTTACTGATCCAGAATCAGTCAAAACCAGTCGTCTCCAATTTCTCTCTTGCTTTGAGTCCGTTATAAATAAATCAAAGAACTTCGCTACTTGCAAAGAGAGTAAAAATTAGATCTTAATCAGTATGTTAATCCGCCAAGAGAGATTTGACCGATGGGGGTTGGGGATTTAATTTAGAAAAATTTTGTCAAAATGTAGAATCGTTGACTTTGGTGTGACGCCATTCGAGTGATTCTTCAACAAGAACGCGAAATACAATTTCCAGTGCAACTTTCCTCCATTATGTTTACAAGTTGTTCTCGGGTTAAGGTTTTTCCTTAATTGAGCGTCGTCGAATCAAATGTTCTGATTTTTTTTCAAGCAGCCATTCTTTGGATAAAACCTCTTTGCAGCCGCGAGGGCTCAGAAAAACGTAGGAACCTTTTTTAAGTCGCCCTAAGTCGAATAAGCCAATGGCCGTTCGTTTTAATTTTTTAACGTCCAGTCCCACTTTTTCAAACATTTTTCGGACCTGGCGATTTCGCCCCTCTGTAATTACAATCTTTACCCAGCCATATTTTTTTGAGCTTCCTAGGGTTATTTTTTCCACATGTAATGCGGTTGCTTTGCCTCCGGGAATTGTAACCCCTCTTCTTAGTTTATCCATTTGGAGCTGAGTGGGGAAAGCATTTAACTTGGCCAGATAGGTCTTCGGAATGGCTGTTTTAGGGTGAGCCACTTTTTGTGCAAAGTCACCGTCATTTGTAAGAATAAGAAGCCCTTCAGTGTCCCAATCCAGTCGTCCTACAGGATAAACTCTCACTGGGAGGTTTTCTAAAAAGTCAGCCACGGTTGGGCGACCCTCGGGATCTGACATGGAAGTCAGAACGTTTTCTGGCTTGTAAAAAGCCAGGTAAAGTAATTGTTGTACGGGTTGAATGGGTTTTCCGCTCAGGGTGACTCGATCTCGAGCCGGGTCTACTTTTGTTCCAAGTTCATAAACTGTTTTTCCATTAATCTGGAGCTCGCCGTTGGCAATGAGTTGATCTGCTTTACGTCGACTTGTGATGCCACTGTCTGAAATATACTTATTAAGTCGAATTTGCTGCTTTTTTACACTTTTGAATGGTTTATCCATGATTCCTGATTTTGTGAGGCCTGTACGGCGGATATGAGACTGAATTCCACATTTGTTACCAAGATGGTGAGGAGTTTGTCATTAGGAAAGATATTTTTTAAAGCGGCTTTACTTTTTTGTATCAGGGAGGGGGCTAGCCTTCGGCCCTCAGGGTGGTTTTGACTTAGAAGGTGTTCCAGTCTTTCCATTTGTACCACGAGGTCTTTATAATAGGGATCACTGTGGGGATTAATATAGTGTCTTTCAATTCTTTTCAGTCCATAAAAAAGTTCTGAATGTTGATGGAGGTGTCCTAAAGTGAGGTTTTCAAATTTTTGTAAAAGGTGACTTCTTACCAAAACTCCCTGGCAGCCTTGCTCTGTTATTTTAAAACAAGCCGAAGTGGTCATTGGGCACTCAATGATCTGGATTTGGTCGGCAACCAATTCCAGATCCATGGTGTATTTTAAATCAGTGACAGGGCCCCATAAAGTTAGTTTACCATCATGAATTCTAGCCAAGCGATTGAAAACACGAATTTCTAGGCCACCTCCTTTTCTTAAGGTAGCAATAAGACCTTGGCTTTCAGAAATTAAAGTCACTTTTTGACGATCTCCAGAATCCAGAGAGGGTTCCTCTTTTTGTCGAAGTAGGAACTCGAAGTCTTGATTGAAATCTAAACTCACCAACTGATGGAGATGGGGAAACATAATTTCTGAAGAAACCAAAGATGTGTTGGTTTCTTTTAAGAATTTATCTAAATCCTGTTGTACGGATTCCCCCAATTGTCGTGTTTGAGTTTGCCAGTAAGGATAATTGATAATAAATGAAAAAAAGTTATTTAATAATTGGGGATCTAGAATAACCTGAGGTTCGGAGTAGACTTTAAGGTAATTTAAAAAAACTTGGCGATAGATTGATTTTTGAGGATCTAATTTCGTGAGAAAATGAGTTAACTTGGTGACAGAGCTCATCTGCTAACGATAGATTATATTTAGAGGGTTCGTCCAGATAATTATGATAAGTTGTTTTGTATAACAGCCTAGAGTCAAATGGGACGATATTTATTCTAAAAAAGTGAGGGGTCGAATGAGTCGAGAATTAAATTCAGATTTTTTTCCTGAATCCACTTCCAAATCTACTCTGAATTTAACTCACAAAGAGAGTTCATTTAGTGCCCCCTCTTTTCATGAAGAAGATTTTAAACTTTTAGTTTCACAAATCGATTTTTTAAAGAAAAAATTTAAAGATCAAGAAAATCGTTACGAAACATTAAATACTCGGTTAACGGATTTTACCAGTGCCATCAAATCAAAGTTCGAACGACTGACTGGAGTCTCCCAGCGTCTTGAAGAAATGACAAAGTTAAGTCTGCAAGATTTAGGACACAAATACACTCAGCTTTTCAGCAAAGTAAATGAAAGGAAAGTGAGTGATGCCAAAATTCAGGAACTTGTGGATCGACACAATCAGCTTATTCAATCTTTTGAAGTTCGAATGAACCAGTCCCAAAAGTTAATTGCAGAACAGGAAATGCAGTTAATGGCTTTGCGTTCTGAACTTAAAGAAGCACAGCGAGAAATGGCGCGACTTAAAAAAATTTAAATTGTAAACCCTTGTTTGGCAAGATTGCAGCTTGAGAACCTATTTTCCTATCAATTCATCAATGCAAACCCATCACTGTAAATAAGTTAAACATTATTTTTCAATAAACTTCAGTTTTCTTGAGCGTTTTCTGTAGGTTAGCTTTCTTTTTGCCAGGCTAAAGTCCAGGTCTTTTTTTGCCGATCCTTTCATCATGAGACAAACTAGCAGTGATGAAAAGCCTCGTCCTAAAAATAAACGGAGAAAATATTTATCCCGATTGTTTTGGAATTTAATGGACTGGCTTCCAAGTGGTTTAAGACAACGGTGGGTCAGGGGTATTTTTTCTTTAGATTATAAACTTCCATCTAACATTGTTTTTAAGCGCGCTGAAAGCTTTGATGAATTTGAACAAGCTTTTAAAGTGATTTATGAAAGTTACAGAGATTTGGGGCTGACAAAAGAAAATATTAATAAAATTCGTGTGACTAAATATAATGCTTTACCTTCAACTACACTTTTAATTGTTAAAGAGGGAAATGAAGTCATTGCGACCATGTCGGTTGTCGTAGATTCCCAATTAGGATTACCTATTGAGGAATTGTGGGACATAACGGAATTACGTAAGAAAGGGACACGACTAGCTGAGGTTTCCACATTAACTATAAAAAAAGAGTGGCGATCTCAAAGAGGAAAATTGCTTTTTCCTCTTTGTAAGTACATGTGGGAATATAGCTATAGATTTTTAGGCGTCGACATATTGATTGCAGTCACCCACCCTCGTGTGGCCCATTTTTATACTGATATTCTTTTGTTCAAGGAAATTAAAAGCCAGGAAAAATTAGTTAAAAAATATGCCTCGGTTGAAGGGGCTTTAGCAAAAGCGCAGTATCTTCAATTAGGTGAAAATACTTATAATGAATGGAAACGAATTTACCAAAACACTCCCCATGAAAAAAATATTTATCATTTCTTTGTAAAAACAAATTTTGTTAATTTTAAGTTTCCAGAGAAGAATAATTTTATTTATGGAATGAGCTTCATGACACCAGCACAATTGGAGCATTTTTTTCTCAATCAATGTAATGTTTTAGATGATCTTAGTGAAAGCGACCGTCTTGCTTTAGCCAATCTTTATTTTCTTGATAAATATCGCTCTGTATTAGGAATTAAAAGTACCACCCCTGGTGTGTTCGACCGCAAACATCCTAGATTTGATGTTTTAGGTCATGTGCGATTATTTCATGAGGAAACCGGTTCTTTATTAAGAGGATCCATGTTGGAGGCCTCGCGGGAAGGATTAAAAGTCAGACTTCTGAATGATCTACCTTTATTGAAAAGAGGGGACGTGGTTAAGCTAAATGTGGAATTATCTCCTACGACAAAAGTACAACTTCAGACTGAAGTTAAATGGGTGCATGACCAGTACTCCCGTTTGGGTCTTAAAATTATTGTGCCTTTACCATTCGAGTGGAGGGAATTTATTGATTATCTAGAATCTCAGCTTTACGAAAAAGCCAGCTCGACAAAAGTCGCAAATCGTATCGTTTGATTGCAGATGCTTTTTCTTCTGTACCAGCTCCTGTCACAATAAACGTATGGAGAAATGGGATTATAATAAAGCTTTTTGTAGAAATCTAGGGTTGATCAGCCCAGCAGAGCAAGAAAAAATTCGAAGGACAAGAATTGCTATCGCGGGTATGGGCGGGGTGGGTGGTGTGCATTTGATCACACTTCTTCGTCAAGGTTTTGAAAAATTTAATTTAGCCGATTTTGATACTTTTGATTGGTCCAATTTCAATCGTCAATATGGTGCAGAAACCTCATCTGTTGGTAAAAACAAGTTGGATTGGATGGCCCAAGTTGCAAAACGCATCAATCCAAATGTTGATTTAAATTTATTTGCTGAACCTATTGATGAAAAAAATGCCGCACCTTTTTTAAAAGACTGTGAAGTTTTGGTGGATGGAATAGACGCTTTTGCTGTAGCAGCTCGACGTGCTGTCTTTATGTATGCTCATCAAAATAATAAATATGTAGTCACTGCAGCCCCCATGGGGTTCAGCACCTCCTGGTTGACTTTTAGTCCTCAAGGAATGGATTTCGATTCCTATTTTGGCATAAGAGATCATCAAACCCAAGAAGAAATGTTTATTCGGTTTATGTTGGGCCTTTCCCCTAGAGCGCTTCATTTCCCTTATATGGATCTTAGCTATGTGAACTTTAAAGAACATCGAGGTCCTTCGAGCATGATTGCCTGTCAATTGTGTTCCGGGGTTTTATCAGCTGAAGTGGTAAAAATTGTTACGGGTAAAGGTCAAGTTCGGGTGGCTCCCTATTATCAACAATTTGATGCATTTAGAAATTGTTTAAAAAAGGGAAGAATGATTGGCGGATCAATAAATCCACTGTTTAAGTTAAAATTATTCATTTCAAAAATAAAACTTAAACAAATTTTATCAAAAGATTAATTTATGAAAATCAATTCTCAAGTAATCAAGCAATTAGTTGGAAAATCGCTCTTTTACCCGTCGGGGGATAATGCTCAACCTTTTAGGTTTTCTATTCAGAATCAAGAAAGAGTGGTGGTCTCTTATCTTGAGGAAAAAGCTCGACACCCGCTCAATGAACAATGCATTGCAAGTTGGATGGCGCTAGGTCATTTTATAGAAATTTTAAGTCTCCATGCACAGAGTGTAGGCCTTGATTTAGAAATAAAAATCAAAGAACAAAAACAAGACTCTGCTTGGGTGGAAATTTTTTTTAAAGAAGGAGTTCAGCCCTTAAATAAGCAAAGAAAATTTATACATGAACATTTAGATTTGCGAACTACAGATCGGAGGCCCTATCTTAAGAAGTCGCAACTCAGTCAAGTCGACATTGAAGAGCTAAAAAAACTCATTGAGGTGTCTGTTGAGCTGGAGTTTTTAAATCCTGTTGTTCAGGATTGGGTCGTACATCTTTTGAAGGTCGAAGAGCTTGCTTGGAAATGGTCCGAACTGGCTTTGTCCACATTTAAATGGGTCACGCTCAAACCCATGAAAGAGGGTATGCCGTGGAAAAATTTAAACGTACCATTTTGGATGGTTCCTTCTTTATTTGCGTTTAAGAAGTTCCCTGCTTTTTATAGGTTGTCATCAGCCTTTGGCGCCACAAAAATCAATAAACAAATTTTGGCTCACCAACTCTCCCATACTTTGGCCCTGGGATTTTGGAAAATTAAAAGTCCTCAACCTCAAAATTATATTGCCCTGGGTCGTTCCAATTTAAGGGTGTGGACTTGGTTGAACGCCCATGGTTTTGGATATCAACCTATGACTTTAGGGGTTTTGCCGAGTTATATTTTAGGTCAAGGGTATATCTTAGAGTCATGGCCCAGCCCATTGGTAACATTGTTAAAAGAGACTAAAAAACTTTTAGGGCGATGGATTGAAAATCCTCAACAGGTGATTTGGAGTTTTCGAACAGGTGGAATAGATCATCCTCTTCCACAAAATCAAAGAACCCTCCGTCTTTTTGAAGATGAAGTTATTGAAATTTTAGATTAAAAAAATTTAGTTATTTTTTTGGAAAAATATCCGATTAAGTTTTTCTACTTTTCTACTTTTCTACTTTTCTACTTTTCTACTTTTCTACTTTTCTACTTTTCTACTTTTCTACTTTTCTACTACGGAAAGGGTGCCAAAAACAATGTTCGCATCTACATTAAGGGTAAATTGGGAATTTTCCAAGGCCAAGTCGGAATTGTAAACACTACTCCCAAATCTGCTTAAATTACTATTGGGAAGATTTGTGTCTGCAAAAACAGCATTCGTATGAAGTCGTAGGGGAGTGTCTTTTTTTATGATCAAACGGGTTTCCCCAAATACAGTGTTCATGGAAATAGTCGTGCTCCCTTTTGAAAGATCTAGATCACGCAAATCCAGCTCCGAATCTCCAAAAACAGTGTTGTACTCTTTGTTTTCCTTACCTCTATGGAGGGGAGAGTCCATATTTAATTTAAATTGGGAACTACCAAAAAGGGCCTCGTTTGTTGTTGTCACTTTTTTAAGGTGGAATCCAAAAGAGTTAAATAGAATTTGTATACCAAAATAGAGCAAACTTAGAGCAAAAAGTATTCTGAAAATGGGAATGGCAAACCCAAACAGTGAATTTAGAAAAAAAATAATCCCAGAACCAATTAAAATAAAACCTAAATAATACATTGGATCTACCTCCCCTTCTCTTTTTTCTTGAGTTCCTCTTGGATGCAATTTCTCTGAAAATCTGAAAAGATGTTCAGAGAATCTTTATAAAAAAATCACAGTTGTAGCTGCATTATTATCATAAAAATTTATTCCATGAAGGATTTTAATTTTCCTGATCGACTGGGGTGGCGAAGTTTGCGTAGGGCTTTAGCTTCAATTTGACGAATCCTTTCCCGAGTGACATTGAAGTCTTGTCCAACTTCTTCCAAGGTGTGATCACTTTCTTCTCCTATGCCAAATCTCATGCGCAGAACTTTTTCTTCCCGAGCTGTAAGAGTCGATAGAACTCTTCGGGTTTGTTCCGCGAGATTCAGATTTACGATGGCTTCAGAAGGATTGATTACTTTTTTATCTTCAATAAAGTCACCTAAATGTGAATCCTCTTCTTCACCTACAGGAGTTTCAAGACTAATAGGCTCCTTTGCAATTTTTAGAACCTTCCTGACTTTATCTACAGGCATGTCCATTTTTACGGCAATTTCTTCAGGAATAGGCTCACGACCCAATTCTTGGACAAGGTAGCGTGAAGTGCGCATTAGCTTGTTAATGGTTTCAATCATATGAACAGGAATGCGAATGGTTCGTGCTTGGTCCGCAATAGCTCTGGTAATTGCTTGCCGAATCCACCAGGTGGCATAGGTAGAAAACTTATAGCCACGACGGTACTCAAATTTATCCACGGCCTTCATTAGGCCGATATTTCCCTCTTGAATTAAATCTAAAAATTGCAGGCCTCGATTGGTATATTTTTTGGCAATGGAGACAACAAGACGAAGATTGGCAACAACCAACTCACTTTTTGCTTCATCCGCCTCGCGCTCACCCTTCCAGATAGCTGTATAAGTGTCTCGGATCCATTCAAACTTCATTTCGGTTTCTTGATGCAGACGATCCACACGCTCCTGCGCATCTTTAGCTAAAAGAAAGTGGGATCTGAATTGACTAAAGTTGAGTCCAGTCTCTTTCTGGGCTTTTTGGGCTTCACTATCATTGCTTTCAATGGCTCTGTATCGAGACTGAAGGTGAACGATATCCTTGGAGAATGTTTTGGTGACAGCAGTTTTGACACGTTTTCTGAGCTCTTGCATTCTGCCCACAAGGTTTTTGAACTTAATTACAATACGATTAATTGTTTTTCGATTGAAATTAATACTTTCAAAATTAGCCATGAGCTCCTTGTTAATTTCAGTCAGCTGAGCACTCGCAGCGAGCGATTCCTTTGAATTAAGTTGGGCTTGGTCTCGCAGCGTTGCAAATAAGTCCTTGGCTTTTTCCTGGTAGTTTTTAACATGTCCGATAAGGTCATTGATCTTTTCAATGTATTCTTGCTCATCGTATTGGGTTTCTTCGTCTTCCAGACCGCGAAAGATTGATTTTACTTTAATGCGACCCTCAGCCAAACGTTGTCCTAATTGGATAATTTCATTAGTGCCAATCGGTGACATAAGAATTGCGCGCACAATTTCCCGTTCTCCAGCCTCGATCCGACGGGCAATTTCCACTTCCCCTTCACGGGTTAGTAAAGAAACACTTCCCATTTTACGTAAATACACCCGGACAGGGTCATTGCTTTTGGTGTCCTCACTGGCCTCGTTTTCTTCTTCTTCGTCTTTTTCTTCTGCGTCTGGATCGGAGAGATAGAACTGATCGTCCTCACCCTCTTTCTTATTTTCTTGGGAGTCTGAAATAATTACACCATTGACTTCCAAGGCCTGCATGAGGGTGTCAAGGACACTTGGGGCGATAATTTCAGCGGGGAGCAGTTCATTAATTTCTTCAATTGTTAAAGCTTCTTTTTCCTTAGAAATCTTTATAAATCTTTGAATTTCCTCACGAATCATCTCTTCCTGTTGAGTCAAAGAAAGCTCTTTTAAGGATGAATTTTGTTTATTTTCTGAAGTGTCTTTAGTCATTGTTTTGTTCTCCGTTATTAGCTTTTTTAGACTCAAGGTTTTTGTTTAAAAGATGTCGATCTCTATGTATATTCATAATTCGTTCCAAATCTTCCTGTTGATCTAAAGAATTTTGGCCACGCAAGTTACTTCTTAAAGTTTTAGCCTGTAAACGCAAACGAGCCTCTTTTACTTTCTTAATACAGTCGGTTATTAACTTGGTTGCATCAGGCTCCTTGATCTCTAAAAGGGGAGGCTTTAGATGGAGGCATAAAGGTTCCTGGGGGTGGACTTCGCCGATCAGGTCAGATCCTAACCTATCAAATTTACTAAAGTTTTGTCCAAGTAATTGCTGAGCCCGTAAGAACACTTGTTTGACTCCTTCATGGCTGAGTTGGTCTAGGACATCTTCATTGAGGATCCTATGGAAGTACTCTTCTTTCACTAAAGCCATATTAATTAGATAAAGCTCTGATGTTGGAGCTCCCATTAAACTGACTTTTGTGACCACTGTTTCTTTTGGATTCTGCGGGAGCTCAGGGGCTGTTTTAGTTACGATAGGGGTCATTTGTGGACTATTTTTGGCACCGCTCAAATCAGTAGCTATACATTGTTTTACCCAAGCTGGAGTTTCACCAATTTTTTCTGCAAGTTCAGAAACGTAGAAATGTTGTAATCTTTTGTCAGCGCAAGCTAACAAAATTGGTGAAATTTTATCCAGTAAATTTATTTTTTCTGCTGATTGCCCCCGAAAACCCAAAAGAAACTGGTCCAGTACAAGTAAAAACAACTCTGGTGCAGAACGCAACTGTTTTTCTAAATTTTGCTTACCATACTTTCTTAAAAAATCATCCGGATCTAATTTTTCCGGCAGACGAAGACCCTTTGGAATTAAATTTTGTGATAACAAAAGGGGAAGGCTTCGTTCCATAGCTGTTTGACCGGCCTCATCTCCATCAAATACGACAAAAATGTTTTTAGTGTATCTTTTTAAAAGGCGTGCATGTTCTTGGGTCAAAGCCGTTCCCAGCGTGGCCACCACTGCTTTAAACCCAGATTGAAACAGCTGAAGAAAATCCATATAACCCTCAACCACGATGACTCGATCCTCTTGGCGGATGTGTTTTGCAGACTCATTAAGGCCATAAAGAGTTTTGCCCTTATGGAAGACTTCCGACTCTGGGCTATTGAGATATTTGGGTTGGGCATTGGGGTCAAATACACGACCGCCAAAGCCGACAATTTTACCTGTGGGCAAAATAATTGGAAACATCAGTCGGTCACGGAAAACATCGTAATAGTCTTCTGGGGTACTTTTGGAGTGAGAGTTATTGTTGGATTTACGACTTCGAATCAAACCTAAGGCCTCGGCTGAAGAATGCGGTACAGAGAGTTTTAATAAATGGTGAGTCAGGGCTT
Organism: Bdellovibrionales bacterium; assembly: GCA_019695175.1. Classification (GTDB taxonomy): domain Bacteria; phylum Bdellovibrionota; class Bdellovibrionia; order Bdellovibrionales; family UBA1609; genus JAIBAM01. Next base: position 41,800 of record JAIBAM010000023.1, read on the forward strand.
CCCAATCATTGGGGCTATAGCCAATATGAAAGCGTGTTGTTGTTTCCTCATTTAATCCGCGTTCTTTGAGATAATTGACCACATGCGGAGGTTTTTTTTGTATTTGAGTTGTGAAAAATTCCAAGGCCAGTTGATTGATATGGTAGAGGGTGTGTTTGGAGTCCTGGGTTGAATCTGCTGACCCTTTATTTTTTGTAGAAAAAGAGTTTAAAGGATCTTTTTTGGGCAAAGGGATTCCGGCCCTTTGGGCCAAGAACTCAACGGCTTCCGGAAAATTCAAGCCTTGAGCTGACTCCAAGAAATGAAAAATATTCCCGGCCTTTTTACAACCAAAGCAATGGTACATTTGTTTATCTTCGTTCACTGAAAAGCTGGGTGTTTTTTCCATATGGAAAGGACAAAGACCCACAAAGCGACTTCCACCAGATCGACGAAGTTGAGTGTGGGACATCACAATATCAACAATATTGTTAGCCTCTCGAACTTTATCAATAAATGAAGAAGGAAATATCATGGTGCCTTATTTAATCAGCATTTTATCAGTGATGTTTTTTTGTTTTTAACAATTGAATTTTCCGTTCAGCTAATGCCAAAAGCTTCTGGCAAGTTTAAGAAACCAAGGATGGTAAACTCGATTGCAAAGAAAACAAAAATCTAAATCTATTGAATTCCCGACGGTGAACTTAACTTAGATTTTACAATTTCACTAATTTGTCTACTATCTGCAGTTCCTTGAGTTCGATTTTGAGTTTCTTTAATAACCTGTCCCATTTGCTTGATGCTCGACGCTTTTAAATCTTGAATTACATTTTCAATCACGTTTACCAATTGTTCCTGCGTCAGTTGAGCTGGTAAATAAGACTGCAGAAGAGCGAGCTCAAACTTTTCTTTATTTACCAGGTCTTCACGTCCGGCTTGGGAGAATTGTTCAATAGAATCTTGTCGTTGTTTGATCAATTTCTTGATGACGTTCATTATTTCTGCATCTGAAATTGGCTGAGGTCGTAGTTCAATCTCTCGGTTTTTAACCGCAGCCTGAAGAAAACGAATGGCACTTAGTTTTTCAACTTCCTGTGCTTTCATTGCTGATTTCAAATCCTCTAGAATTTTCTCTTTGAGGCCCATATATTCCTTTATGAAGTCGTTATGAGTGAATATTTCAATTCTGGCTAGGAGTCCCTATATCGCTGCCGGCTTGAAAACCAGAAGGCGAGCGACCCCAATCAGAACATGTTCGGATACCCTAGCTTAAGTTGCTGCTGGTTTGAAAACCGAAGGGTAAGTCATCTTACCTAGATTATCCCTGAAACTTCACCTCGGTCGTTACCAGTCTGCAATAGTCCTTACGTTATTGTTTTCAGTTGGTGCTGTAGTTGTCTAGCTCGCAGTTTCTGCTTTTACTTCGATCACCAAGTGTTTTCACTTCGCTTAGATTAGAGCCTGTTTGCGCAGACTCTAATCTAAAGCATCCCCGGCCAAGCTCTCACAGCTACAGCCGATGAACACAAACTTAAGGAGTAAATCTCTTGAGTTTTTTTGCAACTCTTTTCCGTGCCGCAATGGATTTCTTTTTAAGCCGAACACTAGGTTTTTCAAAGTGTTCACGTTTTTTTACCTCGGAAAGAATGCCAGATTTTTCACAAGACTTTTTAAATCTTCTAAAAGCCTGTTCAAAACCCTCGCTGTCGCGTATTCTTATTAAAGCCACTAAAATTCACCTGCCTTCCCAAAAGGATGAATATATAAAGAACTTTAATAAAATATTCCACCTAATTTTGCGTTATTGAATGTTTTGGGCAAATCCGGACAAACTATTGTGACTTTTTATGTCGGGGTTGTGTTCTGAAATCATAAATCCAAAATTTTGAGGAAACTGGTATTGGAAAATGCTTCGTCACAGCCTAACTTTCCTGTGATACCTATGACACCTGTGAAGCCTATGAAAGTGATGAAGCCTATGAAAGTGATAAAGGGTGGCGAGAATTATTGAAGTGTGGCGATAAATAACTGGAGTGAAAAAATGGGGTCAAACAAGAAAATAAAGGGTGAAGACACTTTGCCACTAAATTCTTCTGTGACATTAGATTTATCCCATCAAGTATTTACTACAGAAGATGTTTTTTGGATGGAAAGGGCCATTCAACTGGCCCATCAAGCAGCACTTCAGGATGAAATACCGGTAGGAACTATTATTGTTCGAGGTTCAGAAGTTATTGCGGAGGCCCATAACCTGAAAGAACAAACTCAAGTTGCAACCCATCATGCTGAAATCATCGCCATTGAGAAGGCGTGTCAAAAACTGGGTCAATGGCGACTCACCGGATGCACTCTTTATGTCACTTTAGAACCCTGTCCTATGTGTGCGGGTGCTATTGTGAATGCAAGGATTCCTCGAGTGGTATTTGGCGCAAAAGATCCAAAGTCAGGTGCTGTTAAGACCTTGTACCAAATATTAAATGATCCAAGATTGAATCATAGATGTCAGGTGGTGAGCGGGTTATTGGAGACTAAATGTGGTAGTCTTCTGTCTGAATTTTTTCTGAATAAAAGAAAACGTTCAAACCTGGACAGACCCGATTAGTGTATGGTACCGAATCTGTTTTAAAAATTAAACTTGAAATGTAATGTAATGTAACGAATGTACCGTGTGTACCGTGAGTTTTGTCTAAGTTGATTTTATCTAGTGGAGGGTTGGGAGAGTGGTTGAATCCGCTCGCTTGGAAAGCGAGTTAGCCCCTTAAAAGGCTACGCGAGTTCGAATCTCGCATCCTCCGCCAACTATGTCCTTGACCAGCAGCAACCTTAATTTCACCTAACACAACCGCAGATTTCCTCAGCGAATACTTCACTCTAGCTCCAACGAGTACGCCTAATTGTCGGTTCGAAGATAGCTCAGT
>JAIBAM010000045.1 GCA_019695175.1 Bdellovibrionales bacterium
TGCAAAAGCTCTTTTTGCTGTTGTCCATCTTGCCAGAGAAGCTGCAAGGACTCCGTTTGATCTTGAAATTGTAAGATCTGTTGTCGTTTTTCTTCCATATTCATTTTAAGTTCTTCTTCGTTTTTTCGATAGCTTTCCAGTGCAATGGATTGGGTTTTATTTTCACCTCGATATTGGACCACTTGCGTTTGTAAATTGAGGAGCTCCTTATCCATAGACTCTTGGAGCTCATTTAACTTTCTTTCGGCTAAGATGGCTCGATTTTCTAAAGTAATGTTTTGTTCAAAAAGTTCCTCTTGCTTTTGGGTTTTAAATTCAAGAACCTCACACTGTTTCTCTTTATGGTCTAACTTTTTTTGTAATTCTTTAAGACTGGACTCATAGTTTTCCACCAATTGTTTTTGATTGTTTTCATGGGTACGAGAAAGGTATTGAATCCGCTCTATGGCATCTCCCAATCGAAGCTTCATTTCACGATGTTCGTTATTGAGTCGGTTCCACTCATTTTGATTTAATTTTATTTTTTTTCTTAAACTTTTCACCCCCATTTTAATACGAGCGCGATATCGTATATATCGTTGCAATCGCCGACCCACTCGTTCTAACTGCTGATTCAGAGATTGAGTCCGATTTTTACTTGTTGTAAATAACTCCGCATATTGCATCTCTAGTAATTGAATTTGCTCTTTTAATTGCAAATAATGCACTTCCTGTTTTTTGTTTTTTTCTAAAACAGTCTTTTCTTTTTCTTGATAAATCATCAATTGATCATGTCCCACGGACAACTTGTGGGTTTGAATTTGAATAATTTTTTCCAATTCTGCGATTTGATCCTCTAATTTGGAAGTTTTTCTTAAAACCACGCTCAGTCGGGCCATTAGATCTTCGTTTTGATTGGTCAAGGCCTCTACAGCACCCGAGCGTAATATGTGATCAGGAAGCTCTGAGAGATCCAAAGGAACAGGGATCTGATTTGGAGTAGGAATATTCATGAGAGCAGCCTCCTCAAAAAAATTTTGCGACATAATTACCCTTTAATTAAATTTTATTTATTTTATTAAATTTAATAACAACTAACCCCATCCCCTTTGAACTTGGTACCATTGTCTCAAAATGAATCCGTAGATGTCAAAAATTTGACCACAACAGGAAGGAGATTCTCGACCTTGAAAAACTAGACCTTCAAATATTTCGTTCGGACCAAAGGTGTGCCGATAGATATGATGCATGAAAGAAATCACTGCTTTAGAAGCCACTTTCAAAAACTTAGAACTTCAACGACTCAATCAAGTTCAAACTGGAATTACTGAAAATTTGAAAAAGGCACAGGATTCTGGTTATGGCGACAATATCATGCAAGTGGTTTTAAACTGCGTGGTTCGAGGAGAATACAAAGCCGCTATTTATGAACTTGATCACTATATAAACAGTCGAGCTCAGTTTCCTAACTTTCAAAGTCGAGTTGTTAATCAAAAAAAACTAGCCCAAGAACTCATAAATGCCATTGAATCAAAAAGAAATTTTCCAGGGCTAGCCACTCTCCCCTTAGCCAAACAACAAGAATTGAAAGAGCATGTGCTCTATAATTTTAAAGAATTAAAAAAACATATTTCATCTATTACTGCTCAGGAAAAAAACGCTCGAATGCAAGACCTTCGCTCCACTGTCATTTTACTTAAAGTCTCTGCTTTAAGTGTTTTTGGAGTTTTTGCTTTTGCTTTCTTTTTGATTGTAACCCAATGGCTTGGACGAACTTTTGTCTTTGTATTTGATGCTCAAATCCAAGCTACGGTGGATTGGATTTTTAACTTTTTTAAGTAATGTGATTCAGTTGCAACTGACGCAACCTCTCTGACCCGACCCTTAGTGATATTCACCTTCATTTTTCTCTTGTTATAATGAATTAAACTGCTGGAAAATTTGAATCACTACGATCACAATTAGGGGGGGGTGGATTTGTGTTTATCTATGTGTTTGTCTATGTCTTTAGTTTATTTATATTTCTTGCCCCTATTTTTACCTCCCATGCTGCGCCCAAAATGGTTTTTTCTGGAGCCATGGAAGGAACATTAGCAAGATGGACTGAAAGCGATCTAGCTCAACCTTTCCAAAGTTATCTTCTGGCTGACCAAAGTCTTTTCATCAACTCCCAATGGATGGCCACAGCACAAATAAAGGTAATATCTTCATCATTTTATGGGGCACAGGCCACCCGACAAGATCAAGCGTTAAAAGATCATACCTTCGTAGATTACTATCCTGGCGACAACTTCATCCAGTATCAAAAGGGCTCCCATCTAATCAGAGCAGGATATCAGCAAATTGTATGGGGTGAAGCCTTTGGCCTTTTTTTCTCTGATTTTATCACTCCTAAAAACTTATATTTAAGTCCATTCTCAGAGGGAGAGCAATTACGCCGAAGCATACCCGCATTGAATTATAAATTTCTTTTGGGAGAAAGTTCTTCCATTCAACTTATTGCTATTCCCATGGGACAATTCAGCAAGATGCCGCCTCCAGGCTCTATTATTGGTGAAAAAAAACTAACTGAAATGGGAATTCAAAATATTACTTCCACGCCTGACACCAAATTCCATACGGAGCGTGGTGATTTTGGTCTTAAAATTTCACATAGTTTTTCGGGTTCCGATTTTTCCATCTATGGTTTTAGCTACCAGGATCGTCTTCCTTTGTATTTTATAGACACAACTCAGTTTAATTTTTTTCAACTCCACCTTTTAGAACGACATGAAAGATTAAACACCGTGGGTCTCACAGGAGCCTTTGACTTTCAAGGTTTTATCATTCGTTTTGAGTCTCTCCGACATCTCAACAAATCCATAAATTATATGAATGGTTCGACCTTAGATAAATACAAATCGGATGAACAAGTCAATGTGGCCTCCCTCGATTTTCCCAGTTGGGGCCTCTGGAATTTAACCCTACAATTCTCTGATCGTAATCTTCAGAAATCCCATTCTGGTTTGTTGATCAGCAGGTACCAACCCTCTTGGAGTTTCAGAATCTCTCGATTGTTCCCAAATGAACAACGACTCGATCTACTGGGTAGCTACAGTGGAGATGACCAAGGTATGCTTTCCCACATTGAATATATTTGGCCCCGAACTCGAACTTATGATTTAAGGTTTGGTGGAGAATTTTTTTCTGGACCACCAGAAAGTCTCTTTGGCTCGAAAAAGGATTTGAGTTGTGTTTTCGCCAAAATTCATGCCTATTTCAGGTGATTATTTAAAAGAAAAATGTGCTCATAAATGACTTTAGCTCCTGCTCGAAATGATCTATTCCAACTTAACTTACCAATACTAAGAGTTCTTATATTTGGATCTAACATTTGGGGATTTCTTCTTACAGAAAGTGCTTTTCTCGAAAACCCTTTAAATCTAGACAATAATGACCACAATAAGGTAGTGACAACCATTGACGAGCATTTCTTTCTGGCCCATGTACTACTGTTAACAATGGATCCAACTCTTTAAGGAGATACGATTTTGCACTCAATTCAAGAGCTACGAAATAGACTTTCAATTTTTTTTACTTACCTTTTTCTATTCACAATTGTAATAGTTTTGGGAAAAATTTTTATATGGCTCAGCGTGGGAGGAATATTAACCACGTCTTTTTACCAATTTACTCAAGTCATATTGTGGAGTTTAAAATTTGATTTATCCATTTCAAGCTTTTTTGCCCTACTTTTATGTATCACTCATGATATTTTCCCCAAAAATGAAAAATTAACTTCGTTTATACTGTTTTTTCTTTTAAGTACAACAATTACCATTATTGGTTCAGATATCATTTACTTTAATCATGTGGGCCGTCATATTAGTTACGAATACAAAGCTTTTTTAGGAAGCTTTGCTAGTCTTCTCAGCACAGCTTTTGAAGAACACCGCATTGCTTTTATTTTGACCTTATTATCCTCTGTAGTTTGTTACTTTATAATTGATTTTTTTTCAAACGAAAATCTCACAAACTCCCTCTTACGCAGAAGCCAGTTCCTCTCAGCATTTCATATGTTATTATTTTATCACTTGCCATAATTCTATTTAGAGGAGGACCAACAGGTTCAGCATTAAAACCTCAACATTTTTATACCGGAAAAAACAGTCTTTATCCCCTCTTAGGATGGAATGCCCCCTATTATCTACTTCATTCGTTTTTCTTCAAAGCCAAGTTCCAACTACCCGATATAAGTAATAACGAAGAAAGTTATGTCCTTTGGAAAAAATATTATGAGTCAAGGTTTCAAAATGAAATTGCACCTCATAAAAAATACAATGTCGTCTTCGTATTACTAGAAAGTTGGACAGCAAAATATTCAGTCCCGCCTGAAATTGCAAAAGAGGTGACTCCATTTTTTTATGAACTTTCCAAAAAATCGCTGTCAACCCAAGCCCTCATAGCCGGAGGACAAAGAACTTCCGAAGGAATTTTTTCTATTTTTTGTTCTTTTCAAAATCCACTTGGTCAAGCCGTCTCCGATGGAAGTTTAAATTTCCTTGATTACAGTTGCCTACCCTCTTATCTCAATCGTAATGGATACCGATCCATTTTCATACAAGGGACCTCAAATGAAACAAGTAATGTTGGGCCATTTGCACAAAAAACAGGATTTAGTGAAAGTTATGGAAAGCAATCTTATTCTAATAAGAGATTTCCGCCAAATAATTGGGGCTACTATGATCAGGATGTTTATGATTATGCCCTGGAAAAAATGGACCACTTACAGGAACCCTTCCTTATCGGAATCAACACTAACACCACCCACTCGACCCAACTTCCTCCCGAAGTTGAGTTTAGTTTTGGAACTAAAAATGCTGAAGACACCTACAAAAGTATACTCCATTTTGCTGATCAAGGTTTAAAAGAGTTTGTTGCGAAAATAGAAACAAAAAAATATTTTACAAACACTATCTTTGTATTCGTAGCTGATCATACTGGGTATTCAAATTCCGAAGAACATCCAGTAAATAGATTTTTAATTCCTGGAATTATATATGCCCCTCATATTATTCAAGCACAAACCTTTCCATTTATCTCATTACAGAGGGATTTAGCACCAACAGTTTTAGATCTGATGAACGGATATCTTCCCAGCCTTACTGGAGTGTCTTGGTTAAAAAAAGATCGTTTCGTTCCAAATCCAGAATTTTATTTCAACTCTACGTTAACAACTCTTACTTCTAAAAAAATTATAACTTTCGATCTGAGTTCAAAAAACTATTATTGCTATAAATTCAAATTTTCTATTTATCCAAAAACACCTTGCGATATTGCTGATGAAAACATCTCAAAAGAAACACAAGCCTTCACTCATTTAAGTCAAACTCTTTTAATGCAGGGAAAGACAAAGGATTGGTTAACCTACGGCAATCTTTTGCGAAACAATGCACAATAAATTTTTTTACAAGAAAGTTTCTGGACGAAAATTGTGTGGCAGCCTACTGACAAAACTAAAATTCTTATATTATCGTCAATATTGAGATATTAAAAGTCAATGACTGACCCTGAATGCCTATTTCAGGTGATTATTTTTATTCTTTCACAGCCCAAATCCAATCCGCTCGGGACACCCCCTCCTCTGGAAGTAAACTTTTTTTAGTTACATCATCAAAACTATCAACAACAACTTGTGAAATGACTTTTACATTGGGGCACCCTCGATCTTTTAAACGGTCCGGAAGGCCTCCACCATAGATCACGTGAAAGTCTCCCACTATAACTACTAAAACCTGGGAAGGTTGATTTTTTATAAAGGAACATGCCTGATAAGCCATGGCATCATCCCAAGCACTTTGAGCCGCAAACATACGATCCATAAAATCTTGGGGAGTCCCACTAACAGCCCCAAATTTGAACTGCAAAGGCCAAAGCATAAGCAGTGGATCATGCCCCCCATTCATATACTCTTCAAAACGACGACGATAACGATCATTTCCCAGAGAAAAATTGGGCGGGAGCAAATCCCTCTCCACCTCAGAAAGTCCCTCCGTAAAACCATTTTTTGATATTTGTTTTGCAAGGGACATGGGTATATTAAGAGCTCGTGTTTTGCCAAAAGATTTTTTTGTAAATAAAATTTGTTCTTTATATAAATCAAATCGATTGCCACCCCACCCTACATTTTTTAGAAATTCTTCTTCATTTAAATTACCTGCCAAAAAACTATCGACCGCTGTTTGTTTTGTAAAAGATAAAAACTCCAATCCCACACTTATTTTTTTTTCTAAATTTGGTTGCGCCAAAAGAGTCTCTAAAATGAGCTTTTGATTTTTGCTGTGAGGAACATAGTCGTGGATTTCGCTCACTATCAAAATGGACCCTGGTGGGGTTTGATCCACGATTTCATTGAGTCGAACCTCTTGCAGATCTTTCCCTTGAACCAACCATTGTTCCTTGCCCCCAATTTCATTGGCCCAAACAAGGGATAAACTAAAAAAACACAACATTATATTAGCAATTAAAAACATCGAATTTAAAAAAAAGTAATTCAAAATACACCCTCCCCACTAGACTTTACTCAGTGCTACTGTGCCTGGCGCACATTGATTATCGCGCCATTTCCACAGCTTGTGTTTCTCGTACCACTGTCAATTTAATTAAACCAGGATAGGAACACTCTTCTTCAATTTTTTGTGCTATTTTTTTACTGAGATCGAGAGCTTGTAGATCATCCATTTTGTCACTATCAACCAGAACACGAACCTCTCGCCCCGCACTCAAAATATATGTAGCCATGACATGAGGAAAACTATTTCCGATTTTTTCCAAGTCCGCAATTTTTTGTGTGTAAGAGTCAACAGTTGATCTTCTGGCACCCGGACGAGATCCAGAAATTGCATCTGCTGCAATAACCAAGTAGGCCAAGTCCGTACTGGGAGTTTCATCATAGTGGTGAGCCCGAACGGCGTGAACTATATGAGGAGCTTCCCCGTGCTGTTCGATAAACTCAGCACCAATCACCGCATGTCCGCCCTCCTTGCTATGATCCATGGCCTTGCCGATATCATGAAGCATTCCGGATCGTCGTGCACTTTTTAAATCCACACCCATTTCGCTTGCGAGAAGACCACATAAAAATCCCACCTCTGCACAATGGAAATGTTGATTTTGAGCAAAAGAATAGCGATATCTTAGAGCCCCCATCATGTGGCGGATCTCTTCGGAAAGACCTTCAATTTTTAGTTCCTTGGCAATTCGATTGCCATCCAAAATAATTTTTTTAAATAATTCTTTTTTTGCGACTTGCATGAGTTCTTCAATTTTAGTTTCGCTTAGGTTTTTTTCCAAAATCATTTTTTCCAAAGTCAGTCGGCCCAATTCCCGACGTACCGGATCGTAACCTAAAACAGAGGCACTTTGATACTCATCATTAATTGAAACATCCACACCACAAGTCTTTTCCAAAATTTTTAAAAATCTTCGGTTTTCCCCCAATGTTCTCGCTTGAATTTCATGGGATGGGAACTGAATGTTACCTATACCTCTCTCGGAACAATAGGGACGGGCAAAGCGATTCAATGCCACCCTTACCATTCTTTTGGCATCTCTTTCCAAATTAACTTGTGCTTCTTCTTCAAACTGAGCCGCCATTTTCATGGCTGAATGACGAGTTTCATTTTCCAATTGCAAAATCATTTCTTCTTTAACTTGATCCACACTTACTTGGGCTCTTTCAGAAAGTTTATTTTGAACGTTAACTAAATAGTTTTTATAGTTTTCAACTTGGGTTTTAATAGACTTTTCTTGAGACAAGTAACGCCCTTGGCGGCTACGATATATTTGCTCTTGCTTTGCAAAGGCCTCTTCTTTACCGACCATTTGCTCTTGCAGAGTCACTTCCCGTTCCGAATTTTTTTCATCCATCCGTTGATTTCGTTCTACAATTTTTCTATGCTCGATCTCAAAATTCTTTTGTGCTTCCTGAGCCCACTCTTCATAGTTTGCCTTAATTTCAAGGTATTGCGATTCTGCTTGATCCTTTGCATTTTGAATGAGTTCCTGGGCTTGAAGTTCAGCCTGGGTTTTCCAGTGCCTAAAGAGAAGCCGATTTAAGGCGAAGGCCCCCACGACACCTTGAACGACACCCGCCAGTAAATAATAAATCCACCACTCCTCCAACATGAACACTCCTCCAAATAGGTTCTGACTGTCTATAAAGCTTGTACGAAAGTATAGTATTTTAAACTACTATGGAATTTGGAACTACTCAATCTGGGTGTTTTTTCATTTTCTAAGCCGGTTTAGAGAGGCTGCGTCAGCGACGACTAACTGCAAAACTCTTATATTTTAAATGATAACGTCATTCTCGATCAGGGATGAAGCCCCTAGACAGTGGCATCAAAGATGCTGTTACCTAAAAACCGCCCATCGAAACCACAAATTTGGCTCATTCGAATTTTTTTCTCATTTTTCTTAATGAAAGAGCCGAAACCCTTCTGAGAGGTTAGTGCATGGAGAGCTCAGGGAAACGATTCAAAAAGGGTGAACTCCTTTTTCGTGAAAATGAACCAATACAAATAATTTATGTAATTCAGTCTGGTAAAATTTCTTTACAGGTAGAGCGAACGGGCAAACGCCTAGAAATTCTCACCGCAGGGCCAGGGCAAGTTTTAGGGGAACAAGCTTTATTTTACAACGCTAGGTACCCTTTCACAGCGGAAGTTTTACAAGAATGCAAACTTATGGAAGTCCCCGTTGAATTTATCAAACAGCAGGCTAATAGTGCCGCCGCAGTTATAAAAGTTCTGCTCAAAAGTCTTGTGGATGACATTAAACAAACTCGACAAATATTACGTTCCACAAAAATGGAAACTGACAAAACACCTTGTCCCCAGGTTTCCATTCCAAGAATTTTTGCACTACTTAACCTTGTGTCTCGACATACTGGGAAAATAAATCCCGACCATAAACATGAAATCTTGGTGGATTGGAGCGTATTAAAACTCTACACCACCCGCATGTTTGCTGAGTCTCCCCAAAGAATGAGAAGTCTTTTAGATCTACTAATGAAATTAAAAATTTGTGAACTCACCCTAGAAAAAACTGAGGAAGGGAACGAAGAATTAAGTAAAATCCGTTTATTAAACCTTCCATTGATTGAAGATTTTTCAGAATTTTATCAATACAATCTCTATAAGGGCAGTTATGCCGAGGTAATTCATGTAGACACGTTAGCACTCAAAGTGGCCATGGCCCTTGTACAAGCGAGTGAGGGGGTGGAATTAGACCGCAAAGGCGCCGTTGCCTTAAACTGGGATACAACCATTGAAATTATAAGAAAAAAATATTCCATTGAACTTAAGAACACTCACCTAGATATTTTGGAAAAAAAGGGGCTCTTTGTCAAAAGACAGAGTCAAGAAAATGGACCTGCGATTTTATCATTTGATCGTAGCGAGTTTGTTAAAATGGTTCACTTTTGGTCATTGATCCGGGAAATTGACTTATGGAATGAGAAAGGTTTTGTTGATCTTAATGAAAAAACCAGTGAGGAAGAATGCCCATGCAGCCTACGGCCGCACCAGCTAGAACGTAAGTTGGGATAACTTTCGAATCTTCGTCTTCAATTGCAAACTTCAAAGCGGCCTAGGGCCGCTGACAACACAGTCCTTTACAAGA
>JAIBAM010000046.1 GCA_019695175.1 Bdellovibrionales bacterium
AGAATTGTTGGCTCAAATTTGAATTAATTAAACAATTCATATTTATTATTTAATTAAGCGACAAGAATACAGAAAAAAGAGGCTTCAATATTGATGCGATGTATTTGATTGTAACTAGCTAAGGTGACTTAAGCCACGGTGTGGGATCTATAAAGAAGTTCAAAAACTCAATCCAGTCTGAGAATATAATGGGAATATGCTCGTAAATGGATTTAAGTTTCTGCCACAGTCGCGATCGTTTACCGAAGACTTTTGCTAAAGCAGTTTGAAAAACTTTACATTTGAGTTCCTGCAATTGATCAACTAAAAAGGCTAGCATCATGAGGTGGGCAAAGTTGGAGGAGAGATTTTTGTACCCATGTCCGAAGTTATGTTCAAATTCGTAGCCTTGATTTTTTAGTGTATTGAAAGTTTCATTTTCTATTTTCCAACGTGCTCTGCCTGCTTTCACAATATTCCTGGCAGTCGATTCATACAGGGAGTAGTTTGTGACCCAACTAAAGTGTTTTTTTGTTTCCTGCATCTCACCCCATTGATCTACCCACTGAGTCGTCTCCCAATATTCTAGAAAGTTAACCGCTGTCTTCGTGCTTTGGTGGTTGAGGAGTACTCCATTAAAATAACGATAGTGCCGGATAATTTTTTTCTTTACCTTGTCACCGATTTCTTCCTCGTCTTCAAAATGATAAACTTGAGATGTTGACTCAAACTTGTCCAAACCCTCAAAGAGTTTCTCATGGCTTCCAGGCTTAACAGATAAAATGAAATCCATATCAAGTTTTTGGATCAGTTCCACGCATGGCAGAGTGGAATGAAGTGCGTCCGTTAATAGCACAACCTTCAATTTGGGGTGATCTTCTCGGAATTGAACCAAAAACCTCTTCATCGCATTTTGTTCACAATCATTTTTTGTCATACCATCTTGCTTTTGAATGGCTACAGGGCACACAGGGATCACTTGAGACTTCTCCGGATGTACAATAGCCCCAGCGAGTATTTGGTGGTGGAAAGATTTCTTATCTGAATCCTTGTGCTTTTTGACCAGACAGTTTTTGCAATGAACGTGGTCAGATGAAAAACAACCACTGGCGTCGACAGAGAGACAATAAGTGTCGTTCCAAACTGAAAAATCCTTTAGCACTTTTGCTCTCTGTGCCCTTTCAAATAAGGAACGATAAATCGGTCTGAAAATTTCATTGGGATATTCGTCAATGACCTCTCTCATTCGCGTATCACTGGGTGGACGTGAAATGTAGAAAAGATTCGGTAGATTTGTCATTACTTGTTTCCTTCTCATTTCCTCATCAAACTGTAAAAGTGATGGAATTTTTAAAGCGAAGATGGCAAGTCCCGACATGAAAAAATCTTCAATCGGAATTTCCACTAAATTTGGATTGCGAAAATCAGGTAGATTTTTAAATTGATCGTGGCAACTGCGGTAAAGCACTGGTCCACTCAGACTTGAGCCGCCTTGAGACATCCGTTCCATGGGTACCTCGACATTAGTTGGGTTTAAACTGTTAAAGATAAGATCTTACGCACAATATAACATCGCGAAAAGAATTTTTCTTTTTTTCTTCAACCCCTCACATCTACTAAGAAAAAATACTGACCGGGAATTGCTGGGTATTTGGTTGGTTTATAGAGATGGTCAATCTTTTGCAATCTCTGTGGATCGTGGTAAACAAAGTTAAGACCTATAAAATTGACTCTAAAAAGCTTGCAGGGCTTGTCAGTAGCAACATGCTGTCTCCACACCTTTGATGGGCCCCCGTAAGGAAGGGATCTTTGTGAGATTGTCAGCTTCTCTGGATCGACAATGGGAGGATAATGTGTCGTCTGTTTTGTTTTTTAAACGGGTGAAGAATTAAAAGTTAACCTTTCAGTGGTTGTACTTGAAGGCTTTTACCTAGAGGTTTTTATGTCTAAAATTTACCGTATAATATTTGCGTTGGTCTCGGCCACACTTCTATGTAATTTGGTCTTTGCTGAAGAGCGAACCCTGATTTATGACAAAAAGTGGTACATGGGGGGCCGCTATAGGTACGTCGGACTTGTGAATGAAGAGCTTCTAAGAAAGAAGTATCCTGACCCACTCCCTGTTACTGATTGGAACAGTATTAACTTCAGAGGAAGCCATCCCTGGGAGTCGAGAGATTGGACGGACTCTAGTGTCATCGAATCTCAGCCTACCATTGATGCGGCCAATGGGAACGTACTCATTCTGGTTCATCCGGAATATTCACAAGATTCAAGTGTGAATCGCGCACTCCAATCATTAATTGGCGGGTTTCAACAATCAAAGGGGCAAATTTATGTCCTTTTTTATGACTTCCTTTCCGCGATCAATTACCCCATTCACAACCCCGCTTACCAGAATGTGATCAGGTATGTTGGGCCGGAAGGAGTTCATCGACTGAGTTTCACACGGACAAACAGTTTTGTGGTAGCTGGAGGCAATTGGGGGGCATGCCACTGCACAACCATCAGTCGATTGATTCAGAATAATCCGACTGTTTTGGAGTATAATTTCGTCATTCCAATGACCGCTACGTTTACAAATCCATGTGAGTCCACAGCTAAAGATATTCGAGCAGGTCGATTTCCGACAGGATATACTAGAAGCCAAGCGATGCGCCTTTCTCTTAGTGGTGTTTGTAAAACTCAAACTGTATCTTTGAAGGAAGTATTCGAGTGGGGTGGTCGTGAAGGATTCCGTGAACTCTTTGATTTAATTTACGATCCAGCAAAGGAAGACTCGGACAGGCACTGTCTTGGGTTGGACCCCAAGGGGGTTTCGGTTCAAATGATGATTGATGGCAAACACGAAATGGTTTTGGGTTCGGGCCCAAAAATTCTCCGCTTTCAGTTCATGACAGGGGATCTCTGACGAATCATTGATTGGGTCTGATGCTGTCAAACGTAATTCCCCTAAATTTTTAAGAAAAGCCCCATAATCATATATGATCTCATGCAGATTTGAGTTTCAGAATGCCCTACCCCCCCCCGTTATGGAGGAGTTATTATCCACGATTGTTGGGCCACCTATTTTGCTAATAATAACGTCAACCATGTTCTTTGAGGATCTCATTTACTCCGAGAGTTAAAGTATATTGAAGAAAGTAATCATTGTAGCTGGGCCATGATGATGAAAGAGTTACTTAAGGAGTAAGCGCTCCATGATGCATTATTTTAATTTAAAGTATTTGGTGATAGAAGGTAGTGTGTGATTCGTTCGTAATCATCAATGGTTTTTGCCAGTGGATGCGGTAGTAGTTTAGATTAGAGATGGAAAATAGTCGATAAGCCGTCTTCGTATTCGCCCAGTCCTGACAGGCTGTTGGAATACTGTTTCCCATTTTATCAGCCAATTGTTGAATCAATTTTACAAGTCGTTTGCCAAAGCGGTTATCTGAAAATCTATATGTACTAAGTTCATCGTCAATCCATGACATTGATACTGTCCCTGTTGGTGTGCCACTTCTCCTAGCGTAAAGTTTTGGTCGGGGTTAGTCTAAAAGATGATCAAACTTGTGGGTAATTGAAAGGAGATTCGGTGATGTATTTCTCAACTTTCTCCCAATGTAGTTTAACTTCTAATTATTCCATTTTCTTATGACCTCCGTACTAAAAGTTAAGGCCAATTCAAGTAGAACTTAAAGTCAATATCGAGAAAACATATTTGACGGAGTACTATATAATCTTTATAAGCTTCCTGAATTGTTATTAGGAACCATATCATTTGATAATGTACGTGAGCAAAAATTGTAAGAATATTCATTCCATTGTCAAGATCTGAATGTGTAGAGTGATGCATGAAAACAATATTTTTCTTATTAACAATTAGTTTAGGTACTTCCATCGCCGGTATGGAATTGTTCGGGTGGTTGTTAGTTCTTGCTGCTTTTGGTATTGAGATTAAAAATGGTTTCATCTTTTTTCATAACCAAAAATTGAGTTTTGAATCATTAAAAATCTATTTAAAAGATAAAACTCTTGGCCCAGATTTAGCCCTTTGGCTTTTGTGGTTAGTAGCCATTTTAGGGGTTGCAGTAAATGGAACTAAAGAGAGTGAATACTCGTATGTGATTGGGAATTTTCGCTGGATTATTTTGCTTTATGGCTATACATGGGCATGGAAAAAAGTGGGCATTGATTATTTTTCGGTGTTGTTTTGGCGAGTTTTGATCCCTGTTTCTTTATTAGTAGGTGTGTATGGCATTGTTCAGGCTTTTACAGGGGTTGATTTGGTCAGGCCTGGACATCCCATTCACAGTTTAGAATTGGCAGGAGTGAGATTATTTAGATCCTCTGGTTTTTTTAATAACCCCATGACCTTTGCTCATCTTTATGTCATGTGGTTTTGTCTGTTTTTAGCTGTGTTTTGGGTCACTGGTTCGGTTCTGGAGATCAAAAAAAGAAACTGGTTAAAAGTGGCATTAGGGGTGCTTGCTTTGGCTTTATTTTTAAGTCTTATTAGGGGAGTTTGGATCAGTGGTATTGTCTCTGTTGCTGTAATGTTGTGGTTATGGCAAAGGAAAAAATTTTACCAAGTGGCCATGGGATTCTTTATTACCGCAGGACTTATTATTGCTGTGGTTCCTCCCGTTAGGGTGAGAGTGGCTTCCATTTTCGGTACTCAAAATGTAGAAAATAGGGATCGAGTCAGTCTTTGGAAGGCTAATTGGGAAATTTTTAAAGAACACCCGCTCATTGGAATTGGTTATACCGAAAATGAGAGGCGTATAGGTGAATATTATGAAAAAATGAATATTAAGAATGGCTTTCATGGGCATGCTCATAATGTTTATCTTCAGTTTTTAGCCGGTACAGGAATTCTTGGTTTGAGCTGTTATCTTTTATTTATTTTCTTTTTTTTAAAAATTTCTTATCAACTGTGGCAAAACATACCGAATGATCACTTAAGAGATAGAGCTTATATTTTGGGTATAATAGGCGCACAGATTGCACTGCATGTAGGAGGATTGACCCAGAATAATTTTTCAGATGGTGAAGTAAATCACAATTTTATTTTCATCTTATCCCTTCTTCTCAGTTTGAAGGCAAAATATGAGTGGGAAGAGAAAAGTAATCAACAACAGCGGTTAAAAATAAAAATAAAATGAAAATAAAATAAAAAGTTGAAATGGGAGTTCAATTGGGAGTTGAATCATGATGATTTTGGAACTTTATGCGAGAAAAATAAAAGTCTGAAGAGATCAATCAAGGTCGAAATCATGAGAATAGAGTAGATAGTTTCAGAAAAATGATGCCAGCGCACCCCATTTATGGAAAATAATGAAATTTTATCTATGGGTAATTCCCAGTTACGGATACGAATGACTAGAAAGGGGAGAGTCATAATCCACACATGTATGTGAACAAACCAAAAGGTGGGAGATGTCCATTTCTTTTTCCAGGGGTGTATTGTTTTAATAATATACAATCCTATAGAAATAAATCCAAGTCCGGCAAAGATACCAGCGATTCGAGAATCTTTTATGGTTTTGAATAAGAGAAGAGCACTAAGGACTCCCATGATTTCTATGACTAAGTATTGACCAAGTATTTTTGATTTCATTTAAAAGATCCTCTCTTTCTAAGAACCTTATGAGTTAAGCTGCTAATCACATTTATTTAATAATATTTTTCACAATTGGTTGATAGTAACATCATTTCCCATGATTTATTACGATCAATTTGAGAGATTCCGGGAAGTTGAGACAACATCTTTTCTCGAAAGGTGCCCCATTTTGATGGTCCATATATTTTTTCGGCAATGGACCGTAGTTGACAGTAAAGCAGAATATCTGTTGGCTCAAGCCAATTAAATTTTTCGTAATAAGAAGCAGGTGGCTTTGTGCTCCAGGCTATTTTGACCATTAATTCAAGGGATTCCCAGATGGCTTTTTTGATTGCGTCTTCGTCACCTACCTTTTCATGACATTCGGAAGGAATGGCATTGAGGTCTTTTAACAATATTTTAAGTCGGTAAAATAATTCATAACACCCACCTGGGCTGTTGGTTATTTTGCATTGTTTTATGAGTTTTTCGTATTCAGATTTTTTTTTAATATGATGAGTGTCTTGAGGGTAAATGAAAACATTTTGAGTGGCTTTAAGAGTGTTAAGTTGTGAATCACAAATTGTATAAGGTGGATTAGAAAATAAAATGAAAAGTATCCCAATTGAAATGATGACAAAAACGATCACACTTTTTGGAAATTGCATTAAGAAATTGGGCATCAGTTTAAATTTTTCTGTTAATAATTAATTTATTATTATTTCACTAATTTTCCACAAGAACCATACTTTTGAGGGTTGATAGGGTTATTTGGTTTATTATTTTTTTGTAGCCAAACGGATTTATCTAAAGGACAAAAAAATACTTGATATTCATCAAGTTTATATACCTTCGCAATCTGAACCAGATGATTGAAAGCTTCTTTAAGACTGTCCTTTCTGCTCTCTCCTGAGCGGTTGAGAGTTACTTCTAAATGATTAATGGCTGCATTTATCATTCGAGACAAATGAGGTTTTTGATCTTTAGCTAGATTTGATTTTTGATTGGCTTGATTTAAATTGAGAATGAGAATTTTTATAGCTCTATCAATTTGCTTTTCATTTCTGGTAATGCAAGCTTTTTGGAGTCCATCGGTGGCTTTTAATACTTTATTCAGCTCCATTTGCAAGGAGCCATGAACGCTAATTTTACCGTATTTTGGTTTAGCAAGAGCAACTAGTGGAGGTAAAATTAACTGTGTGAGAATTAAAAATAACCCAAATAGAAAGTACATTAATTTTTGTGTTTGCCAAAAGTTCAAACTAACATCCCTATAGAATGAATAACTTTAACATAAGATGAACTACCCATAGTGATCTCCAAAAATAAAACTTTCTTTTAAAGTTAAAATAGTAAGTAGTTAACTCATTAGCTCATCTCTTACTAATAACCAATATTAAAAAATAGTTTGCCCTCTATTTACTCTCTATTTTCGACGGGTTATTTTCTTGTTTTCGGCTTTTTAGAGGAAATTATTGAAAATCCTCAATTTAATAAAAATCTTCATTATTTCTATACAAGACGTTGGTTCATGTTACATTGAATTTAAATTTTAAAAATGAACCCTACCTACTGAAATTGAACGGATTGATTTTTTTGTCTCTTAGTTCGTATCACAAGAAATGAGCGGAAAAAAATAAGTCAGACTAATATCCAGTACAAAATGAACCACTAGATAGAAAGTCTGACTCCATTTTATTAGAAATTCCTTGTCCTCTACTTTTATTAGAAGTTCATTTTTCCTTCTAAAAAGAATTGTGTGTAAGTGTCTGTTTTATCAGCTGCTTTGAATTCATCTCCAGGGCTGAACATACCAGCTCGTGCTGTAATCATGAATCCACCTTCATATTTTTTAGAAACAGCAAGGTCAAGTTCTGATCCTAAATTGTCTTTAGTGGTATCACCAGCTCCACCAAAAGAGGAGCCATTATTGTCAGTAGAAATAGCACCTTCCTTTTTAGTTTGGGTAAAAATGAGGTATTGAGCTGCAAAGTTAAGATCATCCATAATATCCATGGTGTATCTCAACTGCATATAAGTGAGGTTCCCCCACATAAATATGTCCATCCAACCCGCATTTTCATGACGGTCATAAAAATAAGGTTCATAGGTTTCAGACTTCTTATCATTTGAATTACTATCACCGGAATCCATGTGATAGAGAAAGGAAATACGGCTGTTCATCCATTCAGCCATACGATATCCCAATTCAGCATCAATCATTGAGCCAGTTCGATCCACTTTAAGATCTTTAAATTCTCCTGTGTGACCTGCGTAAGTGAGTCGGTAATCGATATTCATCGCATCCCCTGAAACCACAAATCCATAACGCAAACGACTTTCTTTGGGAATGCCAGTAGTACTTAACCCTGTACCCGCAGTGGCAGTGGAATCTTTGTCGACATTAACTTGAATGAGGTGCAGGTTAGCCATTTTGATGAACTCTGGAAGACTTTTCCAATCCACACTCAATCCGTAAGAATTAATTTCGGGATCTGAAGCGGATGATCCTCCTGCTGAATTGAGTTCAGCAAATTTCACTCCATAGCCGTTGAAACGAGCAAATTCTTTATCCCAAGTAACCAGAACTCCTTCAAAGGCATAAGGAGTGGGTTGCCAGTCATTAGGACTAATGACTCGACCATCTGCCATATGGAGAGCTCCACGGCCAAAGCGAATGAGCCATTCGTTAGAAACCATCCAAGATCCATAGGCTTCATTCACGAGAACCATGTTCTCGCCATTTCTGGTTCCGTCCATAGTTCCTAAGTTGGAATCTCCCGTGCTAGTACCTGTTGTTGGTTGGTATAAACCAGTATGACCCCATGTGGCGTTGTGCAGAAGTGTTAGTTGAGCAGTTAATTTTTCTCCTGAACGAAAGGTTGATCCTAGTTTAAACCGATGAGCCCAGGCATTTGTGCTACTTGGTTTAACATCACTTTTACCATCGCTATCTTGGTCTACTTGATAACGAAGACGAAATTCTGCAGTGTTAGATAATTCTCCTGCGTGAGCTTGCGGCATTAGTGCCAGCAAACAAATAACCCCTATCATTTTTTTCATGCAATACTCCTTGTTGAATTAATTAGGTTATATTTATTTTTTAGTTACTCAATTTCTCTAATCTAATTTTTAAATTAGGCCTGTGGTCCTAATTTTAAGCATTTAAAAATACTTTCAAATATAAAGCTTTAGGGCAAGTACCTTTAATTAATTTTGATTTTATGTAATATAAAAATAAATTCTAAATACATCGTAAAAATTTATGCCCATAAAAATCAAATTATTTCCAAATATTTAACAGTATGCATTAAAATGGAATCATTGACAGAGACTTCAAATTCTCCTAAAGAACTTTTCGGTTCAGTTTCTAAAATTGTGTTAGAAAATGGTGTTAGAAACTGTGGATATGGAGTCTCAAAGAGTTTTTTTGTCCTATTGACCTACTGAATTGAATTTCTATTTTATGTTTCTTTACGGGGAGTAGCGCAGTTTGGTAGCGCATCTGGTTTGGGACCAGAGGGTCGCAGGTTCAAATCCTGTCTCCCCGACCAATTTTGCACCTAGAGAAATTGGTCAATTCCTTAAAATTATTAAAAAAATTAAAAACCAAGTCACGCAGATAACTCCCTCCAGGTCAGCAGGTTCGCAGAGAAACAAATCTAATTTACTTCCTCAAAATACCGATAGGTCTTTGAGGTAAGATATGTATTTAAGCTTAGAGTCCGATTACTTCGATAGTCTTTATAGAAGTACTGTTAAAAATACTTTAAAGCATGGAGAACACCTAGTTGTCAGAGAACAAGGCACAACAGAGCTTTTGTGTCCCTCCGGTGAGCGCGCTTAACTTTGGGTTTGAGATTTCGTAATGTTGAGGATTGTTTGTTCAAAATTCCATGGCAGCCAATCGGATGGTGATTTGAAGACAAGAGATTTGTAGATTTGAATT